>CAYWKE010000019.1:0-17143 GCA_964459075.1 uncultured Candidatus Saccharibacteria bacterium | reverse complement strand
CGGAATGAGAACGGGTATTGCCCGCTCGCCATGCCACCAGATCACGAGGCTGTATCTGAGACCTCTGATGTGCAGCGAAAGGGAAGCCTTTCGCAAAGAACGGGCCTTGGTACCCCCGGGCGGATTCGAACCACCAACCTCCCACTAGCAAGCGGGCGCTCTGCGTTGAGCTACGGGGGTGGTTTCAAGGCAACTCTGCACATCAGAGGTCTCATCATTGACCTCTCTATACAGCAACGAATGGGCACAATTCACCTGAGCGAGAATCGTCGTACGATCTCAGGTATCCTGAGAGGCCTGATCGGCGCATTAGTACACCTCGGCTCAACGCATCACTGCGCTTCCACCTGGTGCCTATCAACGTGATCGTCTCTCACGGGCCTCAAATGAATTCTCATCTTGGAGTCGGCTTCCCGCTTAGATGCTTTCAGCGGTTATCCGTTCCCGACATAGCTACCCTGCGATGCTCTTGGCAGAACAGCAGGTAGACCAGAGGTCAGTCCATCCCGGTCCTCTCGTACTAGGGACAGCTCTCCTCAAAATTCTACGCCCACGGAAGATAGAGAACCAACCTGTCTCACGACGGTCTGAACCCAGCTCGCGTACCACTTTAATTGGCGAACAGCCAAACCCTTGGGACCTCAATTTGCATGTTCCCTCGTATTCCTACGAGTATCAGACTATGCCACCACCCTATCACCATGTGTCACCACATGAGACGTAGGTGCGAGCCGTATTATAGTGAGTTTCTTTCACCTCACTATCTCGCGTGTGAGCCAAAACTCACAGCGCTCAGTCGTTACAGGAGACCTATTCTTGGATCATTGACGCATAGTTCTTCCTTCGGTTTTTGGACCGAACGTTGTAACCCGCCAATGCATCTGCCCAGTGTGCCGCCCGCGCGAGATCCTGCTTTGACCCAACGGTCAGTGCAAGTATCTTGCGTGCGAGTTGTACTTGCCGCTTTTTTACCAGCGCGTATGGTTCAATATTCGAGAGAAGTGATCGCACGTCTCTCTGATCTCGAATGATCCACTCAGTGGTCATGCGATTTGCGCGCACCCGACCAACTCCGTACGTCTTCGCAAGCCATTCGCATGGCGCTTGATCGCGTTGGGTTATCTTGAGTGTTACTCGAATGCGAACCCCGAACTTCTTTTCAGTGTGGCGCTCAATGGTTGCCATGATCGCGCCATCACCATCAATGAATCCGGCAAGGTATGCACACTGTACTTCAGAATACGTCTTTCCCACGGCGTCAGCTTTCACACGGTCACTATACCTGGGACCAAATATTGTCCCAAGTACTGATGTGTGGGTGAGCCTTCACCGTTTTGAGCTCGTTTCCAGTAGTGTTATTCCGCGTTGAAACAAACGCAACACACTACTGTCAGTTTCAGACTTGTTGAGATCTGTTGCTGTTACCCTTTCCTTTCGAAAAGGGAGAGAAGGTATGTTTTCTCCAGCCCCAGGATGTGGTGAGCCGACATCGCTGTCAGTTGTACATCAAGTCGTGCTTGATGGCTCCCATTACTGGGAGGATCGGACTATATCTTCATCCTACGGTCTGAACGTAGGAGATCGGCGTGTAGTCTCTACGGGGTCATAACCCATTTTATAGTTCATCGACGAGTGCATCGTGTCAGAGATCAAAGCAAAGAGATCTGGGATACTCGACTTAAAGAATCGAATACGGTGATACTCTTTGTCCTTGTTCAAGGTGGCGACAAGCCCGAGCTCACGCAGAGCCTCAAGGAGTCGCTCCTGACTTCTGAGGTCGAACTGCTGTGTGTTCAAATACACGTCTGCAGCTCGACATCGACTGCCATCATCCATGAACCACACTGCGAGTGCAACTGGATCAAGGAATACTGTTTCTGGAATCATCTTCTTGCCACCGATATAGAACTGGTGCATTAGATGCGTCAATTCAGGAAGTTGCTTCGTGAAGAAGCGATATGCGATGCGTTTGCCGTTCCCTTTTCTAACTCTGGGACCGGAGACGCATACTGATTGAAGTGCAGCATACTTCCAATTGACGTACGTATGTTGCTCGAGGGCATGATTGATCTCAAGAAACGCGTGCTTTCTTCCAGGAACAATGCGGAGATAGCCATCTCCAAGTATTGATCCAATCACAACAGACTTCTGGAATGTGGTTAGACTTCCCACGGTATTGTCCATGCAGTTCAGTATATCAAGGATATACCAGGCATGTGCATGGAGTTCACCGTTATAGCCAATTTGTTTTTGTAGAAGATTACTCTTCTAGGCACCCCGATGTTTGTGTAACACAAAGGTTAAGGTGCCGAACTCCGCCGTCGCTCTGGACGCTTAGGCGGAACTAGCCTGTTATCCCCGGGGTAACTTTTATCCGTTGATCTCTGGCGCCATCTAAAGGCAACCATCGGCTCACTAGACTCTGCTTTCGCACCTGCTCGGGATGTCCCCCTTGCAGTCAAGCTGGTTTATGCTCTTACACTATCGGCACGGTTTCCATTCGCGCCTAACCAACCTTGATAGACTCCTCCGTTACTCTTTAGGAGGATACCGCCCCAGTAAAACTACCTACCACGCACTGTCTCGAGCCGGTTTTGCCGGTCCGGTTAGAAACAGCATCATGTAAGGGTGGTATTTCACTGGCGAGTCCACCATGACCGAAACCATGGCTTCAACCTCTCCCACCTATGCTACGCATACACAACACTGCCCCAATACGAAGCTGTAGTAAAGCTCCCGGGGTCTTTCTGTCTTTCCGCGGGTAACCGGCATCTTTACCGGTATTGCATTTTCACCGAGCTACTCCTCGAGACAGCTGCCCAGTCGTTACACCATTCGTGCGCGTCTGAATTTACCAGACAAGGAATTTCGCTCGCCTTTTCCTTACAGACGGACTCTATCTTCACCCACCGAAGTGGGGCGTGACATTTGGTCTCTTGTTGGTCACGTAGTGGACTACCTATCAATTACTCGATAGGAAGGTAGCTGCTGTTTGATGTAATTCTGTTAGAAACTGTTCACCGCTATAATCGTTCCAGTCCTCCTGCACTATTGTTGTGCGTGCACACAAAAGTGCAGGACCTTAGAACGATTATAGTTATCGCTGACATTGACCGGGGCTTGCATAGCCCAGCATAACAACCGAAGTCATTACACCATCCATGATTAACCTTCCGGCATTGGTCAGGCGTCACCCTCTATACGTCCTCTTACGAGTTTGCAGAGAGCTGTGTTTTTGGTAAACAGTCGCCAGGCACTCTTTCGCTGCGCCCGTGCACATCGCGCCATGCGCGATGCTTACAGGAAAAAGTAAACATGAAAGATGAAAAAGTGTCGTGTCGCCTTTGGCGACCCCATACTTTTTCTTTTTTCACTTTTCTTTTTTCCTTTGCACATCGTGCGAGAGCGCGATGTGCACGGGAGGCCATATCCCTAAGTTACGGCCGCTTGTTTGCCGAGTTCCTTGAGGAGCACTCACTCGTTCGCCTTGGTCTTCTCGACCTTCCCACCTGTGTCGGTTTAGGTACGGTCTCACGTTAGCTGAAGCTTAGAAGCTTTTCTTGGAAGACCGCTCATCTGAATTGTCCAGGGCCGAAGCCGCGAACTTTCCACTCTCCTTGGATTGATGGTGCCCGGATTTACCTAAGCACCGTCCTCAGAGCATGGACGTAAAGCCAATAATACGCTCAGACTACAGATCTCCGTCACTCCATCGCACTAACGCGAGGTCAGGGAATATTAACCCTGTGTCCATCGCCTCCCCCTTTCGGGATCGGCTTAGGCCCGACTAACCCTTGGCTGATCACCATCGCCAAGGAAACCTCGGGATTTCGGCGTGCGGGGATCTCACCCGCATTGCGGTTACTCGTACCGGCATTCTCACTTCCAAACGCTCCACGGTGGCTTCCGCCTTCCGCTTCATCGCAGATTGGAACGCTCTCCTACCACGTGCGCATCACGCGAAGCGCGATGTGCAAGTATCTAGTATCAAGTATGAAGAATCTAGCAGAGACGCTCCGCGTCGTTGAAATTTACCTACGGTAAATTTCATACTAGATACAAAATACAAAATACTCTATACCTGCACATCACATTCCATGTGATGCGCACGTCCGCAGTTTCGGTATCGTGTTTAGCCCCGATCATCTTTGGCGCAAGATCTCTTGACCAGTGAGCTGTTACGCTTTCTTTAAATGGTGGCTGCTTCTAAGCCAACATCCTGGTTGTCACAGAAATCTCACCTCCTTCCTTGCACTTAACACGAATTTAGGGACCTTAACTGGCGATCTGGGCTGTTTCCCTTTCGACCACCGGAGCTTCGCCCCCGGAGTCTAACTGCTGCGTTCTTGATCTCTCGGTATTCGGAGTTTGATAGAGGTGACGAGCTTTCGCCCTATTCAACTCTTCCAGTGCTCTACCCCCGAGAGGGAACACGCAACGCCAACCCTAAAGCTGTTTCGGAGAGAACCAGCTATTAGCAAGTTCGATTAGCTTTTCACTCCCTACCACAAGTCATCCCAAGGCGTTGAACAACCAACGGGTTCGGGCCTCCACGACCTGTTACAGTCGCTTCACCCTGCTCATGGTAAGCTCACCTGCTTTCGGGTCTACTGTGTGCGACAAACGCGCTGTTCACACTCGCTTTCGCTACGGCTCCAGGGCTGCTCCCTTTAGCCACGCCACGCACAGTAACTCGCCGGCTCATTCTTCAATAGGCACGCCGTGACGGTGTCTCACTCCATTCACCACCGTGCAAAGGAAAAAGGAAATATGAAAAGGTAAAAACGAAGATAAAAAAAGTAAATGTTACTGTTTCGTACAGTTACTTTTTCATTTTTACTTTTTGTTTTTCCTGTTTCGATTTTCATTTTTCTTTTGCGGTGACGAACGCAGTGAGACACCGCTCCGACTCCTTGTAAGCGTTCGGTTTCAGATCTATTTCACTCCCCTCTCGGGGTTCTTTTCACCTTTCCCTCACGGTACTGGTCCACTATCGGTCTTGAAATGTATTTAGCCTTACCGGTTAGTGCCGGCAGATTCACGCAGGCTATTCATGTCCCACGCTACTCAGGAATAACGACAACAGAGATGAGGTGGATTTCGCGTACGGGACTGTTACCCTCTGCGGTCTCGCTTCCCAGCGAGTTCCACTATCCACTCACTTTGTAACTCTGCACATGCAAGCATGCCACCGTTACCCTACAACCCCCGCACACCAACTTTGGCATCGTTGTGCGTGCGTACTCCGAACTTCTTTGTGAAGTATAGAACGCATCGCATACATCGAACTTATCTGCTTACTCGTGAAGCACAACAAGCACAATGCCAAAGTTGGTGTGCGGGTTTGGGCTCGTTCCGTTTCGCTCGCCGCTACTCAGGAAATCCCGGGAATGGCTTTTGCAGAGATCAGCGAACTGATCCGCGCAAAAGACACTCCACGTATTGGTTTCTGTTCCTCCGGGTACTAAGATGTTTCAATTCCCCGGGTTCGCCTGCTGCACCAATTACGGTGCAGCATCACCGCCAAAAGCGGTGGGGTTTCCCCATTCGGAGATCTCCGGATCAAAGGTTGCTCGTCACCTCCCCGAAGCTTATCGCAGACATGCTACGTCCTTCATCGCCATTTCAAGCCAAGGCATCCACCGAACGCTCTTCCTTCAGGTTCCTCTCAGGAAACCTGAAGACCGCATAACGATTCTTTTTTTCGCTCGTGATTGCTTTTTTGTGGTGCTCGCGCGTTCTCCTCTGCGACAGAAAGACCTTTGTGATGTCTTTGGAAACAGAGGCACACGAACACCGCCCGACCTTCCTCTGGGCCACATCGCCCAAAGAAAGGAATTTCGTTGCTGTATGGAGTTGTCAAAGACCCTCCGATCAGCAGTATGTGCGTCAAAAAAAACCGCGTTCCCGCGGCTCACAACACCCCCGTATCACGTGAGAGTCAGAACCGCCGGCGACTTGATTTGATACCCATAAACGATCGTGCGTAGCAGTATAGTTGATTTTGAGGGCTTGTCAAATGCTTCTCCGTGCTCCCGTCAGGCAGGAGGGGCACCAGTAATCCACACATGCGCAAACGACCCCGCAGGTGTGCAGGGTCGGGTGCATACATCCTGTGGATGAGGTGTTGGGAAGTCTAGTGTTTACCTTCAAACCCCTTCTCCACGCGCTCCAAGAGACGGCCTGCAACCTCGCGGCCTCCAAGCCCGAACGCGAGCGCGAACGCGAGTGCCAAGCCGTATGCGAGCGCTTCAAAGAAGGTCTGCGCGAACGCCTCGCCAATTCCCAACTGGCTCAGCGCCAATAGCACCGCAAAGACCCAGATAGCAGCTCGCGCCGTCGAAGCGATGAGAGCCGGCGAGCCGACCTGTGCCGTCTTACTCACCCCGGTCGCAAACTTGTGTACCACGTCGCCGAGGATGGCACCGATGATGAGGATGAACGTTGCGACAATGACCTGCGGCAGGTATCCCAAGACGACCCCACGCAAGAACGCATTGACCTCAGAGAGTCCCAACATCTCAAGCGCAGCAATGAGGAATACGAGGAAGATGAACCACTTCACCAGAGCACCGACGAATGCTGCACTCTTGAGCTTGAATCCACCCTGCTCGAGGAAGGTCTCGAGGCCCGCGGTCTCCAGGGCCTCATCGACACCAAAGCGGTCAACGAGACGGGTCACGATGCGACCGATCCCTCCACCGATAGCCCAGCCGATAAGGAGAACAACCAGTGCAACAATGAGCACAGGCAACAGCCCTGCGACAGAAAGCCAGACATCTGCGAATGACTGCATCAACAGCTGGCGCGTCATCTCTACGAACGTAAAGTTTGGCATAGAAGAATAGTTAGCTAGTAACAACAACTAATCGATTGAATATGCAGTGTACCGCCAACGACCCTGAAGCGGCATTCCCCAACGTATATCTAATGAGTACCACACATCGACGCGTGCTCCAAACGGACCTATCTACAGTCCCATTCGGTCAAGGATGACCTCGTGATCGTAGTCGAAGACGTCGCGCAACAAGCGGTCTTGGATGCTCGCGCGGTACCGATAGTCCTCAGGCGAGAGAAATGCGTAGGAGAGCTCACGCCCGAGATGTGCCTCAAGCTGCCCCACCGCTTTGGCAAGTCCTTCTTCATCAACCCGATCGGCGATGAGGAGGAGGTCGAGTCGACGCTCCCACGCACCCAGGAAGAATCCGCTCAACACGACCATCTTGAGCCGCGCGTGGCTGCGCAGTTCGCTGAGAAGCTCATCGTGCGAGATACTGAGGGTATCCAAGAGAAAGGCGCGCAGTGATGCAAAGTATTCAAATGAGGCATCTGCCTGGTAAACCGTGATCTTGCGCTTCGATCCGGCACGCTTCCCTGCTGTTGTGCGCTGCTTCTTCTTCAGGACCCCCACTTTCACGAGTGATGAAAGTTCACGGCTCGCGACCGATGTGCGCGTGCGAACACGACGCGCAGCTGTGTCGCGGTCAAACATCGTTTCGGGGTTGAATAAAAAGAGGCGTAGCAGGCGCACCCGCACAACACCCCCGAGCAGTTTGGTGATCGGATCCATAACGTCGTTGTGAGAACCTCAAGTATCGCGCGACAGTCTCCCCCGTGTCGTTGAGGATGATTGTATCATAAAAAACGAGGAGGGCGCCCGGCCGTCGGCCGGGCGCCCGTCTAGGGGCCCCACAAGAAGCGAATGGCGGGCAACACGTACACCGCCGTTCCGAACACTAGGGTCAGGGCCCCAAAGAAGCAAATCCTGCCAACCCACCTTGTGAACGCGTCGTCCACAAGTTTGGCATCTCGATTTTTGAACGGCATGCCAGCTCTCCTCTCTACTCTTTGTGCTTCTCCTAATCAACAGGGTAACTTAAGACCGTACAAACGCTAGTTGACCTGTTGAAAACCTGTGGACTTCTCTTCAGTCTTCGATACCATGTCACCATGAACAACGTACTCATTGGTTCTGCGGTCGTTTTTGCTCTCGCCCTGTGCCTACTCCTCCTCAAAGAGTTTGGCTCTGGATGGAGCTTCCCTGAGGAGCTTGCAGAAGGCGGCATGGCATCCTCTACCGAAAGCGCCACCTCGACACCAGGTGAACGTACTCCTCCCGAAATCGAGACCACTGCTCAACGTGAGCCTCAGCAGAAGACCGCCCCCACGCCGCAGCAGGGGATCACGCCGTCGCAACAACCGCAGACCACGCAACCCACTCCCGCCCCGACGCAACCGTCTACCCCAGAGCCTCGAACCATGCCTGCCGATTCCAAGGCAGCAACACTCGCAACACTTGAGACCTTCGACCTGCGTTTGACCGAATCGGCGCCTGTTGCCCTCCCCGGCAGCAACGCAACGCTCGTGGTGACCTCCATCACGAATGAGGGTGCCTCAGCAAGGCTCTTCCTCAATTCGGTCGCCGGGAACCTGAGCTACGAAGTGATCACAGGCTCGACACGCCTCCTCCCCCACCCATCAGCGAATAACTACGCTATTGAGGTCGTCTCGATCAATGAAAAGACCGATGAGGTGCGTATCATCCTCTACCGGTTTCCGCACAAGAAGGTTGTCTACGCTTTGCCGCACACGGTCTACCTACTTCAGGGTCAGGTAGCGGCCATTACCACGTTCGGGAACACCGTCGAGGAGCTTGAACTACGGTCTGTCGAGAGCGACCGAGCAACCATTCATCATGTGATGCGGGTCGGTGGGGAGATCGAGGATTTCTCAACACGGACGATGCGCGCTGGGTGGGACGCAGACCTCGAGCATCTTCGTTTTGTGGTGACCGAGGTCGATGCGTCCGGCCGCTACGATACGAGAGAAGCACAGTGGGGTCCGCATGTGGTCGGCATCCAAATAGAGGGTATGTAGTGTACTGAAAGCACCGCCGCGCCCCTACGGGGCGCGGCGGTGCTTTCGTACGTTTCTTTCTTCCTTAACGCGACGTTGGGTTACTTAAGTTCCACCTTTCCGCCAGCCTCTTCAACCTTCGCCTTGATCTCTTCGGCTTCCTCCTTGGCAACACCCTCCTTGAGCATTGCAGGAGCGCCGTCAACCAGGTCCTTGGCCTCCTTGAGACCCAAGCCCAAGATCTCCTTCACGACCTTGATGACCGCGATCTTCTGGGCACCAGCGTCTGCAAGCTCGACGTTGACCGTGGACGAACCACCATCATCACCCGCAGCATCGCCTGCAGCACCTGGTGCTGCGACTGCGACCGCCGCAGCGGAGACGCCGAACTTCTTCTCGAAGAGCTTCACGAGCTCATTGAGCTCAAGGACGCTCATCTCCTCGATCTGGGTGACGATCGCCTTGAACTTCTCAGGAACCTCAACCTCAGCACCCTCGTCAGCCGGAGCGTCTGCTGGTGCCTCGTCCTTCTTCTCCTCAGGAGCAGGTGCTGCCTCCTCAGCCGGCGCATCGGTGGTCACCTCCTCGTCTTTTTTTACATCGTCAGACATATACATGTATTAACACAAAGCTTAAATAGCAAACCTCGAAGCTACAGCGCAAAACCGAAAAGTTGCAAGATCCAACGTGCCAGTTTTGACTTTTGACCTGTGGTTGTGACCTTTGCGCTTTGCCTTTTGAATTTCTAGTAAGGTTCTAATTCCTTTAACCAGTTTTTTTCTGCGCGATTGCGTCGAGCGCCATGACCAGCCCCTGGATGGGCGAGTTGATGACGTTCGCGAACATACCACGCAACTCCTGCATCCCAGGGATCTGAGCGATCTCGGTCATCTCGGTAGCGCTCTTGAATGAGCCCTCAAAGATACCACCGCGGATGGTAAGTTTGCCGTCGCTACTTTTTGCGAACTGGTATACACCACGTGCCGGAGCCACCGCGTCAGCACCATAGGCGATGGCAAGTTCTCCTTCAAACGGAGGCTGCTCACCCGAGACCGAGCTTGCGCCCAAGACACGCTCAACGAGGGTCTTTTTTGCGACGTAGTACGCCACCCCCTCTTCCTTCAGCTTCTCGCGTAGCGCTTGCTCTTCGCCGATCGGCAGACCGTGGAAGTTCACGAACACCACCGTCACCGCATCGCGCACGATGCCCTCGACCTTTTCGCTTATCTCTACTTTCTTGTCCTTGGTAATTGCCATAATGTGTGGCTTTGTTGGTACAAAACAGGCCCGCTAGTGACGGGCTCGACCTTCTTACCACCTCTCCGCATATGCAGGAGGGCTGAGTAAGACCTCGGCCGGCGGGTGGATACCCTTTACCCCTTTTTGAGCGGGGACCAGCTGTCATGAGCCTGTTGACAGCGACTATAGCAGAGTGTTGAGGTAGGTGCAATAATACAGAGTGACGACATTATTCACTCGTTAGGCGTCCTTGTATGCAGAAACATGTCAATTCGTCCATCCCTCGGAAGTACCTCAAGTCGTACATCCCTGCAAAATACACTCGCACCAACATACCCAGCACCGTGCAGTTCGCACTTGCGTTCGGGCTCGCGATCTGTGTGTTGAGTGTGTTCGCAATTCTGGCCTCGCAGCGAGTTGTTGGGTAAGGACAGATGTGCGCTCGCTAGGAAGAGCGGCGTGAAGGTGAGAAGCTCCGCAGCCCTTTGGGCTGCGGAGCTTCTAACAACGTGACCATCACAATTATTCGACCCTATTTACTGAACGACTGCCCTGCCTCAAGCTCGATCTCCTCCTTTTCAGGAAGGCCATCGATGACGCTCGCCATGACCGCTATCGAGAATGCCACGATGACGATCGCGAAGAACGTGATCGTGAAGTTGAAAAAGGTGCGGTTCAAGAGAGGTCCCACCGCTCTATTCTAGCGCGAAGCTCTGCCGATGTCAGGTACGCTGTGGATACCCCATGAAGTGCATGGGGACAGAGTGAGGATATCCTGGGGATGTTTCTGGAAGACTACAGCTCCGCTAAGTATACCTCCTACGGCAAACCGTAGTATCGTGGGTCGACTAACTGGCTTGCTACCGCTGAGGTCGACGATATCTTCCATGCGCTACTAAGGGACGTATGGCTCGATACCCAGCTCCTCGAGGGTGGGAAGGGGTTCGTGGAAGCGGAAGGTGGAGCGGATGAGTTCGCGCTCTGTTTCGTAACTATTCGTAACTGAGATGTCGATCCAATACTCGTCATTGATTAGTATGTACGCTGACTGTGCTGACCTCCCTAACCAATCTGTATCCTCAACAATATCAGCTTCTATTGAGGCAATTGATTCGGGGTCGGTATTCACTCCTTTCTGCTGGAATTCAGAAAGTACACCATCTATCCATTCTTTTTGAGTGATATTGATAGTGACCGGCATAAACTTATTCGGATCATTCAACGACATATTGAATAGGGTAACAGGTCCACCAAACACAGGCGATATGACCTCCCACCCTTCTGGATATTCAAAACTAAACCGCCATTTCTGGTTGATGTACACCTCCCGATCGGTTGAGGAGGGTTCGCGGGTGATGGGTGGGAGGTCTTCGGCGCCTTGGGATGTTGTAGTTGCGACTGAGACTGCGTCGTCGGATACCGCAGAGTCAGCGGTCGGCTCGCCTTGCCAGGTATACACCACTACCCCAAGCGCCGAGAGCGCAGCTACCACAACAAGCGGGATAGGGATCCTCATGGGGTTAGTGCACCTTAAACTTTGATTTAGGTACTTACTGCTCACCCTCAAGAAACTCGAAGGAGCTGAGGATACCCTCGAAGAGGTCGGGGTAGTGACCGTTCGTACCAAGCAGGAGCGTGTACTCCCCAAAAGGAAGAACGATGGACGTGTTCGTGCTGCTCCTGAATGCGTAGGTATGCTGGAGGCCATCCACGCCATCCACACGCACAGGCCGAGTTTCCTTATCGAGTCCGTTGAATGTGTTTTCTGCGAATTCAGGAAGGACGATGTTTAGTACAACGGGCCGGCCCTTGTACCCTCCCTTAGTTGGGTACATGGTTACGTTGAATTTTGAGTAGAAGTTTTCGAAAGAGTTCTCACGAGCTTCCCAATCCTGCGGATATTCAAACCGAATCCCCCACTCTTCATTCATATACTCATTCAATTCCGTGCTCACCACTTGGCCATCTAGCCCTGTTGCGCTAGCTGGTATGACCGTTTCGGTCTTGGGCTCGTTCTCTAGCGCCCCATTGCTTCTGGTGAACCAGACGCCAAGCGAGGTCAGGGTCAGAATGACGAGGACTATACTGAGAACGACCTTCATACCTTCAATAGTAGCAGGAGCTCCTCAAGAAGAGCAATCATGCGGGTTGCGCTGTCTTCGTCGATGCCGTTTCCGGATTGGCGCTCAAGAAGTCTGGTGAGATTTTGGACCTGGACGCGGATAACCACGGGGCGCTCTTTTTCGACGAAGCGTTCTATGAGGGTGAGGTTTCCGTCAATGCGTTTGTGGAGAAGCGTGCGCGTATCTGCGTGCGTAAGTACCTCTCGTAACTCCTGGAGTATGTCGCTTGGCGTGGGTGCAACCAACTCAACACGCTCCCCCGCTACGTCAACCCGGAAGCCAAGAAGCGGGATGGATGAAATGGGTTCACTCTCTGCGAGCACGTGAACTTCGCTACCTATAGTGAAGGTGAGAGAGTACGTGTCATCGGGAGCTACATCTTTGTGAGGGATGACACGAATAATGTGTCGGCCGTTCTTTGTGTGGGGTGAGTAGAGCGCATCTGCAGGAGCTCCATCCTCACCGAGTACCATTTCGGAATAGTACCATGCTCCAGGAACTTCGCGGAGAAATTCTTCATCAGTTTGAATAAACGTGTCTGGGGTGATGGTGATTCCGTCGGGGTCGGTGAGAGCTATGTCGATTGGTGAGCCTGCTTGGATTCGTGTTTTTATGTTCGCATTCGATAATCTCCGTACTTGACCGATGTACTCATCAGAGCCGGCAAGATCGCTATACATCGATTTGATAATTCCGGTTTGTGGATCAAATGCCTCCACCACATCAAACTCCCCCTCCCCTCCCACATACATGGCAACGTGCTCTTTGAACGTATCGGGATCACCATCCGCAGAGAAGAAGAGTAGATCGCCCGGTGCAAGGTCATTCGCGGCGACCGGCGTTTCCTCCGTATTGTTGCGGTACTGCCCATCTGCACCCTCGTACACCACAACGTTATTAAACCGACTTGCAGTCGAATCGTTGGCACGATTGAACGCCCAGTGGACGAGGCCTGAGCAATCAAGACCTCGACCGCCCTCTTCCACGCGCCGCACTTTGTTGTTCCAGTATGCGTACCCCTCAAACACGCTCGCGGGTGATGGGTGGGAGGTCTTCGGCGCCTTGGGATGTTGTAGTTGCGACTGAGACTGCGTCGTCGGATACCGCAGAGTCAGCGGTCGGCTCGCCTTGCCAGGTATACACCACTACCCCAAGCGCCGAGAGCGCAGCTACCACAACAAGCGGGATAGGGATCCTCATGGGGTTAGTGCACCTTAAACTTTGATTTAGGTACTTACTGCTCACCCTCAAGAAACTCGAAGGAGCTGAGGATACCCTCGAAGAGGTCGGGGTAGTGACCGTTCGTACCAAGCAGGAGCGTGTACTCCCCAAAAGGAAGAACGATGGACGTGTTCGTGCTGCTCCTGAATGCGTAGGTATGCTGGAGGCCATCCACGCCATCCACACGCACAGGCCGAGTTTCCTTATCGAGTCCGTTGAATGTGTTTTCTGCGAATTCAGGAAGGACGATGTTTAGTACAACGGGCCGGCCCTTGTACCCTCCCTTAGTTGGGTACATGGTTACGTTGAATTTTGAGTAGAAGTTTTCGAAAGAGTTCTCACGAGCTTCCCAATCCTGCGGATATTCAAACCGAATCCCCCACTCTTCATTCATATACTCATTCAATTCCGTGCTCACCACTTGGCCATCTAGCCCTGTTGCGCTAGCTGGTATGACCGTTTCGGTCTTGGGCTCGTTCTCTAGCGCCCCATTGCTTCTGGTGAACCAGACGCCAAGCGAGGTCAGGGTCAGAATGACGAGGACTATACTGAGAACGACCTTCATACCTTCAATAGTAGCAGGAGCTCCTCAAGAAGAGCAATCATGCGGGTTGCGCTGTCTTCGTCGATGCCGTTTCCGGATTGGCGCTCAAGAAGTCTGGTGAGATTTTGGACCTGGACGCGGATAACCACGGGGCGCTCTTTTTCGACGAAGCGTTCTATGAGGGTGAGGTTTCCGTCAATGCGTTTGTGGAGAAGCGTGCGCGTATCTGCGTGCGTAAGTACCTCTCGTAACTCCTGGAGTATGTCGCTTGGCGTGGGTGCAACCAACTCAACACGCTCCCCCGCTACGTCAACCCGGAAGCCAAGAAGCGGGATGGATGAAATGGGTTCACTCTCTGCGAGCACGTGAACTTCGCTACCTATAGTGAAGGTGAGAGAGTACGTGTCATCGGGAGCTACATCTTTGTGAGGGATGACACGAATAATGTGTCGGCCGTTCTTTGTGTGGGGTGAGTAGAGCGCATCTGCAGGAGCTCCATCCTCACCGAGTACCATTTCGGAATAGTACCATGCTCCAGGAACTTCGCGGAGAAATTCTTCATCAGTTTGAATAAACGTGTCTGGGGTGATGGTGATTCCGTCGGGGTCGGTGAGAGCTATGTCGATTGGTGAGCCTGCTTGGATTCGTGTTTTTATGTTCGCATTCGATAATCTCCGTACTTGACCGATGTACTCATCAGAGCCGGCAAGATCGCTATACATCGATTTGATAATTCCGGTTTGTGGATCAAATGCCTCCACCACATCAAACTCCCCCTCCCCTCCCACATACATGGCAACGTGCTCTTTGAACGTATCGGGATCACCATCCGCAGAGAAGAAGAGTAGATCGCCCGGTGCAAGGTCATTCGCGGCGACCGGCGTTTCCTCCGTATTGTTGCGGTACTGCCCATCTGCACCCTCGTACACCACAACGTTATTAAACCGACTTGCAGTCGAATCGTTGGCACGATTGAACGCCCAGTGGACGAGGCCTGAGCAATCAAGACCTCGACCGCCCTCTTCCACGCGCCGCACTTTGTTGTTCCAGTATGCGTACCCCTCAAACACGCTCGCGGGTGAGACGTACTCGCCCAGCAGTGGGTCCCAGCCCTTCCCGCCGAACGTTTCACCATCTCCCAAGTACGGCGCATCTACGACCTGAAGCGCCAACGCCGCCGCCTGCTCCCCCAGGGTCAGCTCTGTGGGCGGCTCGGGTTCTGGCTGCTGTACGGTGAGTGTGGCCGAGCAGTCGGCCACTCCGCCAGGGCCGGTGACACGGAGCGTGTAGGTCGTTGTGTGCGACGGGAACACCGAGCCGAGACTATTTGGTGATGTATCCCCAGACAGCCCTTCGATGAACTCTGCATCTGTTGCGTCGGTGCTCGTCCAGGTGAGAGTGGCGTCGCCGCCCACTTCGATGGTGTCAGGCGTGAGCGTGAGGCTGCACGTGGGTTCCGGTGCGGGGTTCTTCTCACGAAGCGTGAAAGTGAGGGTGGTGAGGTAGGTGAAGTCACCACCGAGTGCATGAGCAATGGGTATGACGGGGGCGAGGAGCCACGACCGGAGCCAGGCGAAAGGTCCGGTGGGATGGACCTGGTTGAGAAAGATGCCGAGCTCCTCGTAGACGTCAAGTTCGTACGCTCCCTCTTCAGTGAGCGTGACGTAGTTGTACGAGAGCAGATCGGGACCGACCTGCTCTCGGGAGCCATCGGGACGTGTAATGAACAGTGTTCCCTGAACGTTGTAGAAATCGAGCTCGAGCGGCCAGGGTATGTAGACACCCACTTCTTCGTTGAAGGGCACCTCAATCTCGCTCTCGTGTTCGACGATGGTGACTGCTTGCCCCTGTTCGTTCGCCTCGTGGTAGAGCCAGAGCTGATAGTTACGTGGATCAGAGGCGTCAGACGGATCGGGGGCATCAGCGTGGGCTGTTCCCGGAGTGAGAATACAGCACCACGCACAAGCAGCAAGTAGTGCGGTGATGCTGGTGAGCAATCGAGTCTTCCCTGTGATCATTGGTGCGTTCCCCATACGCGTCTCGTTAGAAAGAATAATGAACTGCTCTTAGCATGCACCTCTCTCAGCAAAACGCAATCTGCATAACCCTGTGAGTTTCTTGTTCCATATCTGTGTTCAGAGCGTGCAGAACCCGTGAACAAGCTGGGGAGATCGGCTCAACGCATCCCCTCTCAAGGTCAAACCTACGTGTGCAGGCACCCAATGTACAGAATCATCCCAGCACTCATTTCAATGTAATGCTATAGGGAATGGAATGAGAAAGAGATAGCACTAATTTCGCGGTCGCGAAATTAGTGCTATCTCTATTCTGTATCTGTATTAGTATCTCTATACTGTATCTGTGTCTGTGGTTGTACCTTCTTCTTGAGCGCCTTCTCTATCCTGAGAACGTGTTCGCTCGTTCTCTAACGATCACGAGCGATCTTGTGGGAGCTTGAAGTGGATCCGAAGCGCTCCGTCCCCTTCCACAGTATCGGCAATCAAATAGAGGAGTGACCTCCCGAGGTGAAGCTCGAACTTGAGAAGCGCAATGATGTCTTCACATCGGTATGGGTATGCCCACACGCTGTCTTGGATCTTTTGAAACCCTGCAGCCTGGAGCTGGTGTCGCAGGGTATCTCGTAACTTCTTGCGAGACTCGGGAACATCAAAGATCACTATTCGCCATTTCCCATCCCAGGTTTTTGGTCGCTCGTCTCGAGCCAGCGCAACCAGATGCGTGAGTTTTCTTCTGCCGTGCTCACTCAGAGTCCATCCTGCCCCATCAGACGTACGCTCAAGATCACCCGAGGTGATCAACCTATTGATGGCCCGACGAATGGATTGTTTTTTACTTGCTTCATCGATAGAGCTGTTCAACTTTTTGAATATCCTGAGCGCATTTGGCGCAAGAACAGCCACAGGCACCATACCAGCGACCAGTACGGTGCCAAGCACAGCAGCTTCTATCTTCTTTCGTTGAGTTTGTTTGGCAACGAGGTTCTCTAGCGAGCGTAGCGTGTTCAGTTCATCCATACGTTTTGGGTGCTAGGTCATTTGAAGTGCTGCTAGGTCAGAGATACTCGATCAATGGTTGCCGTCAGTACTAACAACAACCATAGCACTAATTCCGCGACCGCGGAATTAGTGCTATGTAGGGA
>CAYWKE010000018.1:0-17971 GCA_964459075.1 uncultured Candidatus Saccharibacteria bacterium | reverse complement strand
GTGACCGCGAGCCCAAAGCGCTCCATCGAATCAACGATGGCGATGAGATTGTCGATGACCTGCTGGTTCTCGCGATAGTTGACCTCGTCAATGATGGGGCCGCCGCTTGCCGAGAGTGCGCCCGTATCCTCCTCGAGGTAGTTGACGATCTGCTCGTACAGCTCGGGCTCAGTGGCTTTGATGCGCAAGCTAGCCCTCAGCGGGTTCTCGTCCAACTCCTCAAGTGCCTGGAGAGAAACCTCGTCGTTGGCGTGGCGAATGCGGAAGTTCTCAAGTGCCTCATCGCGACTGACGTACTCGACCCGCTCCACTTCCGGCAACCCTTGGATGGCATCGCGGATAGCGAGCATTGATTCCTCAGGCGCATCGATAGCGAAGTAGACGTTGACGTCCACCTTGTCGCGGATGGTCTCGAGACTGGCCTCGAGCATCGCGTTCACAAAGATAAGCGAGCCGATCACAAACAGCGTGATGACCATCACGATGATGGAGGCGAGCGATACGAAGCTGTTCCGCCAGAAGTTGACGAACCCGGCTTTGATGATGCGTTTGGTGGTGAGGAACATGAAAAATGAAATATGAAAAAGAAAAAACGAAAGGGCAAAAGGAAAACTATTCCAGGGATACTATCCGAAGGCCGTATTGATCGATCTCCTCACGTGACCAGTATAAATCGTTGATATCGAACGCTCGTGCATAAGTGCACTCTCGTTCAAGCTCCCGACCAATGTACTGCTCTATCTCTGGATCCCACTCTTTTAGCACCAACGTGTCACCTTCATTGATCTCGACGTCGTTCAGCCGAAGTTCAAACTTCTTCTGCCCACTCTCAACTGCGCCGAAAAATTCGGGGAGTAGCTTCTTTTCAATTCGTTTTGCCTGTTTCATGTTCGTGTTTCTCTTTTCATCTTTCCTGTTTCCTTTACAACACGTACCGCCCGGTCGAGTCATCACGGACGACCTTCCCTGAATCCATGGTGATGACGCGGCGGCCGAGGGTGTCGATGATGCCTTTGTTGTGGGTGGTCAGGAGGACGGTCGTGCCGAGGTCGTTCACTTTTTTGAGAATTTGCACGACCTCGTAGGTGTTGATGGGGTCAAGGTTGCCGGTCGGCTCGTCGGCAATGATGAGGTCGGGCTGATTCACAATGGCGCGCGCGATGGCGACCCGCTGCTTCTCACCACCCGACAACTCGTGTGGGAAGTTCCACATCTTGTGCTCGAGGTCGACCAGGGAGAGGACATGCGGCACGTCCGAGGCGATCTCAGCATCGGAGCGACCCGCCGCTTCCATAGCGAAGGCGATGTTCTCGTACGCGGTCTTGTTCGGCAAGAGGCGAAAATCTTGAAAGACGGTACCCACTCGCTGCCGGTAACTGGTGAGCTCGTTGCGCTTCAGCGCATGGATGTCCGCTGAGTGGAAGTAGATGGAGCCATCGGTCGGCCGATCCTCGACCAAGAGGAGTTTGAGGAGCGTGGTCTTCCCCGCTCCCGAGTGGCCGACGACCGAGACGAACTCTCCTGGTGTGATAGACAGCGTCACTTCCGACAGTGCGTGAGAATCGTCGTTGTATATCTTGGAGACACGATCGAAGTAGATCATAGCGGGGTACCGGCCTATTCTACTCTATCGCGGCATGCGCTTCAATGAAGGGGTCCAGTTCCCCGTTCTTGAGGACAGCGTCAATGTTGCGTTCCTCATAGCTGGTGCGGTGATCCTTGACCAGTTGGTACGGGTGAAGGACGTAGGAGCGTATCTGGTTGCCCCACTCGATCTTCCCCGGATCTTGGGAGAGCTCGGCGATGGTCTCTTTGTGTTCCCGCTCCAGGAGCGCCGCGAGCTTGCCCCGGATAAGCTCGACGGCCTTGTCGCGGTTGGCCTGCTGGTGGCGTTCGCCGTCCACGTGGGCTGCAATGCCGGTCGGGGTGTGCACGACCCGCACGGCCGTTTCGCGCTTGTTGACGTTCTGGCCGCCTGGGCCTGAGGAGCGCGCGAAAGAGATGTCGAGGTCGCTCTCGGGAATGTCGATCTTGCCGACATCCTCGATGACGGGGAGGACCTCAACGAGCGCGAAGGAGGTGTGGCGCTTCTGGGCTGCGTTGAAGGGTGAGATGCGCACGAGGCGATGCACGCCGTACTCGTGCTTGAGCTTCCCATACACGTTCTTGGCATCGATCTCGATGGCGAGGTTGCGGTAGCCCCCGTGGTCGTTAGTGTGCGTGTGGAGCAGGTGCCAACTCCACCCCTTTCCCTCGATGTACTTTTGATACATCGAGAAGAGCATTGCGGCAAAGTCCTCGGCATCGTCACCACCGGCACCTGCGTAGATGGCGAGCACGGCGCCACCGCGGTCGTAGCGTCCGACCCCCTCGCGTGCATCCTTGAGTGATTGATGCTCTTTGATGAGCGCCTGCGCTCCCGCTGGTTCGTTCCAGAAATCGGGTTGCATCATCGCCGCCTCGATCTCTGCGATGCGTGCTTCTATATCTGCTTTTTCCTGCATAAGCGGTCAGTATAGCAAAGTAGGCCGCCGCCCGCTTGCGCGCGCGGCGGCCCCATCGTATGTATGTGAGACGTTCAGCGTTGCTGTAAGTACAGCGCACCCGCCTGCTGACTGAGGTTATGGAGATCAAGGACCAGTGCCTCCAACCCGCGATAGAGAGCGATCGCCGGCCCACGCAGATCGCTCTGAGTGCCTTGTACGCTCGCTTGCGTCTCGGCCTCTTCGACCTCGCGCATCATCTGCTCGAAGAGCGCTTCAACCTGCGCCTGCTCATCTGGGGTAAGCTCTCCTTCCATCTCACGCAATGAGCGCTCCACCTCACGTTCGGCTTCCTCGCTCATCTCCTGTGCACGCTCTGCGTTCTCCTGAGCCTCCTGCAGGTTCGAGAAGACCGAGTCGTCCTGTGCAAGCTCACCGGTATAAATACCGATCGCGATCCCTCCAGCAAACAGCACTGCTCCGAACGCACCGAACGCCCACAAGAGTACGCTCGTCCGACCCTCATGTCGCTGTGCGAGGACCGGCGTCGGGCGCGGACGGGTCAGCCCTTGACGGTAGAGCGCGGCCAGTACCGTGAACATGTAGAGGTAGAAGAACCCAATGGCGAGAGCTCCAATGAGCACCAACGGAATGACCATAAGTGCTGCCAGCTGCCCCGCGAAGAGCGCTCCCATGAAGAAGACGATGAGAGCCACACCGACGCCAATATAGACCCCAAAGGTAACAAGGATAAACACCAGAAGATAGAGGAAGAGGCGTAGCAGGTTCCCGTGACTCATGTGGGCACTCGTGGTGAACGCTCCCTGTACGCTATCCGTATGAAAGACCGCGAAGAGCGCAAAGAAGTGCCGCAACGCGAGCGCCATACCTGGCACGATGAAGAACACGATGGCTCCGAGTACGGAGAGCATGTTGAGACCAACGACCGCAGCCATCTGCCCGAACCGTGAGAGTTCAAAGAACGCGCCGAAGCGTGGCTCGTTCCCCTCGAGCACCTCAAGTATCCAGCGATAGAGGGCAAGACTGAACCAGGCACCAATGAGAAATCCCCCAGCCATTGATGCAAGGGTGAGAAGTGCAGTGCCGGTTGCACCCATGCCAAGCATTAGCAGGCCGACCACCATCTGCAATAGCGCGGTAAGAACAACGTAGACACCGAACAGGCCCACTACGTGGAGAAGCACTTGTAGCGGATGACGCGTAAGGGCATGCCAGGCAGTGTTCGCCGCATCCCCTAATGAGAAGCTCCACGCTTCATAGGAGGCCGCCACGGTTGCTTCGAGAGTCTGTGACGACACGTGATGCTCAAGGTGCCCCTCGGATCGCGGCGCAGCTTGTTGGGTAGAGGACTGCTCGGTCGGCTGGATGTCCGCATTGTCCACAGGCACGTTCTCGTGTGATTCTTCGCTATTCGCGTCACGTTGTGGTGACATACACCAAAGCATAGCAGAGGATGAGCACCGTGCGAGGGTAGCGTGGGGAAAACACCTTTGCGTGTGGTCATATGGCGCTGGCGCGTGTACATTCTCAGGAATAACTCCCTTCGAGATTGATGCGAGCTGGCAACCCCTCGAGCCCGGACGCGACATGCCCCCGGCATGTTGCTCCGCAGTCTCTTCGCTTCACTCAGAGCCAGCGGCCGGGCTCGAACCGGCGACCTATTCGTTACGAGTGAATTGCTCTACCAACTGAGCTACGCTGGCGTGTGCGGGGTAGTGTACACCAATTCCTTCGACGGTGCATGCCAACGCATGAACGCACGCATGGCAAGCATCGCCTGCACGATGTTCCCGACCAAAAATCCGTACTGGCCGCTGATGATAGCAACAACAGCGGCACACGTGAGCGCCACGAATGTCGCAAGAAAGCCGATGCGCTTCCGCTCCCCCACGAGGTACAACCCCAGCGTCCCCAAAAGGAACGCCGCCCAATCAAGACCGAAGTAGGTGTGTAGTGACTCGATGAGCCCCATTTGGGTGAATTATACTTGTACGTCTCAGCTGAGAGGGGTGCGAAATAGCGCTGTCTCGTACGTTACCTCCGGAGCCATCGCCCGGGATTGAACCGGGGACCTCCGCCTTACCATGGCGGCGCTCTACCGACTGAGCTACGATGGCAGTGTGCAGTATCCTACCTTACTATGCTCCTTCCTTCAACGCACTCATCACTCATACCGCAGGGCGTCGATGGGCGAGCGGTGCGCTGCTTTGCGTGCCGGGTAGAGACCGAACACGAGCCCGATGATCGAGGAAACCCCGAGGCCGAGAAAGACCGCGTCCACGGGGAGGACGAATATCCACGCGAGGTCAGTGTAGTACCCGATCAGCACCGCAGCGATCCACGAGAACACACCTCCTAAGAGAACACCGATGATGCCGCCCGAGACCGTGAGGATGACCGACTCGAGCATGAACTGCACAAGAATATCGCCGTTGGTCGCCCCTATGGCTTTACGCAGACCGATCTCGCGTGTGCGCTCGGTCACACTCACCAGCATGATGTTCATGATACCGATACCTCCCACCACCAGCGCGACCGCAACGACCCCCGTAAGAAATGCCGTGAGCGCCCCGATGATGGAGGAGATCTGGTCAATGACACCCTCTTGGGTAGTCACGTTGAAATCATCCTCATCACCAGGCTCTAGATCGTGCGTCTCGCGCAGGGTCGCCTCGATATCGGCCACTGTTTTCGCCATGTTCGCGGGATCATCGACCCGCATGATGATCTCGTGGAAGTGGTTCCCTCCCATGAGGTAGGTCTGCGCGGTGGTGTAGGGTAAGAGCACCATACGATCGTACTCGAACAGAGAGCCGAGGCCCCGTGACGGAAACACCCCGACGACCTGGAACTTCTTGTCGCCGACCGTGATACGCTCCCCAACCACACTCCGCTCACCAAACAGCTCGTCAGCCACCTCGCTCCCGATGATGGCGACACTCGCTTTATCATCCACTTCCCCATCTGTGAACAGGCGCCCTTCCGACGGGTAGAGGTCGAGTAGTTGTGCGAAGAAATCCGCATCACCGCCGATGATGATCGGTCGGTACGTTTCTCCTTCGTACGACGCATTACCGGTCACCATAACGAGGGGGGCGATGTCAGCCAGGTGTGGTACGTTCTCCGGTCGCATCAGCGCATCCACATCTGCCTGGACCAGGGTCTCCGTGAGGAGGGTTTCGCCCATATCCGAGGGGCCTGATGGTTCTTTCCCCGGACGAATGGAAAGCACATCTGCCCCAAAGCCCTCGATCTCGGAGAGGATGAATCGCTGCGCTCCCTCCCCCATTGACATGATGGTCATGACGGCAGCGATACCTATTGCGATGCCGGTCAGCGTGAGGAACGTCCGCGAGGGTTTGCTGCTCACGCCGTGGTAGGCCGTCTCGACTGCGTGGCGAAATCTCATGTGCGTGTCAGGATGATGCGTTCGTCCTCGTGGATGGGTTCATCTCGCTCCAAGAGCCCATCACGAATGTAGAGGAGTCGCTTACTGTGTTTTGCGATGTCATCCTCGTGCGTGATGACGAGAATGGTGCGTCCTTCGTCATGCAACTCTTGCAACATGGTCATGATGGCGGTTCCCGCCTTCGTATCGAGATTGCCTGTGGGCTCGTCCGCAAAGACGACATCGGGGTCGGTCACCAGCGCACGTGCGATCGCGACCCGCTGCTTCTCACCACCCGAGAGCATCTTAGGCGTATGCTCGAGCCGGTGGGAGAGCCCGACGCGATCCAAGACCTCGCGCGCACGTCGCTGCCACTGCCGCGGCGGCACTTCAGAATAGTAGAGCGGGAGGATGACGTTCTCCACCACAGAGACGTTGGGTAGGAGGTTGAACATCTGAAAGACGAAGCCCATCTCGCGATTGCGTACGTGAGCGATCTGTGATGCTCCGTACTCATCGAACTGCTTCTCGTTGAAGGTGTACCGGCCTTCAGTGTGACGGTCAAGAAATCCCAGGATGTGAAGTAAGGTCGACTTGCCCGAACCCGACGGACCCATGATGGCGACGAACTCGCCTCGCGTGACCTCGAATGACACCCCGCGCACCGCCTCGGTGCCATCCGGGTACACCTTGGTGACGTTGTCTACCTCAATGAGTGCCATATCACTCCTCGACAAAGAGGACGACGGTCTCACCCTCGGTCAGTCCGTCTCGGATCTCGATCATGCCGTTGTTCCCCCGCAGGCCCGTCACCACATCGACCTCGCGGAATGGCTCAGCATCATCTCCCGTGGGTACCCGAACGTACTCCCGACTTCCCTCACGCAAGACCGCGCGAGAGGGCACCATCAGCACGCCTTCAAGCTTGGTGGTTAGAAGATCGATCTCTGCGGTCATACCTGAGCGAATATCCTCTGATGGATCAGTGAAGACGAGCGTTGTTTCGTACGTCGGGACGCCATCCAAAATGGTCTCAGCGGGAGCAATGTTCGTAACCTCAGCCGTGAAGATGCGGCTGCGCTCGAACGCATCGAGGGTGAGCTCGGCTTCGTTCCCGACCCGCACCTCCGCGATATCTGCTTCGGGGATGAATGCGGTCACCTCGTAGACCCCATCGGAGATAAGTGAGACCGCGGCCGTGCCGAGCGCAACGACCTCGCCCGCTTCGATCGCGACATCTGTCACCACACCACTGAGAGGCGCGATGAGGTACAGACGATCAAGTTCTGCATCTACACCAGCCACACTCGCGCGCACCCGCTCGATCTGCGCTTCTTGCACGGCGACCGCTTCGGGGCGCGCACCACGCGCCGCAAGGGTACGCTGCTGGCGCGCAACGTCGAGTGCCGCTGCTTTGAGCGCTACTCCTTCTCGAATCGTTTGGAATTCGCTCGCAAGTGCCGCGACGGCGGTCTGCGCACCAACGATATCGACCTTGAAGTTGTCGTAGATGGTCTGTTCGGTCGTGTTCTCCGGTCGATACTCGCTCACGACCGAGCCCAGCTCGCTGAGGAACTCCCCCACTGCGTCCAAGTGTCCATCAACCCCATCCGCGCGCACGTCGATCGGTAGCGTGGTGAGGGGTGGCTGCTCTGGGTCGGTTCCGTCGTTCGGAGTGATGAGTGCACGCCAGGCAGCAAAGTGTGCGTTCAACCTGCTGCGCAACTCCTCGAGCAAGAGGACCTCCTCCCGCTCGGCACGGATGAAGTACTTCGTGGAGCCGGTCGTGAGCTCGATACCGAAATCAGGAGAATCCGTGTTCGTATCAAAGAGTTGGTCAGCGTAGGTCCTGACCTCATCGAGCGCCCTGCGGTACCCTCGTGCGAAGAATGCTTCGAGGTCGCGCTCGGCGCTTGCGACCGCTGCTTCAGCCTGCACGACCTGCGCGTCGGCGACCGCCACATCTTCGCTGCGCGCACCTGCGAGCAACTCGGTCAGCACTGCCTGCTCGCGCGCGAGATCAGCCAGTACTTCTCGCCGACGTGCCTCAAGTATGCCCGTGTCAAGACTCGCCACGGTCTGCCCCACCTCGACCCGCTCACCTTCGATCGCCTGCACACGCTCGACACGACCAGTGGTATCGAACGCAAGTGTCACGCGTGTTGCCGGCTCGACGCGCCCGGTCACGCTCACCATGTGGGAAAGCTCGCCACGCGACACGGTGACCGTCTCAAACGAAAGCTCCCCAGACGGTGAGCGCGACAGTACCAGAAGTGCGATCAAGCCAACGACCGCAACCCCCAACACCACCAGTAGTGGGTGCTTGCGTATCCCCTGCATCGCATTTCAGTATACACTACCCTCTCATTTATCCGGGAGAGCGCTTTCCCCACTACTGCGCGTCATCTCGTATGATCTCCCCATCCTGCATCTCTATGAGGCGCTTGGCTCGGTGCGCGTAGATATCCTCGTGGGTGACCATCACAATGGTCTGGCCACTGTGGTGGAGCTCATTGAGGAGCGTCATGATGGTCTCTGACGTCTCCGAATCAAGGTTCGCAGTCGGCTCATCAGCAAAGAGGACCGCGGGGTGCGCAACCAGAGCACGCGCTATCGCGACCCGCTGCTGCTGGCCACCAGAGAGCTGGCTGGGGCGATTGTGCAAACGATCGCCGAGGCTCACCGCTGCGAGTATCTCGCTCGCTCGCTCGTCACACCCACGGTAGCACCCCTGCATGAGGAGCGGCACCTTCACGTTCTCAAGCGCGGTCAACTCGGGAATGAGTGCATAGTCCTGAAAGACGTAGCCGAATGTTGCAAGCCGAAGTGCGGTCTTTCTCCGCTCGCTGAAGCGGGAGGTATCTTTGCCCGAAACCTCGATCGTACCTGCGCTTGGCGTATCGAGGAGCGAGAGCTGGTAGAGGAGGGTCGATTTTCCCGCACCCGAGCGGCCCGTTATCGCCACGTACTCGCCGTGGTCAATGGAGAACGAGACGTTCTTCAACGCGTCAACGGTCACGTCGCCGATGTGGTAGGTCTTACTCAAGTTGTGCGCGCGGAGAATGGACATGTTAGCGACCGAGGATGGCATTAATGGTGTTCGTGCGAACGATGAGCCGCGCGGGCAGGTAGCCCGCGAGCAACGTCGCCAGTATCATCCACACGCTGCGCTCTAAGGTGTCACGCAGCGGCGCGACCAGGATGCCATCAGAGAACGGGAAGTCGATCGGATTCGCTGCAACGTAGGGTTGGAGCATGTACTCCAACAAGAGAATGCCCAGGCTGATACCAATGAGTGCATAGAACAGTGAGAGGAAAATGTAGGAGAGTTCGATCGCAATACCACGCACGCCGATACCCTTCAAGATACCGATCTGGCGCTTGCGTGAGATGGCGTTGATGAAGATGACGATGAATACCGTGATGGCCGCGACTGCCAAACCAATGAAGCCGATGACGTTGCTCAAGACATCGAACGTGTTCACGATGTCGTCCAGGAACTGCCCCTGCGCATCGCGTGCGGTCTCAACGGTGGCCCACGCACCCACACCACCAGCAAGAATGACATCGCGAACGACATCGTTTGGCTCGGTGTTGTCGGTTCTGATCGCTATCTCGTTGACGTTCGTGTCAAACCGCTCCGCCATGTTGCGTACCGTTGTATCGAGCGTAAAGACGCGACGCGACACTTCCCCGACCTTGCTGTCGATGATGCCGACAACCGTGAACTCGCGGGTGTTCTCACCTATGGTGATGCGTACCTTCTCGCCCGGAAACACGCCCTCCAGGGTCTCGCCTTGGTCAAAGCCTGCGAACCGGTCGAGGAGGTTCTTGCCGATGAGCACCCCGTCGTGATCATCACGCGTCAGGTAGCGACCCTCGAGCGTTTTTCCAGCGAGACCCGTCACGATGTCCTCTCGCTCGGGATCGATGCCGACGATCTCTGCTGCCGTGCTGTCCGGTTCCTCGCCCGCTTTACGCACCCCTTGGTAGTTCGCCTCGACACGACTTCCCTCAATCAGACGGCTCGTGTGCATGACATACCCGGGGGCATCCACCACGATACCTTCGACGCGCGAGGTCTTCTCGATGGCACGCTTCTCCGGCAGAGCCGAGATAAGCACTGCGCCCGAGAACTGCTCTTCGTACGCAATGGAAGCGCCAACCGGAAGCCCCACCAGAATACCCCGCACCACGACAACGTTGAGGAACGTCAGGAGCATGATGGCAACGATAAGCATCGTCGCCCAGATGTTGCTCCTGGTGATGTAGCGCACCGCAAGGAAGAGACCAACGCGTACGGAGTTGAGCATTGTTTGCTATAGTAGCATGCAGACGGAATTTGGAGCGAGGTGCGCAATGCCTGTTACTACGAGGGGTCAAGCTCTGATTGTCACACTACCTGATCATATATCTGTGACATGCGCGTATGTCTGCACACGTACCGCGGTTCGTCAGTGGGCTGAACATAACCGTACTCGCAATAAGAACCTAGATACACCGTTCCTTATGCCGCGCATACGAGTCCTACAGAGGAGAGGGTTTGTCTTTTGGATCACTTGTCTCGGTGTACCTATCGACGCGCTGCGGGGGTACCTCGAGTGGGAGCTCAATACGTACCTGAGCCACCAGTTTCGAGTATCTCACACGCCCCGGTCACCATGACCGGGGCGCCGCCTTTTAGTGATGATGCCCATGTCCGCCGATGCGCTCGAGCTCTTCGTGGGAGAGTGAGCGCAGGAGGTAGACCGCGAGCAGGGTGGTCAGCGGCACGGTGAGCACGAGGCCGATGGAGCCGACCAGGGTGCGCACGATCTCTGCGGCAAATATCTCACGGTTGGCCTCCAGGTAGAAATTCGTGCTCGCGGTCGAGATCCACAGGAGCAAGGGGAGCGCCGCGCCTGCGTAGGCAAGCACGAGCGTGTTGACCAAGGCCGCAACGTGCTCACGCCCCACGCGAATGGCGCGCCAGAAGATGTCCCGGTAACTCTGCGTGGTGCGCAGCGCAAGGAGCTCAGCCACGACCGCGACCTGCGTGATGGCGATGTCATCCAAGACACCCAAGATACCGATGATGATCGCGCCCAAGAGGAGGCCCGAGAAATCGAGCGTACCGCCCGTGTTCATGTTGAGGAAGATGGACTCATCTGAGCCGAAACCCGTGAGCATCGTCCACTCGACCGACAGCCACGCCAGCAGGCCGGTCGCGATGATGGCCACCATCGAGCCCAGGAACGCCGCGAGCGATCTGCGATTGAACCCATGCGTGAAGAAGACCGCACCGAACATCACGAGAAACGCGACCCCGATAGAGGTGAGAATGGGAGGCAACCCAGCGGTCAACGCCGGCACCAAGAGGTAGAGTATGATGAAGAGGGACGCGGCGAGCGATATGAGTGAGCGCACTCCCTGCCACCCTCCAAAACCGATGATGACCGCGGCAAAGAGAAGAAAGAGCCACCACAGTGCACCGGTGCGCTTCACTTCGATGATGCCGTAGACGACCTCACCATCGACCGTGTTCACATTCTCGCGCACGAAGATGTGCTGCCCTTCCGCAACCGGCACGTAATCATTCTCGATACGAACGAGCTCCTCGGGCACTCCCTCGCCCAACACCTTGATATCGAGCGTCTGCGACTCGACGGTCAGGTCAAGCTGTTCGAGCTCCTTTTCCCCCTGGGCGACGACCCGCACCACCACCGCCTCAAGGATGCGCGGCTGCTCGGTGCCTTGTGCCGACAGGAGCGCTGGCGACAGCAAGAAGAACGCGAGGATCACTGCTCGGATCATAGGTGCTCAGTATACCAAGCTAGCTACACCGTTTGCAGGAGCCGTGGAGTGTGAGTTCAAACGACGTGGGATGTGCGCCCTCTGGTGCGAGTGTGGTCAGTGACCTCGGAAGGTGGATAGCTTCAACAGTGTGGCACTCGTCACACACGAAGTGGCCATGCTCGTGCTCAGCGCGTTCGTACTGCGCTTCCCTGCCGTCAATGACGACCTTGCGTAGCACGCCATCCTCAACGAACCGTTCGAGATTGCGGTAGACGGTCGATGGGTCGAGTCCAAGCATCTCCACCAGCTCCCCCGCCGATAGAAGGTGTGCTTTTTCGAAGCACGTAAGGATAGCTTGCTTGTGTTTGGTCATGCGTCGTTGCATCAGTACAACTCTACCACGCACTACCCGCTCTCTCAACTACTGCAAGTTGTTTGCGATTAGAGTGCATGTCCCGCTCCCCCACACGTCGCCATCACTACGACCGCGCACGATGTCACACCCACTACGAACTCTCGTATAGATTCACGGAGCCGGTTCTTTCCTTATTACATTGTTAAGCTATCACTACGTATGCATAAAGTTTCAAGCATCGTTGGCGGGCTCGCGCTCGTCTTTGCGGCAGCACCCGCAGCCCAAGCAGACACCATTACCGATCTCGCTATCGCGACCGAGGACCTCTCGACCCTGACCGAGCTGGTCGTCGCGGCAGACCTCGCCGACACACTTGCGAGCGAAGGACCTTTCACAGTCTTCGCACCAACGAACGACGCGTTCGGCAAGCTTCCCTCTCGCGCGGTCGACATCATCGTCAGCAATCCCGACATTTTGACCTCCATTCTGCTCTACCACGTTGTGGCAGATGATCTCGTCGCAGCGGACGTGCTCGCACAACGCTCCATCGAGACGGTTCAGGGTGAGTCGGTGCGGGTTCGCACCATTGGCGAGCGCGCGTTCGTCGACTTCTCGCAGATCATCGCGACCGACATCGATGCTGAGAATGGAACCGTCCACCTCATCGACCGGGTTCTCCTTCCGCGCGAAGCTAAGCGTTCCATCATCCGCGCCTACATTAAGCAACTCCGCGCTCACTAGCACGCCAACTGGAGGGTTCAACACACACATTCAATGCGAAGCGATCGAACGTCCCAACCGTTCGGTTTCTTCGTATAGTGAAGTATGATGGTTTCCGCCCACTTGCAGGTTCACACTCGTTCGTCTAGGATTGCAGCCATGGATGATCCGGTCGCCCACTACACCTCCTTCACCCAGGTCTATACGACGTGGAAGGACAAGATCTACAGCTATGTATATTTCCGCGTGGGGCGTGACCGCGATGTCGTAGAGGATCTGGTGAGCGATATTTTCCTCAAAGCGTATGAAAAGTATGATGGCACGAGAGAGGTGGTGGTCGTACGCAGCTGGCTCTACACCATCGCACGTAACCGCATCATCGATCACTACCGCACGCGCAAGGAGACCATCCCCGTCGAGGATATCGAACTCTCAGAGACTCCCGATGCTCTCTTCACGCTCATTGATGACGAGCTTGATCTTGAGCGGGTCACGCACGCACTGCAAGAACTCACGCCCCTGCAGCGCACCCTCGTCACAGCGCGCTACCTTGAAGATCAGACCTTCGACGAGATCGCCCGGCGCGAGCAGATGGAGCAGCCGGCCGTACGCAAGAACGTCAGCCGTGGCATTGCAAAATTGCGCGAACTACTGGCGGCACTGACCCTCATTACCCTTGGCCTATGACCCACCCCTTCCGACATCCCATGCCCCGGCACCTCGACCATCGCATACGCAGGCGCTTGCTGGTGTCCTTTGTGCGCTCGTGGCTCACGCGTCCGTCGACCATGCTCTTTGGGGGTGTCGTGTTCGCAACCGCGCTCCTCGCCTTCATCTACATCGGCCCCCATGCACCCACCCCTGCGCCAGCTACGGCGGTCGCATTCGCTGAGGAGGTCAGAGCGGTCAACGAAGCTGAGGCCGCGCGCGCATCAAGCGCCATCTACCATGTCAAACGGGTCATTCGCGAAGGCGAGGACAAGCCGGCGTTCGTTGCGAGCGTGCTCGGTGAGCGCGAGCCCACGCTGCCACGCGTCGATACACTCGAGACCTGGCAACATAGCGAGAATGCTAAGGTCACCCTTACCTCCACAGGCCTCAGCCGCCCGTACCAGATCTTCCTGTCGCGAGCAGAGAGAAACGCAGTGTCGCTCTACCACTGGGGTCCAGAAGTAGCCGCACTCCCTCCCGAGCGCACTGCCTACGACCAAGCGCACGACCTCGGTTCGCTCTACACGGGGTTCACCTCGACCTCGACACCTGACCTTCCGTTCCTTCCTGCGGACGCAGAGTTACTCGCACTTCCCGAGAACACCGGCGCTCCGGCCCGGTTCCTTGTTCGTCGTGACGGCCTCGAGATCGAGTACGAGGTCGATCCCACGACACTACTGATCACCCGCGAGCGTATCTTCGTGCTCGTCGACGGAGAGCGCTTCGAGATGACCGTCATTGAGTACCTTGCGCGCGAGGTCATTCCCGCCGAGGAGTTCGACGAGGTGTTCACCCCAGAACCAACCTTTGAGCGTATCGCAGCCGCTCGCTAGACAGACTCGCGCTTCGTCTCTTTCGCAAATGAGATGAACGCATCGAACGAGCCTAAGAGGAGCTTGAACGGGGTCTCAAGGATGACGTCCATGAAGATGACGAAGATGTTGATGGAGGACATACGGGTCGCGAGCCACCTACCCGTCCGCACGACCGGCAACGACAAGAGGTACCACACCAAGCCCGCAGCAGACTCCTCCCCGCGCTCCAAGGTCCAGTCTCGCGCCTTGTAGCGAATGCGCAGCCCGAAGTACGACACCACCGTCAAGAAAAAGAGGAAGAGTCCCATCGAGGCGAGGTTGAAGTTGAGGATAGTGAGAAGCCAAATGACCGCTCCAAAGGAGAGTGTTGCGAGCAGAAGGTAGAAGAGCGCGAAACCGACCTTCGCCGAGAATGAGCGCTCTGCGACCGGCACGTACACGACCGCAGGGGGTCGCCCCGCAACCAACGACTGCATGCCTCGCACCACCTCTTTCGTGTTCTCTTCCCCTGGGAACGTGACCGTTTTGACCATGAACAAGAGGAGCAGCGGGAAGAAGAAGGCATTGATGGCAAGCGGCAGGTAGTGCACCTCGCCGAGCACGATGAGCTCGTACGGCAACTCTATCGCCAATCCGATGATGACCTTTGTTATGAGGATGTACACCACCGCGCGCGTTCCAGCTCGCGAGAGCTTTTCACGATTCTTGCGGTAAAACTCAAAGAGGATGCTGCGCACTTTCTGAGTGAGGCGCGCCTCGTCCGCCAACACCTCCTGCGCATTGACCCCGTACTGGCGTACGATCTCGCGCAAGAGCGTGAAGTAGATGCTCTCGTTCTTGAGATGCGCCTCGATCTTGAAGTGGAGCGGTGAGGCAAGGAGTTCCTCGATATGGGCGAGCGTCTCGGGAAGTGCAGCGGCAAGCGTGCGAAGCGTTTCTGCATCAGAGGCGCTCACCGTACTCCAGGCAGGCAGCATCGCGCGCACGAGCGCAAAGTGTATCTCCTCTGGCGTGTCCCGCAAGAACAGCCGTCGGCACGCGATGTACACCTCAAGCTTGAAGAATGTCTCATCGACGACACCCTCGTGCTTGGGTCGCACGTAGGTGAGCGCTGCGTTGTACATGACGTCGAGCACCGCCTCCCCTTCGGTCGGAGGAAAGAGGTGCTGCTCGATCTCACATGCCGCCAAGGACCACAGGAGCGGCGGGTCGCCACCCGCCAGACGCACGAGGACAAGGTAGCGCTCAATGATACCCTGCACGTCATCCGCGACCGCCTCGGGCAAGGTCTCGTTCTTGATGTAGCCCGCGCGTACGAGATCCGTGAGGAGCTCGCGCGACAGGTTCGTCGAGTGTTCAAAAACGATGAGCCGCTTAAGGATGCGCTCGATGGCCGCACGCCGTATAGCGTTCTCTTCCTGGTAGTCGACCGCGTAGCGCAGCTTCTCGTAGAAGGAGCCAGCGCGGCTCGTGATCGCGTTCGTTGAGAAACGAGGGCCATCGTAGGTGCTCCAACTATCAAGTTGCGGCTGCTCGCGCAAACGCACCAATAGGCGCGCCATCTGTGGTGAGAGTTCTTGCATGTTCTGCGACCCGTGTGGTCACTCAAGTGCGTGCCAGCGTTATACCGCGGATCTAGCCCGGGCTCAAGGACGCGGGTGTGTCCTAGTGTGCACCTCCATCAACGGTAATGATCTGCCCGGTGAGTGCATCATTTGCGAGGACCGCGCACGCCATCGCCGCGATCTCATCCGGCTCAACGAACCGGCCGATCGCCGTCCGTCCTGAGTAGGTTCGCCGCTCTTCCTCGCTCGTGCCCTCCCACGCAGGGGTGTCCGTCCACCCGGGCGCGATCGCGTTCACGCGCACGGTGGGTGCATACGTTCTCGCAAGGACCGCAACGAGTTGGTTGAGTGCCGCCTTCATCACCGAGTACTGGGGCATGTCGGGGCACGCGAGTTCGCGCGAGCCGTAAATGGACGTTGTGACGAGGATACTTCTGCGTACGTCGCGCTGATCTTCCTGTGCGAGGAACGAGAGGATGGGATTGAGCTGTGCGCGAAAGACCCGATGGTACTGGTCTTCCCAACGCGCCTCATCGAGCACGTCCCCTCCTGCTGCCTCGGCGGCATTGGAGACGAGCACGGTGGGAAGCATGTCCTGCTCGCGCAACGAGAGGAACAGTGCATCAACGGCACGCTTGTCGCTCACGTCGCACCCAGCGACGATAGATGTCGCCGTGTTGTCCGCGATAGCTTCGTGCGCCCCTTGCTCATATGTGTGGTAGTGCACGACCACGCGTGCACCCGCAGCCCCCACCGCGCGCGCGATGGCGGCGCCGATCCCGGAGGAGGCGCCGGTCACCAACACCGTCTCGTGCGTAAGGTTCATGCAGGTAGTCTAGCACGGCATGAGTTGCACCCCTGCACGCCTTCAGGCATAGTGCCCAAATGCACGGCTCTCTTGCTTCATTTTTACGCTTCTCGCTGCTGGCGCTTGGATTCGGGGCCCTGTGTGGGTTACTCGCATACCTCGTGGTCTCGCACGCATCGCGACCCTCGGTAGCACCCTCTGAACAGAACCTGGTTGAGGAGGTGGTCGAGGAAGCAGCACTGCCTGCAATACAGTCAGCGACCACGACCGAGGACTATCTCGTCCGCAGAGAACGGAAACTCAGAGCATCCGGGCAGGCATTTCTCCTCGTCGATCTCTCGGCTCGCTCCATCGTGTATGTCGAGGATGGGGTCGACACACTCAGTGTGCCGATACGTGCTATCGCAGCGACCTCGAGCTGGTGGCAGACCCCGTCGGGCTACTATGAAATAGTGAGCAAGAAGCCGACCCACGACTCCTCGTTCGGGAACGTCACCATGCCCTGGAACATGCCCTTTCAAGGGAACTTCTTCATCCACGGCTGGCCCTACTACCCGAGCGGCAAGCCCGCCGTGTCTGCGGTCTCGGGTGGCTGCATCCGGCTTGAGAAGGATGACGCAAAAGAGCTGTACGACACCGTACCGGTGGGCACACCCATCATCATCACCGAAGAGCGTTACAATTCCTCGCTCTCATTCGCACAGCGCCTCACGCCGCCACGTCTTTCCAGCGAGCACTACCTCGCGGTCGATCTTACCGACAACCGTGCGCTCCTCGCTTCAGGTGCGCAGGAGCAGCTGCCCGTGGGCGACCTCGCAACCCTCCTCTCCGCGCTCGTGGCCAGCGAGCACATCGGCATGGAGCGCTCGCTGTACGCGGTGGGTGACGCGAACGATAACGGACGCATTGCGCACAACGAGCGCTACCGCCTCTTCGATCTCCTCTTCCCGCTTTTGGAAGATTGGTCGCGCGAGCCTGAGGAGACGGTGGCACAGTACATGGGCGAGGAGCGCTTCGAGCGCCGCCTCGCGTACAAACTGCGTGCCCTGGGAATGGACGCCTCGCGCGCACGGGTGGCCACCTCAGGCGTTGCGCTTGAGACGACCGCCCTCGACCTAGTGCAGCTTGCCCGCTACACGCACCTCTACCGGAACTTCCTCTTTGAGATAACCGACGCCTCCATCCCCATCTACCTCTACGGTGAGCCTACGACCGGCAGGCGGCAGTGGCCACGCATCTTCCCGGGGTTTGAGGACTTTCGCGGCGGCGTGTACGACGAGGAGACGGGCTCGGTCGTGGCGATCTTCGATCTCACCGAACACGGCGGCTC
>CAYWKE010000017.1:0-19089 GCA_964459075.1 uncultured Candidatus Saccharibacteria bacterium | reverse complement strand
CTCTCGGTACTCTTCCCATGTGCAAAGTGTATCATAAAGGTACCTGACACCTTTTATCTTTTACTTTTATTGAAAGGTACCTGACACCTTTTATCTGACCTGACACCTTTTATTCTGACACCTTTTATTGAAAGGTACCTGACACCTTTTACTTTTATCAATATCCCGATCGTCCCCAGTCGCTTCCCCTTCGTGTGACGTTTGAGCTTTTGCGGCACGTAGCAGGGCATGCCTTCGTTGACCAGCATCGCCGAGTGACCGAGGAAGAAGTTGTTGTGGTAGAAGGCCGCAAGCTGCATCGTGTCCTTGAAGAGGCAGGGTCCCGCGGCAAATCCCGGTCTTGGGAGGTCCTCCAAGAACGCCGGCAGGAGATCAACCGCTGTTATCGTGGCACGCGTATGCTGAGCGAGCACGATGTTGGCCGCACCCGTCCCACAGCCGATGTCGGAGATCGAGAGCGGCGCTTCCTGATCGATCCCCGCAAGCGCAAGCGCCCGGAGCGTTGCCGCATCACTCCTCGGTCCCTACCGGTGGTTGCGGATGTGGGGATCGCTGAGTAGTGAGAGGGTGTTCTCGTCCATACGGTGAAATCCTGGCACGGATCCAGGCCTGTAATGTGGTACGATTGTTCCACTATGGACCGCTCACGCATCGCGCTTGGAACTGGATTGACCGGTATGATCGTCGCCGCCGGCGGCATCATTGCCGTGTACAATGAGCCCACCGTCTACGAACGTGATCCTGCATCCTCTGCCACGACCACGACCCCAACCACGACCACGCAGGTCCTCCCCTCAAACCAACAACCCGCAGAACCAGCCTGGCCCCTACCACTTGATCGTGAGCGCTACGACGAACTCCTCTTGGAACTCGTCGACTACGAGGAGCCCGAGCCCTACGAGCGCATCATTGAGACGGACGCGACCACAGGAACGACAACAACCGGACTCGTCACCCCTCCTTCCCCGCTGCGCTACCACGACGACTCGAATGTGACCGTCGAGGAAAAACGCTGGCCGCCAAAAAATCCCTACCCGCACGGAGGCGCGCTCCTTCCCTTCAATCGGATCATCGCCTACTACGGCAACTTCTACTCAACCCGCATGGGCATCCTGGGCGAATTCGAACGGGATGAGGTGCTGCGTCGGCTCGCCTCAACATCAGCTACGTGGGAAGCCGCCGACCCGGACACGCCGGTCATTCCCGCAATTCATCACATTGCTATGGTCGCGCAGGGTTCAGCGGGCGCAGATGGCATGTGGCGTAACGTAATGCCCGACGAGCACATCGAGCTCGGGTACGACATGGCGAAAGAAATTGACGGCGTGCTCTTCCTTGATCTGCAGGTGGGGCTCTCGACGCTCCAGCGTGAGCTGCCGCAGTTCCGGAAGTTCTTCGAGCGCCCCGAAGTGCACCTGGGTATCGACCCCGAGTTCTCGATGAAGAGCGGCGATGCGCCCGGCACCGTCATCGGAACCTACGACGCGGCCGACATCAACTTCGCTATCGAGTGGTTGAGTGAGATCGTCCGCGAGCACAAACTGCCTCCGAAAGTGTTGGTCGTCCACCGCTTTACGCAGAATATGGTCACCAACTACCAGGACATCCGCCCCACCTCCGAGGTGCAGGTCGTCATCCACATGGATGGCTGGGGCCCGCGCGATCTCAAGCGTGGGACGTATCGCGCATACATCGAGCCCGAGCCGGTGCAGTTCGCCGGCCTCAAGATCTTTTACAAGAACGATCTGAAACCACCCTCAACAGGAATCTTCTCGCCCGAGGAAGCACTCCTCCTCCATCCCGAGCCTGTGTACGTTCAGTACCAATAGGGTACGACTGCCCCGTGGTGCTCCAGAGTACTGTGCCTACATCGCACCCGCACTTCGTGCTACCCTAGCTCGCATGAGTAACAACGTGACCACGGAAACATCCTACGAGAAGCCCGATCTCTCATTCCTCGCGATCGGCCCCCCAAAGTGCGGCACGACCTCTCTGCACTGGTGGCTCGCATGGCATCCTGATATCTGCGTCCCCGCGGTCAAGGAAACGCACTTCTTTGATCGCTACTACACGCCGGAGGAAGGGCTCGCTAAGTATGCAAAACACTTCAAGGCCTGCTCGCCCGATAGTGTCATAGGGGAGGTCTGCGCGGGCTACTTCGCCGACCCAAACGCGTTCCCTGCCGTGTGCGAACACTACCCCGACATCAAGATCATCGTGACCTTGCGCAACCCCCTCAAGCGTATGGTCTCCCACATCAACCAAGCAATATCGACCGGGCACATCACCGTTGACACGCCCATCGAGGAGAAGGTTCGCCGCTACCCACCCATTCTCGAGAACACACGCTACGCGACCCACCTCTCCAAATACTTCGACGCGTATGGCCGTGATAACGTGCTTGTCCTCTACAACGACGATATGCTGGAGCGCCCGAAGGAGGTCATTGGTCGGGTCTACCGCTTCCTTGGTCTCTCAGATGAGCAACTTCCTCCTGACGAATATCTTGCCTTCCGCTACAACAGCACCGGCGTGCGCAATACCACGTACTTCAGACAGGTCATCAAGCTCTGGCAGCGCATGCGCAAGAACGTACTCGGGCGCGGCATACTATCGCTCGTGCGCGCAACCGGTTTGAAAGGCGAGCAGCTCGAGCACTACTTCGCGCGTCTACAACGCACCAAAGATGTCCCGGAGAAGATATACACTCCAACCCCTGAGGATGAAGCGTACCTCCGAGAGCTTGTTGCAGATGAGATGCGTGAACTTGCAACTCTTTTGAACGATTTGCCGCGCGAGTGGCTAAGCGATGGCACGAAGGCGGACACGAGCGTATAGTGAAAGTGTTACTCACTAGCACACTCGCGTATGGCAAAGATCAAGTCAGACACGCTGCCGCGGACCCTCCCTCGTGAGTGAGTCCGCGGCCTTCCTTTTTGGGGAGCTCGGTGTACGAGACCCCACACTACACCCCCAGGCATGAGCTGTAGCCAGGGGCTTTGATGGCGCCCGCGGTCTCAGGCGGTCAGCCGAGCACGATGTCTCACGCATCAGCCAGTGCTACTAGACATTGAAGTACACCAAGGGTTGTGAGTTACTACCCGCACCTACCGCGCGCACATCATCATCCCCGGAATAGAACGCCACGAGCCCGAACGAACTACACCTGCTGAATATTTTCGAGCGTGGGCCTCACCTACGCCAACCCCGGAAAGTAGTCCGACTTGATCTGCCGACCCGGCACGCCGAGCCCGGTGAGGAGCTTCTGGTACGCGACGACCATGCCGTGCGGGCCAGAGAGATACCAGGTGCGCTCTTTGAGGTCGGGCACACGTCTGCGGATGATCTCTTCGGTGAGGTAGCCGTGTTCGAAACCTTCCGGCAGGTTCTCCTCTTTCGCAATGGCATGCACTACCGAGAACGGCATCTGCGTCGCCGCCTCATCCCACAGCTCCTGGTAGCAGATCTCAACACGCGTGTTGTTCGCATAAAGGAGCACTATGTCGCGCTTGTCGAGTGAGTCGATGAGTGAGCGGGTCATGCTCCGGAAAGGGGTGATACCGATACCGCCTGCGACGAAGGCAAGTTTCTGGGACGTGTCGTGAGGAAGAATAAAATCTCCTGAGCGCTGCGCCGCATAGACGACCGCGCCCGGCGTGAGCTCTCGCAGCGCCTCCTTGTAGCTACTGACCTGCTCGCCGAACTTCACCCCCAGCTTGACCTCGGCCTCGGTGGGCGACGATGCAATGGTGAAGTAGCGACGAATACCACGATTGTCGTGACCCGTGTGCGGAAGCGTCCACTCGAGGTACTGCCCCGGAATGAAGGAAAGGCCGCTCGGTTTGGTGAAGACGAACTCGAGCGTGTTGTGGGCTATCTCGCGCGCACCAACGAACGTGAGGGCGAGCTTGCGCCCGAGCGTTGTGGGGAAGAACATGATGTTGCCAATAATAAGTGCGAGCTCCGGACTCATTGGAAAAGCCGGCGGCGAGACCAGGGTCGAGTTGAGCAGAAACGCGACCACCGCTGCGTAGAGGAGTTGCTGGTGTTTGCGTGGCGGCGTCGTGAACGGCTCGGTGAGCATGAATGCAGCCAAGAAGAGCGCCGGCCACGAGGTGACGTAGATCTGCAGATCGCGTGCGAGCTCTCTCGGGTCAACCTCCCACCCAGCGAAGCGAAGCTCCTCGAACAAATAGACCACGAGCCCCACGCCCAAGAACGTGAGTACGAGCTGCCAGCGACGCACCTTCCACACGACCACAAATGATGCGAGGAGAAGAGGCACGAAGAGCGGAAGACTCGCCACCCACCACACTGATTCACCTACCTGCACACCGGGAATGGGATCGAACGTTGCCAGAAGCGTGACGGCAAGCGCTCCAACGGCAGCGGGATTGAGGAGGTGCTGACCGCGAATGGCGATGAGGTACTTTGACAGCGTTGCGACCGCAGTGGCGAGTGCGACGATCCACAATCCGGAGGGCTCCTGCGGCGCGACCAAAAAGAATATGATGAGCGCAGTGATGAGCGCAGACTCGTGGTTGGGAGCTACGCGCCACGGCCACGCAACGAGTACGTTGAGGACGAACCCGACACACAGCGCAACCACGAGTGAGCCAGCGATAGCGAGCGGGCCGAACGGTTCGGTCACCCCAGAGAGACTCAGAATAAGTGCACACACGGCAAGCGCGAGAAGCGCGTACAGCACCACGCGATACATCGTAGTACCATCGATGACCTTGACGAGGTGTCCGAACATGTCGTTGTAGTATACCGCATACTTTTCATTGGTTCGCACACCACGTATACTTGACGACGTTTGTCCACTAACAAAAACGTATGCCTATCGCTGTTGTCATCGTGCTGATCATTGCCCTTTTGGGTGCCGGCGCGTACTTCTTTACCCGAGACGACGCCGCCATGGAAGACGACATGGCTACCACGACCGAAGAAGCCGCTCGTGTCGAGGATACAGGAGCTGACGATATAGAGATGAGCGATGAGGAAAATGAGGATGACGAAGAAGCGGCTACCACCACCGAGGTGGTGGGTGACGAGACAACGACGGATACGTCCCCAGAAGCAGAAGTGATGAGCTACGCCGATGGCACCTACAGTGCAACGGCGACCTACCTCACGCCTCGCCGCACGACCCACGAGGTCGAGGTGACCGTGACCCTTGATGGCGATGTTGTTACGGCAGCTGACGTGCTCTACGACGGTAAGCCAGCAGGTGAGTACAGCAACGACTACCAGAGAGGGTTTGACGCAGCATACGAAGCGCAGGTCATTGGCACCAAACTCGATGATATCTCCCTCTCTCGCATGGGCGGCTCATCGCTGACCCCACAGGGCTTCAACGATGCGCTTGCGCGCATACAGGAAGAGGCGAGCGTCTAGCAATCTAGCAAGATCCCCGCCATGCGTGCACTTGAGGCAGTACCCGGACTTGGCACCTACTGGTGGATAGAGCTCTTCGACGAGAAGACACCCGATGAGGCCACGCTGCGCGCATTCGTTGAAGAGCGGATGCGGGCGTTCGAAGCGACCTATTCACGCTTTCGCGACGATTCTCTCCTCTCTCGCCTGAACGCCGAAGGTGAAGTGGTGAGCCCTCCTGAAGAGTTCGTGGCACTCCTTGCCATGGGTGTCGACTTCTACACAGCGACCGAAGGTGTGTTCAACATGCTTGTGGGCGAGGAGATGCTCCGACGCGGGTACGATTCTTCCTACTCTTTGCGCGCGACCCAAGCCATGCCCGTCACCTCGCCTGATCCCACGAAAGAGCTCACGATTTCGCCCGAGAAGATAACTCTCAAGGAAGGTATGGTCGATATTGGCGGATTCGGCAAGGGCTACTTCGTCGACCGACTCACCGCGGATCTGATGCGATCCTTCGGGATCCGCGAGCTACTGGTCAACGGTGGTGGTGACCTCTACGTCACCAGCGAGCGAGATGCACCTATCGAGATACATCTCGAGGATCCGATCCGCGAGGGCTACAGCATTGGCTCCATCGACCTGAAAGAGCGTGGCTTCGCTGCCTCAGCAAGCAACCGTCGTCGGTGGACGACCCTCTCAGGTGAGACGAGCCACCTCGTCGACACGAGAGAGCCCACCGCAGCACCGTCCGATCGAGCCACGTACGTCATTGCACAGAGCGCGGTTGAGGCAGACGTGTGGGCGACCACGCTCGCGCTCGCGCCCCACACCCAGCCACCAGCTGATATCTGGTGGGCACAGTACGATCCAGCGACGACACACCTCAGCGCATCGCCCGGATTCTCGTCAGTGATGCGCTCGCAGGGCTGAGCGCTGACCGCTCGTGGTATACTGAGGAACCATGAATGAGACCCCGCAGGCAGATGTGGTCAATGTACCGCTCCACCAAGAGCCCGCGCACCTAAAGCGCCGCTTTCGCCCGCTGGACATCATTGAGGCGGGCCTCCTCGCACTCATTGCTATTTCCATAGGTCTCACGTTCCTCTACACCGAGCTGCGTTTGCGGCAAGCCCAAACAGCTCTCGAAACAGAGGTTACCCAGTTGAAGGAGCATATGGCTGTCATCACGGACTCATTCGACGCTCAACTTGCCGCCATAACCGACACCCTCCAGTTGACCCAAGAAGAGAACGACCAGCTGGCTGCCACACTTGCCGCCGAGCAAGAGAACGTCGCGCGCGAGCTTGAGCGCGAGTTGGAGCGTATTGGCGACGACGTCTCCGACCTCAACAAGCTCTCGCGCACCGACCCCGAGCTCCTCCAGAAGTACAGCAAAGTGTTCTTCCTCAACGAGCACTACACGCCCGAGCGACTGGTCGAGATCGATCGACAGTGGGTCTGGGGCGACAGCGATGTCGAGCGCATCCACGCACAGGTCGAACCTTTTCTTGAGGACATGCTTGAGGAAGCTGAGGATGATGGTATCGAGATGTTCGTCGCAAGCGCGTACCGCTCGTTCGATGAGCAAGCGACCATCAAAGGCCTCCACACGGTCGTCTACGGGCAAGGCACCGCCAACACCTTCTCTGCCGACCAGGGTTACTCCGAGCACCAGCTCGGCACCACCATCGACCTCACGACACCGGCCCTCAACGGTGCCCTCGACGGCTTTGAGACCACCGATGCGTACCAGTGGATGCTCCGAAACGCCTACAAGTATGGCTTCACGCTCTCGTACCCACCAGATAATGAGTACTACATATTTGAGCCGTGGCACTGGCGTTTCGTTGGGCGTGACCTTGCCCGAGACCTGCACCGAGACGAGAAGTACTTCTATGATCTCGATCAACGCGATATCGACGAGTACCTCATCGAGTTGTTTGACTAGCGGCTCCCAACGAGAGAGGCGCTCCCAAAGGGAGCGCCTCGGTCTACGTCGTGATTGAGCGGTTACGCCTCCTCCTCCGCATCACCTGCATCGTCGTACTCCTCTTCCTCGTTGTCCTCTACGATCTCATCGTCCTCTTCAGTTTCCTCGATTACCTCCTCGAGCTCCTCGAACTCGTCATCAGGGTCAAGCGTTTGAAGTGCCCACTTTGGCTGGGTGCACGCAGAATCCGAGCAACCGCAACGAAAGCGACCGTTCACTCGCTTGCACTGGTACGCGACCATGTGGGTCGCATCAGATTTCTCATCCAGTTCAGTGTCGAAATCTGCAAATCCGGTACCAATGATCCATCCACCACGCTTTTCCCCATCTACCGTGTCGAACTCGAAGCGTTTCCAACCATTGTCCCAGCGGTACCCGTACTGATAGATATAGGTAGTACCATCATCGGCACCCGCCTCGACTGAGTAGTCGCCGGTTACTGCATCACACTTGACGCTCATCCACTGCTCACGCTGGGCAGACAAGGGGTTATAGACCGCAGCAAAACCATTCTGGACCCCGGTGCGGTTGGTGAAGCGCTCACAGCGTTTGGAGAATCGCTCAGCGCGCTGCTCTTTCACCGCTGCCCTGATCTCCTGCATGCGTGCGCGCTCTTCGGGCGTTGCTGCCTGCGCAACATCCTTCATGCCAGAGCGCCACTCGGCAAGTGTCTCTCGGTACTCGGCTCGATTTGCCTTGAGAGCCTCGCGATACGCAGCTCGGGCGCTCTTCAAATCATCCTTATCCGCATCGGTGCGATCACTCTCTTGAAACGCACGCAACGCATCTACGTAGGTACGCCGAGCTTCAAGTCGGGAATCCTGTCGAGCACGAAAGTCCTGCAGGCGCTCCTGATTCACTGCCCTGATACCCGCTCGCGTATCGTCTGAAAGGCGACCGGTGTCTGCGTGCACAGAACCTGCCCCGAGGATCCCGGCTGCAACGAGGGCAGCTGCGGCACTCCATATCAACGTTGTATGAATCGTTACTCTGTTGTATATCATTGTATATAAAGATTCCCAATAACTACTTCTGAACTCTGCGCAGCAATCATATCTCGCACGCACGTCTCCTGTCCACAGCACGCTGCCTGTGGATAACACACACACCCTTGCATTCTCGCTGCAATGGCAGTATATTTCACCTATCAAAGACTGCTCAGAAGTGTGCCGTTCGTGCGGCCAGGATGGGGGTTGGAGATGTTAGTAGTAGCAGTATTGCGAAATGCAAGAAGGAACTATCGCTACGCTCAAGCAAGAAGGGGGCTTCGGCTTCATCAAGGTTGAGGGTGCAGAAAAGGATCTCTTCTTCCACGCGAGCGCGCTCCAAGGAGTGTCGTTCGAGGAGCTCAGCCCTGGTGACGGTGTCACCTTTGAGGTCGAGCAGGGAGAGAAGGGTCCGCATGCGGTCAACGTGAGCCGCAAGTAGGTCTACCCTACGGCACGAGCATGGGCCTCTCCGCACAGCGGAGAGGCTCTCGTGCGTGGTGGTACACCTGCAAGATGTGCTATCATAGCGCCGCCATGCTGCGCACACGCATTGATACACTCGTCTCGAGCGATCGCTTCCAGTGGAGCATTACCGCGCTCATCATCCTCAACGCCATCACGCTCGGACTCGAGACCTCGCCTGCAGTACTGCTGCGTACCGGAGGTGTACTCAGTGTGCTCGATGCTATCTTTGTGACACTATTCACTACTGAGATCCTCCTCAAGCTCTACGCGTGGCGCCTGTCATTCTTCCGCAGTGGCTGGAACCTCTTCGACCTCACCATCGTCCTCATCTCACTCCTCCCCTTCCTCGGCAACCTCTCAATCCTTCGGTCGCTACGCATCCTGCGCGTCCTCCGTCTCATCTCGGTCATTCCCGCATTCAGAAAAGTGGTACAGGGATTCTTTGATGCGGTCACCGGACTCGTCGCTGTCGCCGGTATCCTCTTGTTGGTCTTTTACGTCGCCGGGGTCATGGCGACCAAGCTGTTCGGCGAGGCATTCCCTGAGTTCTTCGGCTCCCTGGGAGCGTCACTCTTCTCCCTGTTTCAGATCATGACACTCGAGAGTTGGTCCATGGGCATCGTCCGGCCCGTGATGGAGGTCTACCCCCTCGCGTGGCTGTTCTTCGTGCCATTCATTCTCGTCACGACGTTCGCAGTACTCAACCTTCTCATCGGTATCATCGTCAATTCTATGCAGACCGTTCACGACGCGGAAGAAGAGCGACTGACCAGCACCATCGAGGAGACCTCGCGCACCTCCTCGCACGCCATTGAGACCAAGCTTGCTGAACTTGAACAATCCATTCGTGAGCTGAAGGAGCTCACCAGACGGTGATCCTACTCGCGCACGATAAGCGACCCCTCGGTGCGAACCAGCTCAATGTAGGAGCCGCTACTGTAGAGGATGGCCTCGTACTCACCCGGCTCGCTCGCACGCAGGTCGACCTCACCTCGGTCGCGTTCAGAATTGAGGTATGCCCAGTCTTCGTACGTAGTGCGCGAGCTGCCCGTGCGCCGCAGGCCGATCCAGTCGCGTTCAGATGCGAAGCCATCAGGGACTTCCCATTCGACCGTCACCCTATCCCCGACGCGAACCGTTCGGTCATCAAAATCAAGTTCGTACTCACGCCGAACATCTTGGTAGCGCTCGACCTCAACCACACGACTGCGTGCCTTGAGCTCCTTGTATCGATCCTGGTAGAGTCGCAGTTCGTAGCGCCCCTCATCGAGAACCTCAAATCCCATGACCCCTGTGTACTCATCGTCGGGGAGGTACTTCCAATCGTAGGAGCGACTCCACATGTACTCATCAGCGTCAAAGATGCCGATCCAATGCTCCTTACTCTGCTGACTCAGTGGGATACGCCAGTCGACGTAGAGGGTCAGTCCCTCGAGCCCGCGCCGCCGCTCGACATCGAGCCGGTAGTCGGTGCCACCTCCATCAGGCCCCTCATCAGGTAGGACAGTGAGTACCTTACGTTCAGCGATTTCCTGCCGGGTCTCATTGGCGAAAAAGCGTGCCTCGTACACGCCCGGTTCATCGAGGTAGAAACGGATCGTACCGAAACGCACCCCGTGCGGGAGGTACTCCCAGTAGAGGGGGTTTCGATTGTTCGCACCAGCCTCGTAGATACCTATCCACTCGCGCTTCGGGTTCTGGCTCTCAGAGATGAACCAGACCAACAGCGCTGAGTCTCCTGGGTAGAGAGTGTCGTCCGTGAATCCCTGCAGCACGGTCGAGGCGTGTAGCGAGCCGGACAACGAGAGCACAACTGCGCTCACCGCCACACACAAACATGATGCGTACCTGCGGCACCTCATAGCTTCATACTAGCACGGAGCTAGTCGACGAGGCACTCGAGTCTGGGGGCAATGCGTGAGGCAAAGATGTCGTAGCCCGCACTGTTGGGATGTACCAGATCGTCCATCAGCTGTGAACGCCCAAAGACGCCATCGTAGATGTCAGGTACGAGGACCGCGCCCGTGCGTGCTGCAACACTTGCGTACTCATCGTCTACCGAGCGAGAGAGCGGTGCCAAGTCGAGTCCTACCAGAATGACCTCTGCGCCAGTGTCCTGGATACGCTCAACGATCTCCTCTATGTTGTCGAAGGTCTCACTCCGAGAGATGAGTGGCACCTCCTCAAATTCATATCCTTCGTTCTCAGCTGCCTCCTCAAGGTCGTCGCGCAACGCAAAGAGGAGTGGGTTGGTGCGCGCCTCCTCAAAGATGTGGCGCAGGATGTCGTTACCTCCCAGGAAGACAATGACGGTTGACGGGTCTTCAGAGAGAATGTCGTCCTCAAGGCGCGCGAGCGCGTCACGGGTCGTGTCCCCTGACACACCAGCATTCACAACGCCGATACCGAGACGCTCCTCCAGTTCATCAACGTAGCCCTGACCGGCGGGTGCTCCCACGCCTTCGGTGAGGCTATCACCGAACGCAATGACCGGCCCCTCGTTGTCGTTAGGATAGTTCGTGACCGAGGCAAGGGAGATACCAGCACACACAGCTGCATCACGTGGGTCACGTACCACGAACGCCTCAGAAGTGAAGATGCGGTCGTACGTCGCCCCCTTGAAGTAGCGCACCTCGAACATACCCGCCCGGTTCACCTCAAATGACAGTGTACCGGAGGGCGCATCAATGCGACGCCACGCGTACGGTCGATCATCCCGCTCATTCATGGCAAACACACCGACCCAGTCATTATTGAATAGGTTGAGAACGCCGCTATTGGTTGTGTCGCTCGCTGGAGCACTCCAGTCGAGGAACACGCGGTCACCACGCGTGAGTTCATCTGGGTAGACGAGGAACGAGTAAACACGGAGGTCAAGCTCGACCGTCACCGTGCTCTTGGCGACAAGCTCATAGGTTGCTCCTCGGAACATGCGGACCTCGAACGTGCCGGAGCGGTTTATCGTCACCCGGTAGGTGCCTGACGTTTCAGTGTTGCTGATACGATCCCAGCGCTCTGGGTCGTTGTTCGAAGCCCCTTCTTCGTAGACACCGATCCATGAATTCCGGTCGGCTGTGGTACGCGGCGAAGGCGCCTCCCAGTCGACGGAAAGCGTGTCGCCAATGTCTATGGTATCCGGCGCGTCGAGCGACCAGCCTCCTGTAGCAGGTGCTGGTACCACCGCAACCACACCCTCGGCGACCTGTGTGTACGTCGCTCCACTGAAGAGCCGCACCTCGTACGTACCCTCTTCATCGAGCGTGACCTCGTAGGTGCCGTCGGTCTCATCGTCGGGGATACGCTCCCAGTCTTCCGGGAAGCGGCTCGAGCGACCCTCCTCAAAGACGCCGATCCACGAGCGGTCAGGACGGGGGTCGGGGGTCGTCCACTCGATCGCGAGTGTTTCGCCACGCTCGATCTCCTCGGGTAGGGTGAGGGACCAGTCGCCCTCGGGTTCAGCTTCTACGACCGAAACACGTGCGTCAGCAACCTCCGTGTACGTCGCACCGGCGAACATGCGCACATCATACGCACCCGCTTCGTCAAGAGTAACCTCGAGGTCACCGGAAACCTCACCATCAGGGAGGTACTCCCACGAAAGTGGTCGGGAGTCACTCGCCCCCTCACGGTACACACCCACCCACGAACGCTCAGGGCGGGGGTCGGGTGTCTCCCACGAAATAGCAAAAGATTCCCCTTCCTCGATCTCGTCTGGGAGCGTGAGCGACCAGTCGCCTTCCGGCTCAACCACAACGACCGAGAACCGCTCTTCGGCAACATCTGTGTACGTCGCTCCACTGAAGAGCCGCACCTCGTACGTACCCTCTTCATCGAGCGTGACCTCGTAGGTGCCGTCGGTCTCATCGTCGGGGATACGCTCCCAGTCTTCCGGGAAGCGGCTCGAGCGACCCTCCTCAAAGACGCCGATCCACGAGCGGTCAGGACGGGGGTCGGGGGTCGTCCACTCGATCGCGAGTGTTTCGCCACGCTCGATCTCCTCGGGTAGGGTGAGGGACCAGTCGCCCTCGGGCACGATCTCGCTCGCGCGGAAGGTCTCCTCGGCGATCTCCTCATACGTCGCTCCTCGAAAGAGACGTACTTCGTAGTCTCCCTCGCGACGCACGCGCGCTTCGTACGTACCCGTCTGGTCATCATCAGGGATGCGGTCCCAGGTAATGGGATCATTGTTTCGGTCTCCGGGTTCGTAGATCCCGATCCACGATAGTTGATCGTCGACAGAGCGTGGATCACGCGACTCCCACGTCACCGCGAAAGTTTCATCGACCGTCACTTCGGCGGAAACTCCTAGGAACCAGGTGTCGGCAACCTGCGCTGAGCTGCTTCCCGGCATACCGAGGAAAAATCCCAGGGATGCGACCACACATAGGAATGATTTGAACATGCTCTTTTCTACAATTTTGCCCAGAGTTAGTCAAGACGTACAAATCGAGCGACGAAGAATGGTCCAAGGGCGCTTCCTTGTTCTATACGTATGTGGCCTTCTGCTGTGACCGGTACTCCTTGCATGGGAACGATAGGATCGAGCTGCACCCCCGCAACATGTTCGAGTATCCACGAGACAACCCCTTCATTCTCTTCATGTGCACTCGTACAGGTCGCGTAGACGACGCGCCCCCCAGGGGCTACGCACGCAAGTGCTGAGCGAAGAAGATAGGTTTGCTGCCTGGCGAGTGCTTTGCGCTCGCGCGCCGAGCGTGGCAGGTCCATCGAGCAGGGCGCATCCACAAGGACGCGGTCGAACGAGTTCGTGTAGGTGCGCCACAAGAATTCTCCCTTGCTGCAGTTGGTCTTCACGCAGGTGACCCCGTAGCGCTCGAGGAGTGCGGTGAGTTTGAAGAGCCGGGTACGACTCGCATCGTTCGCTACGATCTCACCCTCATCTCGCATCAGATCAGCGATCATGAGCGTCTTCCCACCCGGGGCTGCACACATATCAAGGATACACTCACCGGGTTGCGGGTCGAGCACACGCGCAGGGAGCATCGAGGCGAGCCCCTGGAGGTACACGACCCCATCGACAACAAGTGGGTCGTTCGCAAGAAGCTGCTTCGACATACCCCGCACAATAAGTGCGTGGTCGTACCATGCCACCCGCTCAACCGTGCTCCCTGGGTAGCGCTCCTCAAGAGCAACGGCTACCTCTTCGACCGACCCCCGAAGCGCGTGCACGCGCACCGGTATATCAGGTCCGACGTTGTTCATGCCGACAATTCTTAGAGCAGTACTTGACCGACGCCCACACTCCACGCATATTCCAGCGTTTTCGATTCGAGAACGGCCGTCCACAACGCGCACAGACTTTCTTCTGCGTTCGCACATCCACCATGATGTGGCTATACTAGCAAGGATGCAGCCTGCTCGCACGGTTCTCATTTTTCCGCACCAGCTCTTCGATGCGCACCCGCTTATCGACGGCGCTCGTTCGGTCGTCCTCATCGAGGATTCGCTCTTCTTCGGGGACCCGCAGTACCCAGCGCGCTTTCACAAGCAGAAGCTCCTCTTCCACCGGGCGAGCATGCGTACGTACCTGAAGCGATTGGAAGCGCGCGACACGCGCGTGCACTACCACACGTATGACGGTTCTCCGCTTTCGGGCGCACTTCTCAGGCAGTGGGTCAGCCCGGGTGAGCAGGTCGAGGTCTACCTGCCGCTTGACCAGGCACTCGAGCGACGCGTACACCGTGCTACCGAGGAGGCAGGTGTCTCGCTCACCGTTCACACAGACACACCGTACCTCATCACCTCGTCCGAAGCACTTCGGTCATTCTTTTCAAAGAATGCACCCTATCGCATGCACCACTTCTACGAGAGGCAGCGCAAGCGACTCGACATACTCATGGAGGACGGGGCGCCTCTGGGTGGCCGCTGGAGCTTTGACTCCGAGAATCGCAAGAAGATCCCGAAGAACCGATACGCTTCTCTTCCCGCCGATCCGCAGGCGCGCACAGATGATGCGCTTGCGCACTGGGCGCACGAGATCGAGTCCCAATTCCCCGACAACCCAGGAACACTCGGCGGCTTCAGCTACCCCACCTCACACGAAGCGGCACGCTCGTGGCTAACCGAGTTCAGTGAAGAACGCCTCATCGACTTCGGTCCGTACGAAGACGCTATCGTCGCAGAGCGCTCACTCCTCTACCACTCGCTCCTCTCGCCGTTGCTGAACGTAGGTCTCCTCACCCCACAGGAAGTGGTGGATGCGATACTCACCGCTGCACAAGATCGCGAAGTTCCCCTACCCTCTCTCGAGGGCTTCATTCGGCAGATCATCGGGTGGCGCGAGTTCATGGCGGGTTCGTACCTCACCCACGCAACAGAGATGCGTACAGAGAACGTGTGGGATCACACGAATCCCCTCCCCGCGCAGTTTTACGACGGCACCACTGGCATCGCTCCGGTCGACACCGTCATTCGGCGCGTGCTCGCAACCGGCTACTGCCACCACATCGAGCGGCTGATGGTACTCGGGAACATCATGTTCCTCCTACGTATCCATCCGGATGAGGTGTACCGCTGGTTCATGGAGCTCTTTATCGATTCGTACGATTGGGTCATGGTGCCCAACGTCTACGCGATGAGTCAGAACGCCTGTGGCGACCTCCTTACCACGAAGCCCTACTTCTCCGGAAGTAACTACCTGTTGAAGATGGGCGACTTCCCCAAGGGTAGCTGGTGCGACGAGTGGGATGCGCTCTACTGGACCTTTATTGAGGACAATCAGGAGCGACTTGCGGGCAACGCCCGGTGGAAGCTCATGATCGCGCAGTTGAAGAAAAAGACCCCTGCCCAGATGCAGGAGTACCGAACCACAGCGCGTGCGGTGTTTACGCGACTTGGACTACCTACACAATGAAGCGCGCAGCAATGAGGTGGGTGCCCACTGCAACGCTCGCCGAGAGGACCGTCCCCCATGCGATATCAACGAGAACGACCGCAAGCGGCCAGTCCTTGAGGGTTGCGAGGTTGGTGAGGTCGTAGGTCGCGTAGGTAAAGAAGCCAAAGAGCGCACCCCACAGGAGTGCGTACATAAGCTCGCCCCGCGCGAGCGCAGGATAGACCGCAAACAGACACACTCCCACCAAAAAGACGAGGTAGAAGATGATGGCAGCAGGCCAGTTGACCGGGCCCAAGAACTCTGCGAGCTGACTCTGATAGAAGCCGCGAGCAACGACACCCAACCACAGCATATCGATCACAAAGAAGACCGGCACCGAGGCGAGGTACACAAGGATGTATTGAAGCGTGGTCACGATGATTAGTGTAGCACGAATGCGCCGCAGCCAAAGGGTGCGGCACACACTTGCGCACGATAGGCGTTCACTCTAGAGGAGACTGAGCTTCTTCGCCGCAATGAGCGCGAGCGCGTGGGCCCACGCAAGCGGGGTGTTGGGGTTCGGTCGGTCATTCTGGTAGAGCTCGGGGAGGTCACCCTGTGGGGTCATGGTAGCCATGCCGCGCTTGAACCACATCATCGCTTGCGCCTTCGCGCCGCGCTCGCTGTAGACAATGGCGAGCCAGAAGAACCCGAAGGTCCACTCAGCGGAGACGCCGTTGTCGGAGCGATAGTAGTTGTCGTCGAGGTAGCGGTTGAGACCCTTCTGCTGCACCAGCTTGGTGGTGATGCGGTAGAGCATGAGGTCAGCCATCTCGCGCGGGACGATCTCATACGGCCACATCAAGGAAAGCTGGGCCATGTCCTGCTCACGCAGGGGCGTCTCGTTCGGCAAAATTGAGAAGAGGGTCTCGCGGCCGACACGAATGAGTGCCTCGGGAACGATAGCAAGCTCGGCCTCACGAATCATCTCAAGCCCGCGCACCGCAGCGCCGATTGAGGACGTGTGCAATTCCATCCACTCCTCCCACATGCCGTTGTCGGGATACTCCCAGTACTTGACAGAGGAGAGGTAGGCGACGAGGATCTGGAGCATCTCGCGGTCTTCTTTGGTCTTGAGGACCGAGACGCCGTTTTGCTCGGCAAAGGCGACCATGTAGAGGAACTGCCCGACCGCGTCCACCTGATGGTGCCCCCAGTCGTTCGTCATCTCCATGAGACTGTCGTGTGCGTACTTCGCGTGAATGTACTCGTAGACGTTCACCGGAGGATTGCATGTTGCGCGCTCGATCTTCTCCCGGGCGTTGTGGAGCATGTCGAAGACGACCCGGACACCGGTCACGAACTTGTCATACTCGCCCAGGTAGTAGTAGGCAAAGTTCGCGTAGAGCTGATCACGCATCCAGCAGGCATGGTAGTCGGGGCCGGACGCCGCGAGGAAGGCGCCCTTCTCATCGCGAAGCTTCTCAAGACCCTGATACAGAGCCATTTTTGCGGACTCTGAGAGCTTGCCGTCGGTGAGCTTCGTGTCAATCGTAGTTGTTTGTGTAAGTGTTTGCATAGGAAAAGCGCTCTGGTCTAAAGGACCTCTGAGCGCTAAGGTAATATTAGCATACTACTTGCAACTTGTCAATATCTATTGTGCTCGTAGGATACTGTGCCACGACGTTGTGTACTCGGGTGAACGCTGCCCTGTTTTGGGGAGCCACGTGGTTTGGTGTCGCGCGAGGCCGGCCGCGGTCGTGACGAGATCGCGGCGGGTGTACTTTTCGTTGAGCGTATCCAAGGCGCGCATCAGCTCGCGCTGATCCGTATCGAGCGTCTCTCCGAAGAGCGTGTGCCCCTGCACGCTTCCCTCCTCGACGAAATCAGCGATAAGGACGCCTGCTTTCTTGTACTCGTTGCCCTGCCGGAACAACTGCTCGGTGAGTGCGTGCGCCTCACGCGTGAGGATGCGGAGGTCGCTCGTCGGAAATAGAAGCTCCCGCCACGCACGATGCGATACCCGAAACGCCTCGTGTGACTCGCGACTGTAGAGCGAGACGGAGAGCATTCTGGTTCGCATATTTTGCGCACGCAGCTTACGCGAAGCTGTCGCAACATGGTGCGCGACCGATTCTTTGAGAAGTGCGAGGTCACGCACCGAAGAGCCAAACGAGCGCGAGGACATGATGGACCGCTTCTTCGCGGGCACCCCAGACGCCTCCGTGTAGCAGGGTCGGCCATGCAACTCCTCCTGGATGCGTCGCCCGAAGATACCCATGTGCGCTTTTACCCAGTGCTCGGGCAAAGCCGCGAATTGGCCTGCGGTCGTGACCCCAACGCCGACCAGGCGCCGCGTGTGCTGACGACCGATGTTCCAGACTTCACCTGCCGGGAATGTCGCCAAGACTCGTTCACGCTCCTCGGGTGCAATGAGTGCTTGTACGCCGGTTCCCCTCCCAGCTTTTGTGTCACTCTTGGCAACCTCGCCCGCCACTTTTGCCAAAGTTTTTGTGGGTGCAATACCGACCGAGACCGGAATGCCGACCTCGCGCAGAACGGTCGAGCGCAGCGCACCACCCCAGGCGAGCACATCGGTCATCGAATCAGGTACTGTCAAAAACGCCTCGTCGATCGAATACACATCTACCTCGTCACAAAAGCGCGCAAGGATAGCCATCACGCGGTCGCTCATGTCGCCGTAGAGGCGGAAATTGCTAGAGAATACTGTGGTACCGTGCTTCTCAATCTCATCACGCACCTTGAAAAGGGGCACGCCCATTGGTATGCCGAGCGCCTTCACCTCGTTTGAGCGCGCGACGATGCAGCCGTCGTTGTTGGAAAGCACCACGACCGGCTTCCCTGCCAAGTCCGGCCGGAACACGCGCTCACAGGAGACGAAGAAGTTGTTGCAATCGACCATCGCGATCATGCTCGGAAAGAAAAAGGAAAGATGAAAAGGGAAAAACGAAGATGTAAACGTAAAAAGTTATGAGCGATTCTTGAGGGTCATGAGGCTTTTGGCGAGAATGTTCGCAATTGCTTGACTCTCCTCAAGTAGACGCTCAATGTGTTTTGCGTCACCCTTCTTGAGATCTCGCAGAAGAGCGAGCCAATACTTCGACTCATTCGCCGACTTAAGCGCACGGTGGGTGAAGTTCGTAAAGTCCTTCTTCGACGAGGCCGCTTGTGCCTCCACGTAGTTCGCCCCCACGCTCGTGCCACTCCTGAGTAATTGATTCGCAATTACGTCACAACTTCTGTCTTTGGGTAGCGAATCCACGTACTTCACGAGGGCCAACACCCACACATAGATCCGCTTTTTCAACTCAATTTTGAACTTTTCCTTTTCGTTTTTCCTGTTTCGATTTTACCTTTTCATTTAGCGCACATCATGCAATACATGCGTTACCACACCCCACACATCC
>CAYWKE010000016.1:19493-20282 GCA_964459075.1 uncultured Candidatus Saccharibacteria bacterium | reverse complement strand
CGCGGCCAGCGGCACTTGTGAGATGAGAGCTTTGCTCGAAGCGAACTAGTGACCGCGGGTCGAATCCTGCCCGGCGCACATCCTAGACAAACTCCCACAACCCCTGTATAGTCTTCTTTACTATGGCACAACAAAACCTGGTCAAAATGCGATCGAAAGAGTCCGGCGAGCTGCTCTACACCCGCAAGAACAAGAAGCGTGTTGAGCGCAAGCTTGAGCTCAAGAAGTACTCGCCGAAGCTTCGCAAGGTCGTGACCTTCAATGAGGTGAAGAAGTAGTCTCAACGCGAACTTTTTGCTATTATCGAAAGCGCCTCACCCGAGGCGCTTTCAAGTACAAAGCATTCAGAAGGGCCTATAGTTCAGTGGTAGAATGCTGGTCTCCAAAACCAGTGACCGTGGTTCGAGTCCACGTGGGCCCGCAACGCAAGGAGCCCGATGCGAATGCATCGGGCGACTATGCGTTAGCGAGCAGCCCACGTGGGCTCGAACGCCGGAGGCGGTAGACAAGACGCAGCGAAGCGGAGTGCTTGTCGCCGAGGCGCGACCAGCGGTCTTAGCGAGGTACGAGCTTAGACAAAGCGGGTCGAGTCCACGTGGGCCCGCAATGTCGAAGCTTAACCAGAGACCAGTGGGTTCGAAGTTATCTGCCTTCACACCAGAACACGAAGGCCACTTGTCGTGAAAGGATCTTCTGAGATAGTGAATGTCAGAATGGTGAAGATGTCTGCGAATGCAACATATCCCCACCCCCACCCCCCTCACGTCCGCATCCGCGCTATCATAGCGC
>CAYWKE010000016.1:13522-19393 GCA_964459075.1 uncultured Candidatus Saccharibacteria bacterium | reverse complement strand
ACCCTACGCGATACCGATCTTGCCCACGGACAATACGGATGCTCCGCCGGAGCAGCCAATACTACCAGGGGCTACCAACCCGATCTTGGAGTGTGCGGTTGGTGAGGTTGCGGGCCAGGTGAGTGTGACGACCATAGGTGCGTGGTGCACGAATGTGTTGTGTACGCGAGATGACACAACAGGTGGACTTCTGGACTATCGAGCGTGCTTCGGTAGTCTTGAGGCTTGTGAGGAGGCGGCAGCACTTAATCGTCCTGGGGTGCCTGAGGAGTGTGAACTAAGCACACCTGGAACCCCACCCACTGTGCCAGGGGGTCCTGGATCATGTGGCGCAGGAGATTGTCAACAACTGCCCGCTGATATCCCATTAAAGGACGGTGCCTGTAGTGCGAGTGAGTGCCAAATTAGCTCCGAAGTGGCACCCAAACTGCAGGCACTAAATGCCTCACTCTCAGGACAGGGTATCAATTGGCGTGTTACCGAAGCGTGGCCACCGACAGTCACGCATCAAAATCAGTGTCATACTGCCGGAACGTGTGTTGATGCTAACTTTGATGGGTCTCCACCAACTGCCGAGAATATACGTGCATTTCAGGAAGCTGCCAGCGCCGCAGGATTGCGTGCCGTGTATGAAACTAACGATATTCGAGAGGGTGAACGATTGCGTAGTCAGGGCGTAAACGTTCTCATTCTGAGTGCTATCACCGCACCTCATTTTTCAGTGTATAACGACTAGGGGGAGTGTCGTAGTGTGCGATCGTAGAATATCAAGAAGCATCACGTGAACCTTGCTAGTGTGTGTGGTGAAGTAGCGCGGAGGGGTACTACATCATAGTTCAAGCAACATATCCCCACCCCCACCCCCCTCACGTCCGCATCCGCGCTATCATAGCGCTATGCGCATCATCCTCACTACGTGCATACTCCTAGTGAGTGTACTCGCCACTCCCTACACGGTCATGGCAGAAGACGATGAGTTCGTCGGACCCCTGGTGACCTGTGGTACGGAGGGAACTCCGGCGTGTGGGTGGTGCGAGCTTCTGCAGTTGGCAAACAACCTCATCCAGTTTGCTATCGTCCTTGCGGTGGTGATCGCGACCCTCCTCTTTGTCTACGCCGGCATCCTCTATGCCACTAGTCCAGGCAACGTTGGGAACATTCAAAAAGCCCATCGGATCTTCATTGATGTTCTCATCGGCTTCATCGTTATACTCGCCTCCTACCTCATTGTTGGTATCGTGATGGACACGCTCCTGCGAGACGGACAGCTCACCAATGATGGTGGCTGGCGTCAGGTGCTATGCAATGAGACACCCTACGCGATACCGATCTTGCCCACGGACAATACGGATGCTCCGCCGGAGCAGGAGGTGGGTAATTTCTGTTACGTGTGGTTTGCTGGTTTCAGTGGTACTGAGCAAGAAATTTGCGGCTTTGCTACACTCGACGAGTGTCAAGATGCGTACAACCGCCTTGCGGCTGCGGTGCAGGTTCGTGGGTGTCAAGGCGCGGGCGAACCGGAGGCAGGGGGGCCGGCAGCACCACCAGGAACGCCGGGGTTCACTCCTGCGCCCGAATCGATGAATGGCGCAACTCTAGACCCGCGCGGGGGATACGAGGCGACACAATCTTCCTGCGACGCGATAGCTGATCCCGCCGCTCAGAGTAGGTGCTTTGCTGAGCGTGATGTACGTCAGGACTTAGAATCAATAGGTGTTTTCGTTAACAAAGGATTCTGTGCTCCAGGTACGCAGTACCAGAACACGGGAGCGAACCCTGGTGGCTGCACGGACATAGCGGGCCTTAACGGGAAAACACTCAGCGCTATCAACAGGCTTAATACCGAATGCGGACGTGGGTGTCTTACCCTGACCGGTGGTAGTGAGCTTGGGCATTCAGGTGGAACTGAACCAGGAACGCACGGGGGAGGAGACAAGGTCGATCTGCGGTTAGAGCCTCAACTGAATGAATTCTTGCTTCCCGCTGACGGGAGCGCTGGGTTTCTTGATAGATCTTCTCAGCGCACGCGGGGAGGTGATGGTGCTACGTGCTACGAAGGCGGTGATGGGAATGAGTACTGCAGAGAAGGCGATCACTGGGATGTAACGGTGCGGTGAATTCTCCGCGCCCACGAGTTCTGTCGTTTTGCGTACTGCCAATCTCGGGCAATGAGTGCGTGCGCAAGTTCTTCACGGCTCAGTTCGCCCTTGAGGTGCTCGAGGGTACGGGTAAATTCATACCCAAGTCTCTGGGTGGTGTCTGCGTCCATGTGCTCACGTGAGGACCTGATCTCCTCGATCATCGCATCGAGGCGGACCCACACCCGCGTGGTGATACGATCACGCAGTTCCTCACGCTCGGGGGTAAGGAGCACCCACTTGACATCGTGTCGCTGGTGACCCCGCAGACGCTCAGGAACAGCTGGCAGTACCTCAAGTATCTCGAGTGCGCGAATAAGTCGGACGCGATCGTTCGGGTGGAGTGCTGCAGCGCGACGTGCATCACACTCCACTAGTTCGTCGTAAAGCTCTTGATTCGTTCGTTGTTCAAGCTCTGCGCGCACGTGTGCGTCAGCAGGGACGTCGGGAAGTGTATGCTCCCACAGCAGTGCCTCAAGGTAGAAGTATGTGCCGCCTGCGACAACGGGCACGTTGCCTCGCTCACGTATCTCACCAATGAGCGTATCTGCATCGCGCTTAAAGTCTGAAGCTGAGTAGACCTCTGTGATGGGTAGAATACCGATGAGGTGGTGAGGTACGCCTTGCATCTCCTCAAGAGAAGCTTTGCACGTCGTTACCGGGAACCCCTCGTATATCTGCCGTGAATCGGTTGAAATCACCTCACCACCACGCTCGCGCGCTATTTCAATGGCTCGTGCGGTCTTTCCTGAGGCCGTTGGGCCATAGACAACCACGATGGGGCCTCTGTACATGTGCCGGAGGAGGGACTTGAACCCTCAAGGCTTGCGCCACACGATTTTGAGTCGTGCGTGTATACCAATTCCACCACTCCGGCGGTCTTCCCAACCCCCGCACACTCTGCCCGTGCGGGAGGGCGAGGGGTGGATAAATCAGTCTACCCGTGATTGCCACACTCGGCAATTGCCGTATACTACTATTACACATGGGGGATATGTGTAGTGAGCCGCTTAGAGGGTCGTTCACTACTAGTAAGCGCGCATGCGCAGCATCATATGGGGGAAAAGTACCACGACTCAATATTCTGGGTCGAGGTTGATAGGATACGACCTAATCCATTCCAGCCTCGACGCGAATTCAATGAACTCAAACTGCAGGACCTTGCCGACTCCATACGGCAGTATGGCGTGTTGCAGCCGCTGGTCGTGACACGGCGTGAGTTCGAGCGAGACGATGGTGGCATCACCGTTGAGTATGAGCTCATCGCGGGTGAGCGACGCCTGAGGGCGAGCAAGCTCGCATCCCTGTCGCAAGTACCCGTCATCATCCGTGCGCAGGAAGAGAGCGATCAGGTCAAGCTTGAGTTGGCCATCATCGAGAACTTACAGCGTGAGGACATCAATCCCATAGAACGTGCGCGCGCGTTCGCGCAGCTGGTGAACCAGTTCAACCTGAAACACAGCGATGTGGGCAAGAAGATAGGACGTAGTCGCGAGTACGTTAGCAACACCCTGCGCCTTCTCGCACTCCCCCAAGACATTCAAGAGCTCATCAGTGCCGGAAAAATAGCCGAGGGACACACGCGCCCCATTCTGCGCCTGAATCAGAAACCCGAGGAACAGCAGGTACTCGTCAAGGAGATCATGCTGAAGAAGCTCACCGTTCGGGAAGCTGAATCGATAGCGCAGCGCATCGCTCACGAGACCAACCGCAAGCACATCAAAGAGCAGCTCAACCCAGAATTACTGGAGCTTGAGCGAGAGCTGACCGAGAACCTTGGCACCAGGGTGCAGATAGAACCGAAAGAGGTGGGCGGGAAGTTGGTCATCAGCTACTTCTCAGCCGATGACCTGCAGAGTTTGCTCGCGCTTATGCGTGCCGAAAATATGGTCCCACATTCTATCCGCACCGCTGAAGCGGCGTATGACGGCGAGAACGCACCTCCGCTGGACGAAGGTGCGCGCAGCGACAAGTTGGAGCGGCTCGTGGCGAGCGTACCACTAGATGAATCGTCGATTCTCATGAACGACGTTCCCACGCACGAACAAGTATACCAGGACAACCTCGAAGCCGAGGATCCCGATCTTTACTCCATTCGCAACTTCTCCATCTAGCCGCGGGCTTTGAGCCCCTCATCTTCCTTTTCTTTGCGGGTGACCGCGTTGACGATCTTGCGCCGGGCTAGCGAGGTCTTCGCGTACTCGAGCCACTTTTGCGAAGGGTGGGCCGAGGGTTTGGTCTCAATGAGGACAATGTCACCGTTCTTCAGTGGCGTACCCAGCGATACGAACTTGCCGTTGACCTTCGCTGCCGCAATGTGGTCTCCGATATCGGAGTGAACGGCGTAGGCAAAATCGACCGGACTTGAATCGATGGGGAGGTCGATGACGTCGCCGTGAGGAGTGAACACGAATACGCGGTGGCTGAAAAAGTCGCTCTTCAATCCTTCAACAAAGCGCTCATCAGCAGGCGCGTCTTTGCTGTACGTTTCGCCGATATCACGCAACCATTCAGGCGCGGACGTGAACGATGACTGGATGACGCTTTGCATCTCGTCGTCGCTTTTGCCTCGTAGTACCGACGGGAGGAGAAACTGGTACCAGACACGATTTTGCCTGGTCTGCTCTCGGTCGATCTTTGCGCTGCCAAGATGCTTGTAGGCGAGGTGGGAGGCGATGCCGTACTGTGCCTCCCGGTGCATTGCCTCGGTACGTATCTGTATCTCAAGCACACCGACCGTGCCGGTGATGACGGTCGTGTGGAGCGACTGGTAGCCGTTGGGCTTCGGGAAAGCGATGTAATCTTTGATCTTGCCGGGCAGTGGACGCCACAGACTGTGAACGATACCCAACGCCTGGTAGCAGTCGGCGACCGAGGAGACAATGATACGAACCGCGAGCACGTCGTAGATGTTCTCGATGTCGTACTTCTTCCGTTCGAGCTTCTTGCAGAGAGAATACAAGCCCTTGATGCGGTACTCCGTGCGGAAGTTCATGACACCATTCTTGGCGAGCTCATCGCGCAGGGGTACGAGGCACTTGGCAAGCTCTTCTTCACGATCGGTACCGCGCTCTTTGATCAAGCGCTCCATGTGAACGAATTCCTCTGGATCGACCCAGCGAAACGCGAGGTCCTCGAGTTCTCGTTTGAGACGCCCCATACCGAGGCGGTCGGCAATGGGAGCGTATATCTCAAGGGTTTCCTTCGCAATGCGCACGCGCTTGTCGGGTCGCACGTGCTCGAGGGTGCGCATGTTGTGAAGCCGATCCATCAGCTTGATCATCAGCACACGAATATCCTGACTGGTTGCAACGAACAAGCGACGCAGACTTTCCGCGTGGCGCTCCGCGCCTTGGTACTTGAGGTGGCCAAGCTTGGTCACACCTTGTATGAGGAAGAGTATCTCTTCACCGAACTCTTGCGCAACCTCCTCCGGGTCGACCTCGGCATCTTCGATACAATCATGTAGAAAGCCAGCCGCGACCGTTCTCGGGCCCATACCAAGCTCCGCAAGCTCACGCGCGGTCTCGTAGAGGTGGATGTAGTACGGCTCGCCGGAATTCCGCTCGTGGCCTGCGTGCTTTTCCATAGCGAACGCACTCGCGTTGCGTACGAGTTCCTGCTGCTCTGGAGTGAGATCCTCCATTAGTGCGAGAATGTCCTTGACATCGGGCATACACATCAATTCTAATGGAGTAGTACTAAATAACAAGCACACCTATGCATGAAGCAC
>CAYWKE010000016.1:0-13422 GCA_964459075.1 uncultured Candidatus Saccharibacteria bacterium | reverse complement strand
GGCATCCTAGATACTCGAGACAGCGAGTAGCACCTAGGCCTGCTTCTTTTTTGCAAACCCACGCTTCTTCTTCGGCTCACTTAAGATCTCGAGCGCACGAGGAAGCTCTATCGTGTAGACATCATCCTGCTTGAGAGAGCGGAAGTCACCGTCGTGCACGATGAACGGACCGAAACGACCAACGCCTGCAACAATGTCGTTGTCCGTTTCGGGATGCTGACCGAGGGTACGAGGCAGGGAGAGGAACTTGAGCGCGTCCTCGACCATGACCGAATCCATGGTCACCCCTTGGGGCAAGCTGGCGCGTCGTGGCTTCTTGTTGGTGTCGGTCTTCTCACCAAGCTGCACGTACGGGCCGTACCGACCATCGAGGACGAAGATAGGTAACCCACTCTCGGGATCGGTGCCCAGCGGTTTGTCCGGTTCGATGACGTTCCCCTCTTTTGTGCGTGCGCCATCGCATGTCGGGAATGTGGAACAGCTCATAAAGGTACCTCCACGTCCCAACTTGAATATCATCGAGCTTCCGCATGTGGGACACGTGAACTCTTTCGGAGCCTCGCCAAGGTTCGTAAGCTTGTCTATCTTCTCCTTGGCCTTCACGTCCTTGCTGAATCCTTTGTAAAACTCTTTCAGGGTCGTGGTGTAGTCTCGCTCACCCGTTGCTATCTCATCGAGCTCGTCTTCCATCTCCGCTGTGAACGTATCGTCGATGTACGCCATGAAGTTCTTCTCCAAAAAGGACGAGACAACGTCACCGGTGTCGGTCGGGATGAGAGTGCGTCCTTCTTTGGTAACGTACTCGCGGTCCTGGAGCGTCTTGATGATCGAGGCGTACGTCGAAGGTCGACCGATACCACGCTTCTCGAGCTCTTTGACAAGACCCGCTTCGGAGTAGCGATTGGGTGGCTGTGTTTCTTTCCCCTCGGCAGCGATGTCGATGAGAGAGAGCTGATCACCCTTAGTGAGCTTAGGAAGCTCCACGTCCTCGCCACGCGCTGCTGGGTCAGCGAGAAGCCAACCGGGACTGACGACACGCGAGCCGTTGACCGAGAAGTCAGGGACCGCACCATCAGCAACCTGCACTACTACTTTGGTCTTTGCGACCTTTGCATCAACCATCTGGCTTGCTACGGTGCGAGCCCAGATGAGGCGGTACAGACGCTTTTGCTCGTCGGTCGTTCCGGCAGCTTCCTTGGTGAGATTCGTCGGGCGAATTGCCTCGTGGGCCTCTTGTGCGTTCTTCGACTTGGTTTTCCACGTGCGCACCTCGACGTGGTCATCGCCGTACATCTTTGTGATGACCGACGATGCGCTTGCGAGTGCTGCCCCAGCAAGTGAGATAGAGTCGGTTCGCATGTAGGTGATGTGACCCGCTTCGTAGAGTTTCTGCGCGAGCGCCATGGTGCGTGCCGGCGAGTAGCCCAATCGTGTGGAGGCGGCTTGCTGCAGGGTCGACGTCGTGAAAGGCGGACGAGGTGAGCGTTTCTGTTCGCTTTCTTTGATATCTGAGATGTTCCACGAGCCGTTCTTTCCCTCGGCAACGATGCGATCTGCCTCTTCTTGCGTGCCCGGCTCTTCAGAGCACGTCAGCGGAAGTTCGTCGTTGCTGGTGGTATGAGTGTTCGCGGTAATGACCCAGAATGGGACGGGGATGAACGCGCGTATCTCACGCTCGCGCTCCATGAGAATGCGCAGGGCCGGAGATTGGACGCGGCCGGCAGAGAGACCATAACGTACCTTCTTCCAAATGAGTCCGGAGAGGTCGTACCCCACGAGGCGATCAAGCACGCGCCTCGCCTCCTGCGCTTTGCGCAGGTCGGTATCTATCGTACGTGGATGCTTCATGGCCTCGGTAACTGCATCCTTGGTTATCTCATGGAAGGTGACGCGCTTGGTCTTTTTCTTAGGGAGCTTGAGCGCCTCTGAGAGGTGCCACGCAATCGCCTCACCCTCGCGGTCGGGGTCAGTTGCGAGAATGACCTCGTCTGCCTTCTTCACCAATGGTTCAAGTTCCTTGATGATCTTCTCCTTCCCGCGAGCTATCTCGTAGTGCGGCACAAAACCCGCCTCAACATCAATGGCGTGCTTATTGCTCTTGGGGAGGTCGCGCACGTGGCCAATAGAGGCCTTTACGGTGTAGTCCTTCCCGAGGTACTTCCCAATGGTCTTCGATTTTGCCGGTGACTCTACAATGACGAGCTTCATACGATGTGCTTCATGGGGGCTAAGGAATACTAGAGAACGCGAATTGTGTCAAACTACGAACGAATCTTCCGTATCATACCATCTCGCAATTCGATGAGGCCGGATAACTCAAGTGAGGTCAAGAGGACACTGAGTTCGTGTGGTGATCGTCCGGTACGAGCAGAGATATCGTCGGTCGTTCTGGGTTCCTCAAGATACGCGAGAACCTCGCGTTGCGTGTCAGTAAGATCGGCTGAAGGGGTAGAGATACGCATTTCGCGATGAAGACCGAGAGCATCACACACATCCTCAGGCGTGGTGACCGGTGTCGCGCCCAGCTTGAGGAACTGATGCACGCCGTACGAATTCTTCGAGAATATCGAGCCGGGTACGACCAGTAGATCGCGATCATACTCACATGCAAGCCGTGCGGTGATGAGGGTACCCGAGCGCTCACCAGCTTCGATCAGAAGCGTAGCGTGTGCGAGGCCAGCCATCAGACGGTTGCGCTGGGGAAAACTCCACCTTGTGGCTTTGAAAGTTGGGGCGAACTCAGAGATGAGCGCACCACCATTCTGTAGGATGTCGTGCGCTAACCCGCGGTGAGAAGCAGGGTAGAGCACACGATCGTCGAGTCCCGAGCCAGGAAGGGCAATGGTACGCAGGCCAGCTCTCAGTGCTGCTCGATGTGCGATGCCATCGATACCAAGCGCAAGGCCGGAGACGATGGACAGAGGACATCCTGCAAGCCCCGCGATGAGGTGCGTTGCGACATCCTCGCCGTAGCGCGTGTAGCGCCGGGAGCCAACGATCGCAAGTAGGGTATGTTCAGCGGGAGGCAGCGTGCCACGCACCCACAGAGTTGCAGGCGGATCGGGAATCTCACGCAGGTTCGCATGCACCTCATGGCACGGTATCTCACGAAGAACACTCTCCATGAAGCTTATTGTAGGGTAGCTTGCTCGCGTTGCGGTAGTTGACCTGTTGACAGCACGCAGAGCGCGCGGTACGGTTTTGCCATATGCGCTTTGTTTCTGGGCTCATCTGCGCCATCTCCTCTGAGGGCTCTTCAGCTTTGTCTTGACGTTCATTACTCACTTTTCAAACGACCATGTTAGACATCCGATTCATCCGGGAGAATGTAGATCTCATCAAAGCCGGAGCCAAGAAGAAGCGAATTGAGGTTGATATCGATAAGCTCATCAAGCTCGATGATGAGCGCCGTGAATTGCAGGTCGCAGTCGACCAGCTTCGCGCCGAGCAGAATACCGCATCCGAGAGGATCGCGACCACCACCAATGATGCTGAACGCCAGAAGGTCATCGATGAGGTCAAATCATTCAAAGGGGAGCTTCAAGAGAAAGAAGAGAAACTAAAAAAAGTGATGAAGAACTGGCAAACCTTGATGGTGTCAGTACCCAATATCCCTGACATGTCAGTTCCCGATGGTGATAGTGATGAGGACAATCAGGAAGTACGAACGTGGGGGGAGGTACCTACGTTCTCCTTTACACCTGTAGACCATGTTGAGTTGATGAAAGCTCACGACATGATCGATCTCGAACGAGGTACCAAAGTTGCTGGCTTTCGAGGCTACTTCCTCAAGGGTGATGCTGTTCGGCTCGTCATGGCGCTGAACCAGTTCGTGTTCGATACATTCTCTGACAAGGGGTACGAGCCGTTGCTCGCACCGTCCTTGGTGCGACGCGAACCATTCGTTGGGACCGGTTATCTTCCTCAGAGTGAGGAAGACCTCTACAAGACACAAGATGAGATGTATCTTGCGGGCACTGCAGAGGTCGCGACCATGGGTATGTTCATGGATGAGGTACTTGACGAATCCACGTTTCCCCGTAAGTTCCTCGCGTTCTCACCCTGCTTTCGACGCGAGGCAGGCAGTCATGGCAAAGACACGAAGGGTTTGATCCGCGTGCACGAGTTCATGAAATTGGAACAGGTCATACTCTGTAGTGCCAATCATCAGACATCCGTGGACCTCCACGAAGAACTCACTGCAAATGCTGAAGTGTTGCTTCAAAAGCTTGAACTCCCGTATCACGTCGTTGTGAACTGTGGTGGTGACCTCGGACTCGGCCAAGTGAAGAAGTACGACATTGAAGCGTGGGTACCGAGTGAGAAGAAGTATCGTGAGACCCACTCGTCGTCATACTTTCACGATTTTCAGACACGACGACTGAACATTCGCTACCGAGACACGGAAGGCAAGATGCGTTTTGCTCACTCTCTCAACAATACCGCACTTGCGTATCCGCGAGTTTTGGTACCCCTTCTCGAGAACAACCAACAAGAGGACGGCTCTATCGTCATTCCCGAGGTCTTGCGGCCATACCTCGGAAAAGAGATACTAAAGCTACCGAACGCGTAAGTTCGGCGGCCACATGTTCTGGGCCAAACTTAGATCGCGCGAGGCGCGCAGGCGCCGGAGGCGCATAGTTGCTGTACGTGCGGCCGTGGTACTACTCGGTGTGGCTTTCTTGTGTGCGCTCCTCTACAAAGGACTGACCTATCCGCGCATTCAGATCGCTCACATCGATGTGGTCGGCGCGCAAACGTTCAGCGAGGAAGAGATCGAAATCTTTGCGTTAGAATTTCTGACCGGTTCGTACCTCGGTCTCATTCCCTATACGAGCGCCCCCCTCTATCCCCGGAGCGCACTCATCCGTGAGCTGCGAACTGCGTTTCCTCGTATTGATACAGTGAACGTGACCCGTCGAGGACCGAACGAACTTGCTATCTCACTACGAGAGCGCACACCGTATGCGCTGTGGTGCGGGGACATCGTGCCACTTCCACGATCGACGGAGTTTCAAGGTACGTGCTACTTCGTTGATGCTGGAGGATTCGTTTTCGCGAAAGCGCCACGGTTCTCAGGAAGCCCACTAGCGCGCTTCTACGGCTCGCTCACGCAGGGAAGAGAAGTGGGACAACAGTTCGTTGCCCCCAATGAGTTCGCCGACCTGACACGGTTCGTTGAGATACTCACAATGCGTGATGTCCCGGTAGTGGGTCTACTCGTTGTGGATGAGCGCGACCTCGAGCTCTACCATGCCTCCGGAGCGCGGTTCCTGGTGCGCCGAGGAGACACATACGCACACGTAGCGGATGCCATAGAACTCATACTGCAAGACCCGCGACTTGCAGGCGACGCGCTCTTCTCGGTCGACTACATCGACATGCGCTTTGGCAACAAGATCTACCTCAAGGAGACAGAGATACAGAGCTGATCACCATCAACAGCACCCAGCTCTCCTATCGGCCACTCTTGTGTATACTAGAGTGCAATGGTAGGGGCACAGATCACGGCGTACTACTTCGCGTGGCATTACTCGCGAGGCATCACCGACTACCTGCGGAACTGGATGAATCTCGTGTGGTTCCTGTGGCATTACTTCGCGGTCGGGCTCATGCTCAAGACCCTCTTTGCCACGTTCCGACGTATCGAGACCCCGAAGCGACCCGGCTTCCATCCCGATGATATGGCGGGCGATATGGTGGTCGGCATGCTGATGCGCCTCATCGGTTTCTTTATGAAGTCAGTCATCATTCTGGTCGCACTGATCGCACTTCTTTTCGTGCTCGTCGGTGGGGCACTCTTGTTCATGCTGTGGTTGTGTGCACCGCTCACGCTCATTGTGTTGACCGGCGCAGGTATCGTCTTTCTGCTTCTGTGACCATGACCTACGCCGACCTCAAAGCGCTCGCCTACCGTTTCTACCGCCCAATATTGATCCTGGAGGACTTCTTTCCTTTTGAGAAGCGTCACGCGTGGGGAGCACGACTGACCCTGGCCACGGTCGTACTCTTTGTCGCTGCCACCGTTGCTTTTGTGTTCTCGTTGGCAGCAGAAACGACCGCGCTGCCGATGATGGGCTCAACGTTCGCTGCGCTTGCTCCCAAATTGTACGGTCTGTTCCTGCTCGTTCTCTCGGCTCGCTTCGCCTTCACCATGCTCGAGGCATTCCATAACTCGTACTACTTTGATGGACTCGAACACGTCATCGCAGAAGCATTCACTAAAGACGCCCCAAGTGTCTCCTTCGAGGTCGCCTCGATCGTACACTACACAACCGAGGATGATGTCACTGCGGGGTTGTTGATGAACCCCTACGGCATCGACACGTTCTACCGTCTGGGCATCGATGACGATGCGCTACGTCGCTTACTCGCAGACCCTGCGCGGGTGCGCATCCCTGCACGTGATCTTCTCATTGAGCGCGACCGCGGCGGGGTCACGCTTCCGGTCTACGTGCGGAGCGTATTCAAACAGGACGCGAGTTTGAGTCAGTGGCTCTTTAGCCGCGGCATCATCAAGGAAGAGGTTGTGGGTGCTGCTGAGTGGATCATGCGCACCAACCGGCGACAACGTCAAAAGGAACGGTGGTACAGCCGTGATAACCTCTCGCGCATCGACAGTATAACGACCGATATCGTCTACGGTGAACGCTTCACACTCTCACGCTTTGGTACGGAAATAGAGAAGACATCGGTGTACCAGGGAGCCATCGACCGTTCATTTGAGGAAGAAGGTGACGTCGAAGCCATTGAAGCAGAACTCGCGCGTGCACGCCAAGCGAACGTCATTCTCGTTGGCAAAGATGCGACCGCAAAGCTCGGCATACTGGCTCAGCTTGCGCACAAGATACGTGAGTCAGCTGTCCTCGCTCCACTCTCACACAAACACGTCTTTCTCTTTGATGTGACATCACTCCTTGCGGCCTCCCCTGAGAAGGCGATGTTCGAGTCGACCTTCATCAAAGCGCTGAACGAAGCAAACCACGCAGGGAATATCATCCTGGTCTTAGACGAATTCCCCGCGGTCATTGCTGGTGCTCACGAGATCGGCAGCGATGTGGTGAATCTCCTCCAGCCCTACATCACTTCCTCATCACTCCAGATCATCGCGACGAGCAACGAGGACGACCTGCACCGCACGCTTGAGCGCGATGGACGCATCAAGCAGGCCTTTGAAGTAGTGCGCATCCACGATGTCGATGAAGCGGCGCTCGTCCGCATCCTTGAGCAGCGTGCGGTCCGCGAGGAGAGACGCGCGGGTGTCATTCTGACCTACCCGGCGCTGCGCGCGGTCGGTAACGACGCGAGACGCTACTTTCCTGATGCGGTCATGCCCGACAAAGCTTTCGATCTTCTTGAGGAAACGGTTCTCTACGCGCACACCCACGGTGTCGAGTTCATTCTTCCTGAGCACGTCTCCGCGGTTGTGGAGGGAAAGACCGGTATCCCACTGGGCGATGTAGATGAGGTTGAGAGCGACAAGCTGCAGCACCTTGAAGAGGAAATGCAGCAGCGCGTCATTGGACAATCTGAGGCGCTCAGCGCTATCGCGGGCGCGGTCCGCCGCGCACGCGCTGGCATCAACGATCCAGATAGGCCCATCGGCACGTTCCTTTTTTTGGGTCCCACAGGCGTAGGAAAGACCGAGACCGCCAAAGCGCTTGCGCACGTCTTCTTTGGTGATGAGCACGCGATGCACCGTCTCGACATGTCTGAGTTTCAGGGACAAACAGCCCTCGGGCTACTCATCGGTAAAAGTGATGGCACACCGGGTCGGCTGTCGGTCATGTTACGCGAGTACCCATACCGCGTGCTCTTGCTGGATGAGTTCGAGAAAGCAGACCCCTCCGTGCACGACCTCTTCCTCCAGATCCTCGACGAGGGAGAGTTCACCGATGAGGAGGGCATGCCGGTCAATGCGCGCAACACCATCATCATCGCAACGAGTAATGCGGGCGCTGATCTCATTTTCAAAGCGGTACAGAACGGAGACGATATCACCACGCAAACCGATGAGATCATCAATGAGGTCATCTCTTCTGGCACGTTCCGCCCTGAGCTCATTAACCGCTTCGATGCAGTCATCCTCTTCAAACCACTGGTCACTGATGAGGCGCGTGAGATCGCCCGACTTGCGCTTGAGCACCTACGTGAGCGCTTGCAGGGGAAAGGCCTCGACCTTTCCATCACCGATGCACTTCTGGACTACGTCGCGAAAGAGGGTTACGACGTGCGCTTTGGTGGTAGAAACGTGAATCGCTTCATCAAGGAACACGTCGAGCAGATCATTGCGGACAAGATCATTGCGGGGGAGGTTGAGCGAGGACAGACCATTGAGTTGAGCAGTGCGGACATCGCCACACAGCGCAGTTGAGAGCATGCTCATCGCCTGCTAGAGTAGCCAGCAATGACATTCTGGCAGCAGCTTCCCAAACCCTTCTTCGCACTCGCCCCCATGGCGGATGTTACCGATGCGTCGTTCCGACGTCTCTTTGCTAAGTACGGCAAGCCGGATGTTACCTGGACCGAGTTCGTGTCGTGTGACGGGCTCTGGCACACGAGAGAGAAGCAGGGAGTGCCTGACACAGACAATCCCCTGATGCGCGATCTCCTGTACACAGAAGCGGAACGCCCCATCGTGGCACAACTTTTCTCGCGTGACCCCGAAATGATGGAGTACGGTGCTCGATTGTGTCGGGAGTTGGGATTCGATGGGATCGACATTAACATGGGGTGCCCCGACCGCTCCATCATGAAGCAGGGATGCGGCGCTGCGATGATACGCACTCCTGAGGTAGCGGTTGAGGTCATCAAGGCGGCGCAGCGTGGTGCTGGTGGAGTTCCGGTCTCGGTCAAGACCCGCATCGGAGACACGAAGAGCGAACTTGCAACGTGGGTGCCGACCTTGCTTGATACCGGCATCGATGCACTCACTATTCATGCTCGCACGCGCAAAGAGATGTCCCTCGTGCCTGCGCGGTGGGAGCACGTTGCAGAGACGGTCGCGATACGAGACCGCATGGGTGTGTCGAGTAAGATACTCGGCAATGGTGACGTTACCTCACTCGAGCAGGGGAGACGACTTGCCGAGGAGACTGGCGTAGATGGAATAATGATCGGCCGGGGTATTTTTGGCAACCCCTGGTTCTTCGATCCCACCACCCCAAGGTCCCAGCTTGCACGCGAAGAAATACTCCGGGTTCTTGTAGAGCACTGCCGACTTTTCGAAGAGCTCTTGCCCCACAAGAACTTCTCCGTCATGAAGAAGCACTTCAAGGCATATGTGCATGGGTGGGATGGCGCGAAGGAGTTAAGGAATGGGTTGATGGAGTGCGATACTGCTGCTGAGGTACATGAGTTGTTGACAAATATTTCAATTACTGCATAATTAAATGAGGCAATGGGAGACAGCCATGAAAAAATTACCGGAGCGTTTCCGGGACCCGGGAGACGAGGTGGGACGGGAGGAGACCTCATGTCTCAACTTGACCACCCTGGTGCTCGGGCTCGCACTTCTCTATCTGTTTATACGTTTTTTGCTAACTTAGACTGCCGGTGTGGAGCCCGGCGGTCAACCAAAACGCGGCGCCCTTGGGCGCCGCTTCCTCATACTCATACTCACCCCTCATACTTTGTCATACTCACCCCTCACACTACTTCCTCTGGTATACTGCTCTCCATGTCCGACCTCACCCTGTACCGTAAATATCGCCCTCAGACCTTCGACGAGATCGTGGGGCAAGATCACCTCATTCCTGCACTACAAAAGGGCATCGCAGAAGGTGCCTTTGCACACGCATACCTATTCTCCGGTTCCCGCGGCACCGGCAAGACCAGTGTCGCGCGCATCCTCGCACGAGAGCTCAAAACCGATGAGCGCGACCTCTACGAAATTGATGCAGCGAGTAATCGCGGCATCGACGACATTCGTGCGCTGCGCGAAGAGATCCAAACTCTACCCTTCTCATCACCGTACAAGGTCTACATCCTCGATGAGGTGCACATGCTCTCTCGTGAAGCTTTCAACGCACTCCTGAAAACCCTTGAGGAGCCGCCTCAGCACGCCCTCTTCATCCTCGCTACAACCGAGCTCCACAAGGTACCCGATACCATTCGCTCGCGCTGTCAGCTCCTCTCCTTCAAAACGCCGAGCGAAGCAACACTCGCCGCACACGCCATTTCGATTGCAAAGAAAGAGGGCTACACGCTCAAACCGCAAAGCGCTGAACTCATCGCGCTATTGGGCGAGGGCTCATACCGCGATACGCTGGGCGCACTCCAGAAGGTACTACAAGCAGCAGATGAGAAGACCATCTCTCACGAAGTGGTCGAGGCCACGCTTGGTGCCCCGCGCATCGCGCTCATCAACGCGCTCATTGAATCACTGAGTCAGCACAACGGTGAGCAGGCACTCGTCGCACTTACCACGCTCACCAAGGAGAACGTTGCTCCCGACATGGTCTTCAAGCTCCTTGTGGCGCGGTTGCGCGCAATTCTCCTCATGCGCACCGCACCCTCTCTCAAGGGCGACCTGGAAGAGCGTCTTGGAGCGGACTCAATCGCGTTCCTTGAGCCTCTCGCAAGTGATAAAGGCATCACCTCACGTACACTCCTGCGTTTGCTTGAAGCGCACGATCTCGTGCGTACCGCAAGCACACCCATGCTCCCCTTGGAGCTTGCGGTCATCGACCTCACCGCATCACCTGCGTCATCATGAAAGCGCGAGTTGGCATCCCCCTCATCCTTCTTGCGTGCGTCGGGATCATCTGGATGCAGTTCTTGCCCAGTGGTGGAATTGAGGGTGAGTTGGGAATGCAAACCAGTGACATTGCTAGTGACCCAGCTTCCGCATCAGATTCCTCCATACTCACCGGGCGTGTATCCGAAGATGGAGAGACCACACGTGCGACCGTGCTTCGCTCACCGGGCGCACCTATCGAGGTGCTTGCAGAGGAGTTGTCTGTTCCGTGGGACCTGGGGTTTCTTCCTGACGGTTCCATCCTCATCACCGAACGTTCAGGCAGTGTACTCCACCTTGATGGAGACGGGCTTCGGGAGATTGCTCGACCGACGGTGCGCTCACGGGGCGAGGGAGGACTGCTGGGACTCCTCATCCACCCACGCTTCGAGGAGAACGGTCACGTCTACCTCTATCAAACCATCGAAGAGAATGGGCAGGTACTCAATAGAGTGGAGCGCTACGTGTATCAGGTACGTGAGGAGAGTCTCCGTGACCCCATCACCATCATCGACGCAATTCCTGGTGCGCTCTACCACGACGGAGGGCGCATGGAGTGGGGGCCGGATGGCAAGCTCTACATCGTGACCGGCGATGCCCAAGAGCCAGCTCTCGCGCAGGACCCAGACTCACTCGCAGGCAAGATACTCCGTTTGAATCAAGACGGGACCATCCCACGCGATAATCCGATCACGGGTTCACCTCTCTACTCGCTTGGTCATCGAAATCCTCAGGGCATCGCATGGGACAACGCAGGCGGCATGTGGTCGACCGAGCACGGACCATCTCTACCAGGCTTCTGCTGCCGCGATGAGCTTAATCTCATCGAACCAGGAGGGAACTATGGCTGGCCAGAGATAACCGCAGACCAGAGTGCACCAGGGATGGAGAGCCCTGTACTGCACTCAGGGGTGAGCGCCGTCTGGGCTCCCGCAAGTCTTGCGTATCACAACGGCTCGCTCTTCTTCGGAGGTTTGCGGGGAGAAGCGCTGTATGAGGTTTCGCTCTCAAGCGAGGAGGGCACGAACACGCCAACGCTCACCCGCCACTTTGTGGAAGAGTTCGGACGTGTCCGTACGGTTCGTGTCGGTCCCGACGGCTACCTCTACCTCACCACTAGCAACACCGACGGTCGCGGCGAGCCACGCGCGGGCGACGACAAGCTCATCCGTATCGACCCAACCCTCTTGCGCTAGCATGCTCGGCCACTTGCCCAACAAAACGCTCTACTTCGTCCGCCATGGCGAGACACTCTACAACCGCAGGTGGCGCCACCAGCACGCGCAGGTACCGCTTTCCCCAAAGGGACGAGCACAAGCTGAAGCGGTTGCACAGCGTTTCGTTTCTGAAGAGCCGGTTGACATCGTCATCGCAAGTGACACGCGCCGCACACAAGAAACCGCAGAGCCGATAGCAAAGGCCGCAGGGTGCAGCATCCACTACACTCCGCTGTTGCAAGAGCTCCACCGCGCGTCCTCAGTCGTTGATCGCTCGTATTTACATCCTAAGTCGCTTTACTCGGTCGGGATGTCCGTATTGAAAGCACGAGACCCGCTGTGGAGTTTTGAGGATGCGGAGACCCCGGCGCAGTTGATGGCACGCGCAGGAAAAGCGCTCACGGAGATACTTCATCGCTCCGAGAAGCGTGTGGCGGTCGTCTCACACCGGCTCATGATAACCGCCATGCTCCACGAGCTCTCCGAGAGTTGCGACGTCACCATGAGCCAGTTCATGCTCGACCTCTTCCGCTCTAACGCCTTCGCCAACACCGGCGTCACCAAGGTCGAATGGTCCGACGGAGACAACGTGGCCGACATCGTTACGGTCGTCTACCACAACGATACGAGGCATCTTCACAAGGTATAGAGTTTGTGGCATATTTCTGCTAGGTTTCAACTCACGCTTCAGAAGGGGTAGCGAATGCATTCCGTAAAACCGACGGCGGTCAAGGTGACCGTACACGTGCCCGGTCACGGTCTTCCCGAGCAAATAGCTCGCGCAGCCCGGATCTACGAGTCTCTGCAGGGTCTTGCTGTTTCTTCGGCGCCCTACAGTCAGTTTCCACTAATCGCAGCCCACTACGAGGTAACGCGAGACCTGCGACTGAACACACAAGCGGACGTTCTCTTGTTCGCTTCTGTTGTCAAGGAGGGTGATCTCAGCGTGACAGCGCTCATTTCGCTCCCAGGTGCGGAGCCGAGTGATGTCATCTTCGTAGATAGCATCAGGACGCTCGTCGCACACTACAAGGCGACCGCTAGTGTCGACTGCAAGGTGTACTACCGAGAAGGTGGTGTTGACATCGAGTTTCCTAGAATGCGCACCAATCTTGCTGCAGCATTCTTCGCGCACCGAGCCGCTCGCCTTGAGCGCATCAACGAGCTAAGGCAGAAGGAATGAAGCTGCGGATAGTTCCCCCGCAAAAAACAACAGCGATCCACTAGTGCGGGCAACGGCGGGCAGTCGTTGCCCGCCTTGCTGTTCATCACGCTTCTGGTATCCTAACGTGACAAAACACATTGCCGGATCGTCTAATGGTAGGTGAGACGGTATGGGATACCGTCGAACGGGTTTTGGTCAAAACCCAGCGTAGGATGCACAAAGTTTTGACTTGGATTACACTTCTTTACATTGCCGGATCGTCTAATGGTAGGACTCCAGGTTTTGGTCCTGGCTATCTAGGT
>CAYWKE010000015.1:0-22022 GCA_964459075.1 uncultured Candidatus Saccharibacteria bacterium | reverse complement strand
GAGGTGGCCCGCCACGGCGGCATCGCCATCTGCTCGGCGATCGCGCCACACGAAGAAGCACGTCAGCGAGCACGTGAGCTGGTGAGCGCGCTGGGCACCTTTATCGAGATCTACGTGGCGACCCCGGTTGCGGAATGTGAGCGGCGCGATGTGAAAGGACTCTACCAGAAAGCGCGCGCGGGGAAGCTCACCGGGTTCACTGGTATCGATGACCCGTACGAGGAGCCCGCGTCCCCTGAACTCGTCATCGACACCACGGGTATCGAAGCTGAGCAAGCGGCAGCACTCGTGATGGACTACCTCGCTCAGCACGGGCTCATCTAGCTCGTTGACAATTCGGGCACACGTGGGCTGGCGAGCATCACTTCTGAGTCATCGGTGAGCTGTGGTACACTGCCCAGCATGCATCTGACCACCACGTTGCGCTGGATCGTCCTTGCGGGTATCTACGCGCTTCCTTTCTTGGTCCTCTACGTCGCAGGATCACTCTTTTTCCCATACATTACCGGTAAGAACTTTGTCTTCCGCATCATCATCGAGGTGGTCGCGGTCGCGTGGATACTTCTTGCGTTGCTTGAGCCGAAGTACCGCCCTAAGCTCTCCCTCATTTGGATAGCGCTCTCAATTCTCGTAGGGTCGCTCCTCATCTCATCACTGCTCAGCCCGAACTCCTTCAAGAGCTTCTGGAGCAACTTCGAGCGCATGGAGGGGTGGGTCACGTTCGCGCACCTCTGGCTCTACTTCACGGCTGCAGCCGCAGTACTCAACACCGAGAAGCTCTGGTACACGTTCTTCAACATCTCGCTCGGGGTAGCAGGCTACCTGGGCATCACCGCACTCGGGCAGGTCATCCCCGCCATCTTCCAAGGCGAGAACATCGGTCGCCTCGATCTCACCTTCGGGAACCCGACGTACCTCGCGATCTACTCGGTCATTCACATCTTCCTTGCGGCGATCATGCTCGAGAAGAACTGGAGCGTGCTGTGGATGCGCACGCTCTACGTTGCCATCATCCTGCTCCAGCTGCCGATGCTCTTCTACACGGGTACCCGCGGTTCCATACTCGGTTTCTTGGGCGGCATGCTCGTCGCGGGACTCATCACCGCGATCGTGCAGCGCGGCAGTCCGCTGGCACGCAAGCTTGCCGTGGGGGCTATCGTTGGTGTTGTTGCGATCGTGGGAGTCTTCTTCCTGGCGCGCGATGTGCCGTGGGTGAGTGAACACCCGGTCTTGGGTCGCTTCGCGAATATGGATCTCTCGGGTGAGACGGTCGAGTCGCGCTTCCTCATCTGGAGCATGGCGTGGCAGGGCTTTCAGGAGCGACCCATCTTTGGCTGGGGGCCAGATAGTTTCAACTTCGTCTTCAACACGTACTATGATCCACGGATGTACGGCAACGAGCAGTGGTTCGATCGTACGCACAACGTGATGTTCGACTGGCTCATCGCAGGCGGGATCATTGGTTTCGTCTCGTATCTCGCGCTTGCTGGAGCTATGCTCTACTACCTGTGGCTCTACCGCAGGGGAGACGAGCCGGTGGGATTCTGGGAGCGACTCGCGGATCACCCGATGAACTTGACCGAGCGCTCGCTCTTGACCGGACTGCTCGCCGCCTACACCTTCCACAACCTCTTCGTCTTCGATAACCTCACCAGCTACCTGCTCTACATCGCGCTGTTGGCGTACGTGCACGTACGGGTGACGACAGAGGAGGCACCGCTTGGCGAGAAGGTCAGCATCAACCGTGACACCGTGACCTTCGTCGTTGCGCCGGTCTTTGCGGTTGCCGTGGTGGTCTTCGTCTACCAGGCGAACATTCGTGGCCTGACCACTGCGGCGAATCTCGTGGAGGCCTTGCGTACGCTCTCAGCGGCCCAGCAGGCACAATCGCCCGAGCAGCAGAACGCGCTCTTCACGCGCACTCTCGAGCTCTACGAGCGTTCGGTCGAGGACGACCTCCTTGGTGGACAAGAGGTGCGTGAGCAGTTCGTGCAGGCCGCTTCTCGCGTCGCGCAGAGCAATGCCAGTCAGGAGTTGAAGCAGAGTTTTGTCCAACAGGCAGAAGCAGCGCTGAAAGAGCAGATCGAGCGGGTTCCTACTGATGCACGCACGCAACTCTTCATGGGTTCCTACCTTGCGAACCTCGGCAGATTCGAGGAAGCACTCGAGTACCTCGAGCGCGGGCGCGAGCTCAGCCCCGGCAAGCAGACGACCTACATTGAGATCGCATCACGCTACGTCAACCTCGGCGAGCCCCAGAAGGCGCTCGAGTACTTCAGGCAGGCCTATGAACTCGACCCTGAGGCGTTCCCTATGCGCGAGTACTACGCGCTCGGCCTCATCTACACCGGGGCGTACGAGGAAGCTGAGCAACTCTTTGTCACTGAGGATGGTGCGCTTCTGGAGGTGGCACAACGCAGAGGCTACACGTACGCGACAACGACCGGTGAACTCATCATTGACGACGATCGGTTCCTGCGCGCGTGGCAGGGAGCTGGACAGTTCGACAAGGTCATCGCCATTCTAGAGAAGCGTGTCGCAGATGACCCGCAGAACGCACAGGCACGTGTCTCACTCGCAGCTGGCTACCTCGCGGCGGGGAACCAAGAAGCGGCCATTGCGTCACTTGAGGCAGCTGCCGAGGTTGACCCAGCCTTCCAGGCGCAGGCGCAGCAGTTCATCGAGGAGATACGTTCAGGCGAGCGCACCCGGTAGTGGGTGAGTTGACGCGCGCGTGTTCTACGCTACACTAGTGAGCGAGTGTCACTGCATACTCACACAACGAAAAACGCGTGAGGACCGCCCGGGGGGCGGTTTTCACGTTCTTGCGCCCGTAGCGTTCGAAGCCTATACTGGGTTTCTGTTCGCGCGAGAGCCGGAGAGCGAATGGCACTCAAACTTTCGTTTTTCGTTTGGAGTTCTGCGGATCGCTCTCCAGCTGTCGCGCGAACCACTATGCGCACAGAACACGGTCAACCACTCAGCAGTCTCACGACCATGAAGGTCGGCGGGGTTGCCTCGATCGTGGTCACACTCGAGAGTCCTGAAGAGTTGCCTGCCGCGCTCGCGCTTGCCACAGAAGAAGGTCTACCGTGGAAGGTCCTCGGCGGGGGGTCGAACGTCGTGTTCCCGGACGCCGGGTTTGCGGGCGTGCTCATTCGGTTGCCCGAAGGCGAGGTCGCTGAGGAGGGTGAAGGGAGAGAGCGAACGCTCGTTGCGTCAGCAGGGTACTCGTGGGATGCGTTGGTCGCAGACAGTGTCGCGCGAGGGCTGTGGGGGCTCGAGAACCTCGCAGGTATACCGGGCACGGTCGGGGCGACACCGATCCAGAACGTGGGTGCGTACGGTATCGAGATAGCGGACGTGCTGGCGTGGGTCGAGGTCTATGATACGGAAAGTGGCACGAGCATGCGCATGCGTGCATCGGATTGTGAGTTCGGGTATCGCGACAGTATCTTCAAACGTGAGCGCACCCGCATCATCACCCGTGTTGCCTTCAGCCTTTCCACGAATCCGCTACCGAACCTGGGGTACCGCGACCTTGCCACCTACTTTGCTGATGCGCATTCGGAACCGACGCTCGCGGCCATTCGCGAGGCAGTGCTCCTTATTAGGCGCAGTAAGTTTCCCGACCTTCGCGCTGTAGGTACTGCTGGCTCGTTTTTTAAGAATCCGATCATCGACTGCAGGGAAGCTGGTGCGCTGCGCGAGCGTTACCCCGAGTTACCTGTCTATCCCGTGGGAGAGCGCTGCAAGGTATCGCTTGCATGGATACTCGATCACGTGTGTGGGTTGCGGGGATACACGGTCGGTTCGGTCGGCCTCTATGAGCGACAGCCGTTGGTGGTCGTCGCCCACGAAGGAGCGACCGCGAGCGACCTCGACAAACTTGCAGCCGATGTCGCAGAGCGCGTCAACGATGCGACCGGTATCACGATCGAGCGAGAGGTTGAGATCGTGTATGCGTAACATTTTTTTGTTACAAACTGTTTTCACTCGCAGATCATTATCCACACAATTTTTTGTAATGTTGTTGTGAAGAAAAAAAAATGAATCGATAATGAGAGAACACACGTGGCATTGTGTAACACATGCAGTGCACTGCAAGGGTCGAGATGTCACACTATTAGCACCTTAATGTATCGTTCTTTATTATGGCTGCAAAAAAAGCTCGCAAGGCAGTAAAGAAGACGACCGCAAAGAAGGCGGTCAAGAAGACTGTCAAGAAAGCAGCGAAGAAGACGACCAAGCGCAAGCCTGCGAAAAAGGTCGCAAAGAAAGCAACAAAGAAGACGACCAAGCGCAAGCCTGCGAAGAAGGCCGCAAAGAAGACAACCAAGCGCAAGACGACCAAGAAGAAGTAGTCTCGTGCTCAACGTAGATGTGTAAGAATGACCCTCGCTCGACCGGGGGTCGTTCTCGTTGTGGTGGTCTAGAGAACGGCCGGACGGTGTGCTACACTACCACGGCATGTTTGGGGCACTGAAAGGACTATTTGGTGATCAGACCAGCCGCCGCTTGCTCAGCGAGGCGCGTGAGGTGGCGAAGACCGTGGGTGAGTGGGAGGCAGACATCGCGCCGCTCACTGACGAAGAGCTTGCGCACAAGACACAGAGCTTCCGAGGTCGCCTTCAGGACGGTGCGTCCCTTGATGATATCCTTCCCGAGGCCTTCGCGGTCGTTCGCGAGAGTGCCAAGCGACTGTTGGGTGAGCGACACTACGACGTGCAGGTGATGGGCGGGTACGCGCTCCACAAAGGTATGATCGCGGAGATGCGTACTGGTGAAGGGAAGACGCTGGTTGGGACACTCCCGACCTACCTCAATGCGCTCGGCGGCAACGGTGTGCACATCGTCACCGTCAACGACTACCTCTCCCGGCGTGATGCGGTATGGATGGGACAGATCTACCACTTCCTCGGACTCACCGTTGGTGTCGTCGGCTCGGACGGTTCGTATCGATACGATCCTGCGCACACAGAGGGGAGTGAGGAAGATCGTGAGCGCGATGAGGTGGGCTCGTTCAGGGTACAGTACGAATTTTTGCGCCCGGTGAGCAAGCTGGAAGCGTACGCTGCTGACATTACCTTCGGCACGAACAGTGAGTTCGGGTTCGATTACCTGCGCGACAACATCGAGTACGAAGCGGCGAAGCTGCGCCAACGCGATCACCAAGAGACCTTCGCCATCATTGATGAGATCGACTCTATTCTCATCGACGAGGCGCGCACCCCACTTATCATCTCAGCGCCCGCTGCGGAATCGGAGAACCTCTACGAGCGGTTCGCAACGATCGCGCAGACCCTGGAGCGCGATGTCGACTTCACGGTCGACGAGAAGCTCAAGGCGGTGCAGATCAAGGATAGTGGTATTGAGAAAGCGGAGCGCGCGCTCGGCATCGAGAACCTCTACACGGATGCGGGCATCAAGCACGTCCACCACCTCGAGACCGCAGTGCGCGCCAAGGCGCTCTTCAACCGCGACCACCAGTACGTGCTGCGCGACGGTCAGATCGTCATCGTAGATGAGTTCACTGGTCGGCTCCAGCCAGGGCGACGCTGGTCTGATGGGTTGCACCAGGCCATCGAGGCCAAGGAGGGCGTTGCGGTGCAGCGTGAGTCACGCACGTTCGCTTCGATCACCTACCAGAACTACTTCAAGCTCTACGGCAAGCTCGCCGGGATGACCGGAACCGCGTCGACCTCAGCCGAGGAGTTCTACTCGGTGTACAAGCTCGACGTCATCGAGATCCCCACACACCGCTCGGTGCAGCGTATCGACCAGAACGATCTCATCTTCCGAACCGAGGCAGGGAAGTACACAGCGATCACGCGCAAGGTGCGCGAGCTCCACGAGCGCGGCCAGCCGGTCCTCATCGGCACCGCGTCGATCGAGAAGAACGAGGAGCTTGCCCGCCACCTGACGAGTGAAGGTGTGCCGCACGAGGTACTCAACGCGAAGAACCACGAACGCGAGGGAGAGATCATCGCGCAAGCGGGTCGCGAGGGGCGGGTGACCATTGCGACCAACATGGCAGGACGTGGGGTCGACATCAAGCTCGGCGGGAATCCGGCCGCTGAGGGTGCTGCAGATCGCATTCGTGAGCTGGGTGGTCTCTACGTCTTGGGGACGGAGCGACACGAGGCAAGGCGCATCGACAACCAGCTGCGCGGTCGCTCCGGCAGGCAGGGCGATCCGGGTGAGACGCAGTTCTTTGTCTCTCTCGAGGACTCCCTGATGCGGGTCTTCGCGACCGACCTGGTGAAAGGTGTGATGTCACGTCTCAACATTCCCGAGGATGAGCCCATCCAGAACGGCATGATCACACGCTCCTTGGAAACCGCACAGACCAAGATCGAAGGCTTCCACTTTGATGCACGTAAGCGCGTCCTCTCCTACGACAACGTCCTGAATCTGCAGCGCACACATATATATGAGCAACGCCGGCTCTTACTCACCGGCTCCGAGGAAGAGGTACGAGCGTACTTCAGTGAGCTTGCGGGAGATGATGAGGAGGTGCAGAAACTCATCACCGATAAAACTGAGGAGTTGGGCGAAGAGGGGTTTGTGGCCGCTGGACGACGACTCGCCCTGCAGGCGATCGACATGCTCTGGATGGAGCACCTCGAGACCATGGACTACGTGCGGAGCAGTGTGAACCTACGCGCGTACGGCCAACGCGACCCCCTCATTGAATACCGAAAAGAGGGGCTGCGCCTCTTCAAAGAGCTCGAGCTCTCGATCGAGGACCAGATCATCGAGCGCTTGCCGCAACTCTCTGCGGACGCCTTCACCATCTCTGACGAGCAGAAGCAGCGCTCGACGAGCGCGCGAACGCTCCACGCCGAGTCGGCCACTGCAGGTACCACGACCCCGCCCCCCACACCCCGCCCCGCACGCGCAACCGAGCGCCCGGGCCGCAATGACCAGGTGACCATTACCAATGGCACAGAGACCAAGACCCTCAAGTACAAGAAAGCGGAGCCGCTATTGGCTTCCGGGTGGCGCATCTCCTCGTAAGGAGCTCCCAGTTATCAACACGCAAATTGTCCAGAGCGGGTTTATACTGAATGGTGTTTAGTATCGCCGCCCTGGTCAGCTTTGTTCGCGTTGTCCTGAGTGGTGCGCTAGGCGTAATCATGCGCACGAACCTATGAGGGCGCTTATGTTCGGTTGGGAGTTCCCGCCACACAACAGTGGTGGTCTTGGCGTGGCCTGCTACGGGCTCTCGCGGGCCCTGGCCGAGTCCGGGGTCGAGGTCACCTTCGTCCTCCCGAAGCGCATGGAGACCAACGCACCCTGGTGCAAAATGGTGTTTGCCGATAACCGCCCCCAGATGGATATCCCGAACGATGTCTACCGCTCGCTCTACAGTGGCTACATTTCTGATGCAGAGTATCAGCGACTGCTGACCACGTATCCTGCACTTGCCTCGGTGCGGGGCTCGTTGCTTGAGGAGGTGGCTCGCTACGGTGTACTTGCGCGACGTATCGCCCTTGAGGAGCCGCACGATGTCATCCACGCGCACGACTGGTTGTCATTCGTTGCCGGTATGGAAGCAAAAGCGGTGAGTGGCAAGCCCCTCATCACCCACATGCACGCGACCGAGTTCGACCGCACGGGAGGCACGGGGGTGAATCAATCTGTATACGACATTGAGCGCGCGGGCATGCATGCAGCAGACGGGGTCATTGCGGTCTCGCAGTACACAAAAGACATGCTCGTGCGGCACTACGGGATCGCGCCCGAGAAGATCGAGGTCGTCCACAACGGTATCGACCACGACGACGCGACGATATCTCAATCGGTCGAGAATCTGGTGCACGCGCTCCAGGAGCGCGGAAACGACATTGTCCTCTTTGTGGGTCGGCTCACCCTGCAGAAGGGTCCCGACTACTTCCTCAGGGCTGCCAAGAAAGTGATCCACGCGCGACCCAACACGGTCTTCATATTTGCGGGCTCGGGCGACATGGAGCAGCGGCTCATTCAAGAGGCGGCGTACGAGTGTATTGGCGACAAGGTCCTCTTTGTCGGCTTCTTGCGTGGGAACGCGCTCGCGCAGATGTATGCGCTTGCGGATGTCGCGGTCATGCCGTCGGTCTCTGAGCCCTTCGGCATTGTTCCTTTGGAGGCGATGCACAATGGCACCCCGGTCATCATCTCAAAGCAGTCGGGCGTGTCAGAGGTCGTCAAGAACGCCTTGAAGGTCGACTTCTGGGACACGGACGAGATGGCGAATCAGCTCATTGCGGTTCTCAACCACGACTCGCTCAAGGAGACCTTACGTGAGCAGGGTGCGCGAGAAGTACTGGGTGTGGTGTGGAAAAGGGCAGCCGAGAAATGCGCACTCGTGTATCATAGGGTGGTGAACACGCTCTCACGAGCGTAGGGGATGTTATCAGAAAGAAGCGACGGGGTAACCAGGGGTCCATGAGTTCAGTTTGTCTCTACTTTCACGTGCACCAGCCCTACCGGGTGAAGAAGCTCTCGTTCTTCGATGTGGGGCGAGGTACGAACTACTTCGATCACCAGGGAGAGGGTGATCTCAACAATCGCTTCATCGTCGACAAGGTCAAGGGCAAGTGCTACCTCCCGGCGAACCAGATGTGGCTCGAGTCGTTGGAGCGCCACCCTGAGTTGAAACTCGCGTACTCGATCAGCGGCGTCGCACTCGACCAGTTCGAAGAGTACGCTCCCGAAGTGCTTGAATCGTTCCGCCGCCTCGTCGACACCGGCCGGGTCGAGCTCATCTCCGAAACCTACTACCACTCCCTCGCCTTCTTGCGCTCAGAGCGCGAGTTTCGCGAGCAGGTGGGGCTTCACCGCAAGCGCTTGTTCGATACTTTCGGTGTCGTACCGACCGTGTTTCGCAACACCGAGCTCATCTACCGCAACGACATTGGTGGTCTGGTCGCCGACATGGGTTACCGCGGCATGCTCACCGAGGGGTGGGAGCACTACCTCGGCTGGCGCAGCCCGAACTTCCTCTACCACGCAAAAGAGCAGCCAGCACTCGCACTGCTCCTCAAGAACTACAAGCTCTCAGATGACGTTGCATTCCGCTTCTCCGATCGTGGGTGGGCGGAGTACCCCCTGACCGCTGATAAGTTCTCGCACTGGGTTAACTCGGTCAACGGCTCTGGGCAGCTGGTGAATCTGTTCATGGACTATGAGACGATGGGCGAGCACCACTGGGAGGATACGGGGGTCTTTGACTTCTGGCGAGCGCTCCCAGGCGAGCTGCTCAAGCATCCCGACAACGACTTCGTCACCCCGACCGAAGCGTTGACCCGCTACAATGCGGTCGGCGAATACGATGTGCCCCACTACCTTTCGTGGGCGGACATGGAGCGCGATATTTCCGCATGGTTGTCAAACCCCATTCAGCACGATGCACTGCGTGTCATCTACGAGCTCGAGGATGAAGTGCGCGCTGTGGGCGACGCCACACTCCTTTCAGATTGGCGTCGCCTCCAGACGAGTGACCACTTCTACTACATGTGCACGAAGTACTGGAATGATGGGGATGTGCACGCGTACTTCTCACCGTACCAGTCGCCGTATGAGGCGTTCATCGCCTACATGAATGCCATCAACGATTTCAAGATCCGTTTGTCTGACGCTCGCACGCGTACAACACCAGCACACCCGACACCATCAGAAGAAGCATCACTCATCGGTTCGTGGAAAGCGCGGTTGCACCAACTCTTCTTTCCAGAGTATCATTACTAGTGAGTTCATTATAGGGGGATCAGTTCATTACTATGGCAGCAACAACTAGCGCAAAAAAGCGCACGACCGCGAAGAAGACGCACACGTCAGCAAAGACCTCAGCAAAGACCTCGGCAAAGCGAGTAACGAAAAAGAAAGAGACGAAGAAGCGTGCCACACCAAAACGTGCTGCAGCGGCCACCAAAAACCCGGCGAGAAAGAAGGTCACCACGCGTGGCGCACACAACGCCAAGAAGGTGCCTGCAACGAGGCGCGTACCTATTCTACGTGTCGATGATCCCTCACGCGGGTTCTGGATCCACTACGGCCCGGTCGTGACCGATCTGGAAGGGCTTGCGAGCGCACTGCACGAGATCAGTGATGAGCAGTTCGCCCATCACACCATGCGCGGTGACGGGAATGATTTTGCGCGCTGGATCGAGGACGTATTCAGTGAACCGTCACTCGCGCGTCGTATTGCGCGAGCGCGGAGTCGCGAAGGAACGCGGCGGGTCGTGGTAGCACACGTCTCGCTCTACCGCTAGAAGGGACGAGGCGCATGACGCGCAACGCACAGGTGAACATTCACATATGATATGAGGAGTCTGGTACTGGGTAATGGGGAAATGCTCGTCGCACTTGACGCATTCGGTCAGGTGCGCGATTTGTATTACCCGTATGCAGGCGAAGAGCTGCATACGGGAGATGACTGCGTCCACCGCATCGGGGTATGGGTCGAAGGAAATTTCAGTTGGCTATCGAGCCCGGGGTGGGCCATCGAGGTGCGCTACCAGCCCGAGACCCTCGCCTCCGATATCCACGCACGCAACGAGACCCTCGGTATCGAGCTCACGTTTCTCGATGTGGTGTACAATGAGCGCAACATCTTTCTCCGGCGCATTGTGGTGACCAATGTTCGGGAGCGGCGTCGTTCGGTCCGCCTCTTCCTGAACCAGCAGCTTGTCATTTCCGAGTCGTGGCGAGGAAACACCGCTTTCTACGAGCCTGCCATGCAGGCGATCGTTCATCACCGAGGTCGCCGGGTGTTCCTCGTAGGGGGGGTCATGAACGGCGATCCCTTCCAGCTCTACTCGATCGGCCACTTCAATAGTCACGGCAAGGAGGGAACGTGGCGTGATGCTGAGGACGGCGTGCTCGATGGGAACCCCATCGAGCACGGCAAGGTCGACTCGACGATTGGGTTCTCAGCGACCATAGAAGGAGGAGACTCGGTGGTTGCGGACTACTGGCTCCTTGCTGGGGAGACGCTCGAAGATGTGAAGCGTGAACACGCGTACCTCCTGACCAAGACCCCGGACCACCTGCTCGAGTCAACCCAGAATTACTGGCGTGCATGGGTCGGAAAGTATCGTTACACCTTCTACGGTCTCTCCGAAGAGGTTGTCCGGCTGTTCAAGTCCTCGCTCTTGATTATGCGCACCCACGTCGACAAGCGGGGAGGCATCATCGCGAGCTGTGATGCTGACATACTTCGTGATGGGTACGATACGTACAGCTACGTGTGGCATCGGGATGCGGCTCTCATCACGGCCGCGTTCGTGCGAGCGGGGTACTACGAGATCGCGCGACGGTTCTTTGAGTACAGTCGTGACGTTATCTCGGAAGAAGGATTCTTCTACCACAAGTACACGGTGAGCCGCTCGCTCGGGAGTTCGTGGCATGCGTGGGTGCGCGGCGGGAAGCGCCGGTTACCTATCCAGGAGGACGAGACGGCGCTCGTGCTTATCGTGCTGTGGCAGTACTACGAGCGGTCGAAGAACATCGAGTTCATTGAGGATCTGTACAATCCCCTCATTAAACGAGCAGCTGAGTTTTTGCGTACGTACCGCGACGATCGGTCAAAGCTTCCGAAAAGCTCCTACGACCTGTGGGAAGAGAAGTATGGTGTGACGGTCTTCACGACGAGCTCGGTCGTCGCCGGACTCACCGCCGCGGCGAACTTTGCAGAGCTGCTTGGTAAAGAAGGGGACACGAAGCGATTTCGCGATGCAGCAGACGAGGTGCGCGAAGCGCTCCTGCGTGAACTGGTCGTAGAGCAGGGCGAGGTGCGACTGCTGTGCCACTTCGGGGATGATCGGGCACCGGTCGATGACACGCTCGACACGAGTAATCTCTACGGCCTCGTGCTCTTCGACATCCTGCCGGTGGATGACCCGCGGGTACGCGCCATTCGTGAGCGGGTTGAGCGCGAACTCTCTCCCCAGGGCACGATCGGTGGAATCGGCCGACACCGCGATGATCACTACTACCGCATGCACCACAATGTGCACGGCAATCCGTGGTTCATAACCACCCTGTGGATTGCCGAGTGTGATATTCGAAGCGCGAAAACGGCTGAACAACTTGCCGAGGTGACGAGATACTTCGATTGGGTCGCTCGGTATGCCCAGCTTTCAGGTGTGCTCTCAGAGCAGCTCGATCCCTACACAGGTGCGCAGCTCTCAGTGACCCCACTCATTTGGAGCCATGCGCAGTTCGTCTCCACGGTGATACTGTACCTCGAGAAACTAGAAGAGCTGGGAGTGTGCACCACCTGCTACCCCCTCAAAGCGAGATAAGGCTGGGTATCTCGGATAGGCGAGCGAAGAACCACGGCGTACACGTGGTTTTTTTGTATGCGTTCGTTACCAGAGCATCCTAAAAAACAGAAACACGTGCGGGATCGCTGAGCTCTGGCGCCTATTCCCACACTTTCTGCTTATGCGTAACTGTGCATTTGCCCGCAGCATGGTACGCTTACATACAATGTATACTCTCCTGATCCGGTTCCTCACAGCGGTCTTTTTACTGCTACTTGCTGAGTACGCCATAGCGGGGATCACGATCGAGACCACCTACACGGCGGTCATCGTGGCGCTTATCATGGGACTCCTGAACATCACAATTCGACCGATACTCTACGTATTGACCCTACCGCTGACCTTACTAACCTTCGGTCTCTTCGCGCTACTCATTAATGCCGGCCTGCTTCTTTTCGTCGCGTCATTTGTTGACGGGTTTACCATCGATTCGCTCTGGGCAGCGTTCCTAGGAGCTGCCATCATCTCCCTCACCGGTTTTCTCATAGGTAAGTTGACGAGATAGTATGCTGATCGTCACCCATAACGGGGAATTCCATGCAGATGATGTGTTCGCTGTAGCGGTCCTGACGAAGATATACTCAGGAGCAGTGGTCATTCGTACTCGGGACGCAGAAGAGATCGCGCGTGCGGACATCGTCATTGATGTGGGTGGGATTTACCATGCAGAGAGCAGACGCTTCGATCACCACCAGAGAGAAGGAGCGGGCGAGCGAGAAAATAGTGTACCGTACTCTTCGATCGGACTCGTCTGGAAGCACTACGGTGATCAGGTGGTCGAGGACAGAGCGGTGCGAGATGAAGTAGACAGAGCACTTATTCAGGAGATCGATGCGCACGACAATGGACTAACCATCGCGAAAGCAACAGTCTCTGTTCCTCAGTTCTCAGCAGGGGAGATGATCGCACTGATGGGGCCTACGTACGAAGAGCAGGGTGATACAGACGCATACTTTGTTGAAGCGGTCCGTTTTGCGGACAGCATTCTTGAGCGTTCGATCTCTCACGCAACGGCACGAGTACATGCGTGCGATGAAGTCACGAGAGCGCTGGCCGCTCGAACAGATGAGCGCATTCTCATCCTCGATGCTCCGTATCCTTGGCATGAGACGGTGGCACTATACCCCGAGGTATTCATTGTGGTGCAACCGGCACCGGCTGGAGTAGAGACCTGGTATGCCTACTGCGTACGGAAAGACCCGCAAGCATTCGAGACAAAGATCTCGTACCCAGCTGCGTGGGCGGGATTGCGGGGAGACGCGCTGGCAGAAGCAAGTGGGGTAGCAGATGCTCTCTTTTGTCACCGCACCTTGTATCTCGCGGTCGCTCGATCGAAAGAAGGAGTACGTGAACTAGCGAAGCTTGCCCTTTCTCAGTAGTACTGCTACCGTAGCTCCATGGCACTCATTGATGAGATAGCGCTCCGCGTCAAAGCGGGCGACGGCGGAGACGGCGTCGTGCGGTTTCGGCATGAAAAATACAAAGAGTTCGCGGGTCCCTCGGGTGGAGATGGAGGAGTGGGAGGCAACGTCTCCGCACGGGCAGTTCGAGACATCGGTGCACTCGGACGGCTCGAAGGCAAGGATGTCATTCGCGCAGCAGACGGTGAGGACGGACGCGGCAGTAGCGAGACCGGTCGAGGAGGGCGTGATGTCATCCTAGAAGTACCGATCGGGACCGTAATTGTCGACACAGAGCGAGGGGATACCTGGGAGCTGCTCACCGAAGGAGATTCGGTCATGCTTGCAGAAGGTGGGGTCGGAGGATTCGGTAACGAGCACTTTAAAAGCTCGACCAATCAAGCACCCAAAGAAGCTCAGCAGGGGAAACCAGGAGAGCAGCGGTCGCTTACCTTTTCCCTCAAGCTCATTGCAGACATCGGATTGGTCGGTCTTCCGAACGTTGGTAAGACGTCGCTCCTGAATGCGCTTACGAGAGCTCAAGGGAAGACCGGGAATTACGCTTTCACCACACTTGAGCCATCCCTAGGTGTGTACCACGGACTCGTCATTGCTGATATACCTGGCTTGATAGAGGGTGCTTCCGTGGGGAAGGGTCTTGGGACGAGATTCCTGAAGCATATAAGCAGAACGAGGGCTCTACTCCACTGTATCTCGTCAGAACGAGATAACTGTGAAGCAGATCACGCAACTATACGAGCAGAGCTAGCAGCGTTTGATGAAGAACTGACGAGGAAGAAAGAGATCGTCGTTCTGACAAGGTCAGACGAGGTCGACGATGCCACGCAGCAACGACAGAAGCACGTTCTCTCGGAGCTCGCTGACTCACCTGTCACAACAGTATCTGTCCTTGATGATGAGCAGGTTCGTGAACTCGGTCATCTTCTCCTGCGAGAGCTTTCCTAACGATTTCAGCAGGGGATTTGAATACTTCACTCCCTGCTGCTAGTATTGCGTCAATCGCATCAAACTATGTCGTATTACCTTACGGTCGGTCTAGAGGTCCATGCCGAGCTCAAGACAAAAACAAAGATGTTCTGCTCATGTCTCAATGATCCTGATGAGACCCGTCCGAATGCAAACGTGTGCCCTATCTGCATGGGGCATCCTGGAACGCTCCCCACCATCAATAGGCGTGCTGTGGAGCATGTACTTGCCGTCGGCGCAGCGGTCGGAGGTACGCTTGCTGATTTCTCAGAGTTCGATCGAAAAAGCTACTTCTACCCAGACATACCAAAAGGGTACCAGATCAGTCAGTACAAGTACCCGTTGGTACGTGGAGGGAACATACGGGGTGTCGAGCTAACACGTATTCACCTTGAGGAAGACACGGCTCGGTCTACGCACGATAAAGGTGAAGCAAGCCTGGTCGACTTCAATCGATCAGGAGTTCCCCTGATGGAGCTGGTGACAGAGCCGGTCATGCACTCACCGGAGGAGGTGGGAGCGTTCGCACGCGAGCTACAGCTTCTCCTGCGTTATCTCGGAGCGAGTGACGCGAACATGGAAAAAGGCGAGATGCGGGTGGAGGCGAACGTATCGATCTCTCGAGATGAGCGTACGCTCGGCACAAAGGTTGAGGTAAAGAACCTCAACTCATTCAAAGCAGCAGAGCGGGCAATTGCGTATGAAGTATCTCGTCAAGGAAAGATACTAGACAAGGGAGGTGTGGTTGAGCAGCAGACACTGGGGTGGGATGAGGCCAAGCAAAAGACGTTCCCTCAAAGGACGAAAGAGGATTCGCATGATTACAGGTACTTTCCGGACCCTGATATCCCAAAGTTGAAGCTATCCGAGATTCCAGAGTACGCAAAAGAATCCCTTGTTGCGTCACTCCCGGAGCTTCCGTGGAGAGCTCGCGAACGATTCTTGTCCTACGGACTCAGTGAGACCACTGCGGAGGTGCTGGTCTCCGAGCATGCATTACGTAGGTTCTATGACGCAGCGATGGACGGTGTGACTCGACCTGAGACGAGAAAGCTCGCCGCGAATTACCTCACCTCAGATCTTCTTGGTCTCGTGAGTAAGGGAACGTGTGACATCAGTCTCGTATCTCAGCGTCAGCCATCCGAATATCGCACACTCATCACCCTTATTGAAGCCGGTGAGGTATCATCGCGTGGGGCGAAAGATACGCTGGTGCTCTGGATAGAGTCGGGCGGTGACCCGAGAACGCTCGCCGAGAACGCTGGTTTGCTCCAAGTGAACGACTCTAGTGTCATTCAGGATGTGGTTGATGCGGTCATACGGGAGAATCCGAGCGTCGTACAAGAATACCAGGGGGGAAAGGAGCAGTCCCTCAAGTACCTCGTGGGCCAAGGCATGAAGCTGTCGAAGGGGAGTGCGAACCCTGCACTTCTGGAGCAGGCTTTGAAGGAAGAGATACTCCGTTCGTAGCAATCCACACGATATCCTCTCTAAATCCCTTGTGGCCGAGATGGGGTAGCGCCTATACTGTACCTCACATGGGGGAGCAAGAATATATCGACATTGGGGGCGAGCGATACGTGGCATCTCGCAGTGCTGCGGAGAAGTTCGGCTATACGAGTGACTACATTGGACAGCTCGCTCGAGGGGGTTCGGTACGCGCACAATTGATCGGGCGAACGTGGTATGTGCACGAGGGTGACATGCGTGAACGCAAGAAGAGCAAAAAAGGTAGAGGAAAAGCGCTGCACACCGCCAAGCGGCCTTCGCGACCGCACACACCTACTTATCAACAGGTCACTCGAAACACGCCAGACTCAGGTAAACAGAGCACACCGCATAATGATGTGGACCGCTCTGCGCCTCCCGAGCCGAGAAGCGAACCTACATCGAATCAGAAGCGTTTTTTTGATAGGGTACGCGAGAAACGAGACTTGAACCTCCTCTCGCAAGAGCGCAGAACGAGACAAGACGCGCTCCTTGGGGAGCTTGATATCCGGTATCAGCCGCAACCACGAAATGCGAGCACGATAGAGACAGAACCCGAAAGAGTAAAGCCTAATGATGGATCAGGGCAGAGCACGACGAGGCAACAGGTCACATCACGAACGCGCCCGGTCACTCTCCGCAGGACTATGCGCAGTCAAGCGCGACGACAGATGCACCACGCACCCCTTGGTGACGTCGTGATACAACAGACGGTTCAGACGGCTCGGACGGTTCATCCTAGCGCGCAGGATGACGGCGGTATCGTGCGCGGCAACTCTATTCCTGCGCGACATGCCAAGTCCACACGTACGCGCCCCGCTCAGCCGAAACAGCATACGCACGCGACGGAACACGCGCCCAAACGCCCGCCTCGTAGAAAACGCAAAGCAAGTGCGCTTCTAGCAAGGGTAGCGATCGCTTGCCTGCTCCTTGCTGGACTGTTGCTTGGCCTCATCTATCTGATTGATAGCGTATCTCGTCCTGGGAATGATGCTAACTCGCGAGAGTTCCAGATAATACCCTAAAGAATAGCTATATTGTAAGCCGTATTCTGGCATATCATAGTACGTCCTGGTTCAGGACGATTCTCGGCAGAGCGTTCTCCAGAGAGAACTGTGTATCGATACTGCTTTTGCGCGCACCCGCACGTGCTGTACGGTTTTCATCGAGATAACGTGAGGGAAGCAACAATTCCGCCTATCATGATGTGCGGTGGTGCTGCTCGTGCGAAGTCCGCTTCGACGCTACTCTGGTTGTGTACGAGGAGCTGAGAGCACCCGACACAGACGTTTGACTACGTACACTCTTCTTGCGGGAGCACCAACAGAAGCGGACCTGGGCCGAGCTTCGTCGAGACCCCCAGTTGTCTCGATCTCAGGTGAGTGTGAGATGCGCGTGCAGCACGTTTTCTGATGAATACGTTATGGGCGATTTGTCTATTTTTTTATCCACATTTTCGAGTTCGGCCCCATGTGTTTGGGTGATGCGTTCACGGTACAATTGAGTGAACTGGAACTGCACCATGGCGAACCCTGAACCCACTCTCATGACCGCACTCGAGGCAGCACGCTCGAGTGGATACACGAGTGACTACATCAACAAACTCTGTCGAACCGGAGAGATCGATGCGCGTAAGGATCGAGGCGTGTGGATGATCTCATCGGAGAGCTTTCATCGGTTCCTCTTTGAGCGAGAGCGACAGAAGCGTCGCAAACGGATCGCGCTGGCTGACTCACGTCGCGTCGAGTATGGATCAGACGCGCAGGGTTGGTTCACTACACCGCTGGTACTCGCTGGTATCGCGCTCTTCGCGTTGTTCTCGGTAGGTGCGGTCGTGCTCTCAGATCCTCGCTCAGTTGCCTGGCAGAGCTCATCAGAGCAACTAGTGGCGAGCGCCGATGTTGCGAACACGGATATTGCCACGTTTGTTCGGCAGTTCGCCGCTTCACTCGTGGGCTCATCAAGCCCGTGATGTTAGGGAACTTTGCGTGCGCGGAGTGGTGCGCGCAAGGTTCCTTAGCATTGACGAAGGAGGTCGAATAATTACCAGCTCTACTCTCACACCAACCATGCTACGAGACCGCATCCACACATCGGTACGAGACAGTATTGCCGCGACGCTCATTGTGAGTGTTGCAGCGGTGTCTCTCTACCTCGCGTGGGAACCCGTGGTCAGCGCAAGTGCGACAAGCCAGTTTGAGGTGAGTTTGACCATTGACTCTGAAATAGTCTTTGCGTCTGCTCCTGGCGGCGTCGGTCTTGGCTCGTTGTTCGGTCTGACAGGCGGTACAACAACAGGGAGCTCCCAGATCGTTGTCCAAACCAACAACTCGACCGGGTACAACCTGCGCATTGCCGCAAGCTCATCAGGGCAAATGATCGGCAACGCGACGGGCAGTTCGGTACCGGCCTACACGCCGGTGAGCGCAACGGTCGGCGACTACTTCTTCAGCGTCCCTACGGGTTCGTACGAGTTCGGCTACACTGCTAACGCGAGCTCGTCGTACCTCGATCTTGCGACCGCGTTTCGGGACAATGGCACGACGTGCGGAGTGGGAACCAACCAAACCGCACAGCGCTGTTGGTTGAACGCGACATCTGGCGACACGATCTTCGTTGACACCACGTCCGTCCCGCCCAACACGTACAGTACGTCGACCCTGACGTTCCAAATGACGATGAACGGGGCACCAGCTCCGCCGCTCCCGTCGGATACGTACGTGGCGACCATGACCGTCACCGCGCTCAACAATCCGTAGAAGCACGACACGATGTGAAGCACGCGAAGCAACGAGAAGTACCCGAAGCACTTATCACTTTGCTGTATCCAACCCCTCATGCCCTGCGTACCTACCTACCGGAACCAACGACCACAAAATGACACGTGGATTTTGGTGTTGTGGTTCGTTGCGCTGATGCTCGGGCCTGCTCTCGCCTTAGGTGACGCTCCCGAGGAGACAACGCCGGTCGTGCCGGTGCCGCAGATCAAGACAGAGGTGCTTGGTTCGCAAGGTGATAGGACCGATTTCGTGGTCGGACCAGGAAAAGTGGAGTTGACCATGGATCCTGGCGAGACACGCACGGTAGAGATAGCTATCTCGAATCGCATGGGTGTAGACCGCGACTTCCGGCTTGCGGTGGAGGACCTCTCTGGTTCACAGAACGAAGAGAGGGCAGTGGTCCTTCACGGAGCCGAGCGCGGTCCCTACTCGATACGTGACTACCTGCTTCCCGCTGTGAGCAGAGTGGTCATCGAGGACGGGATACGTGCATTCGTTCCGGTGACGGTCTCCATCCCCGAGGACGCAGAGCCAGGAGGGCGCTACGGCGCCGTCCTGGTGAGCGTCGTCTCGGATCAGCCCGCCTCAAATGTGGGAGCGGTCATGGTGAGTCGCGTTGGCGTCATGTTCTTTATTCGTGTCACTGGTGACGTGGAGGAGGTCGGCTCCTTCACGAACTTCGACACGGTCGCAGGACGTCGGTTCTTCACCAGTGGTCCCATCGATTTCACCCTCAGCTATCGCAACGACGGCAACGTCCACCTCAACCCCTACGGTCTCATCACACTCACCAACACGCTTGGCAATACGGTCGCTGAGCAAGAGATCGATCCGTGGTTCGCACTCCCGGACTCAGAGCGCTCGCGCACCCTCAGCTGGGATCGACCGCTATTGTTCGGCCGCTACACCGCGACCGTCAATCTCAACCTCGGCTACAACAACATCATTGAAACGAAGCAGGTGAGTTTTTGGGTCATCCCCGTTGGTCTTGTGGGGATCGGCTTTATCGGTATCTTAGTCCTGTTCTTCATCCTTCGCTTCCTGACGACGCGCATTGAGATCCGTGTTAAGTAACTACACGCTTGTGTCCGTATCCTTTCGACACACCACGCCCGCACACGCCCTAATCGCAGCACTCCTACTCTCGGGTGCGTTCTCTGCGCATGCGCAGGTCATGTCGAGTCCGAGCTACCAGATCGAGTTCGATAGCATCAACATCGCTGGCGGCTTAGCGACCTCTGACAGCTACGTGCTTGAAGATACGGTTGGGGAATTTGGCACCGGACGCTCGGTAAGTGCGAATTTCCAGCTCCGTGCTGGCTATCAGCAGATGAACGAGACGTACCTGGCACTCTCGCCACCACAGAACGTGAGCCTCACCCCGTCGATTGGAGGTCTGACCGGTGGTACTGCCAACGGCTCGACCACATTCATCGTCACGACTGATTCACTCGCAGGCTATGAGGTCACCATTGAAGCAAGTTCGACCCCAGCTATGAACCACGTCTCAACCTCAACCTCGATTGACGACTACACACCGCAAGGACTGGTACCCGACTACGATTTTACCGTTGCGGCAACAAGCTCCGAGTTCGGATTCTCACCCGAAGGCGATGACATCGCGACCCGCTACGAGAATTCTGGCACGATGTGTGGCGTCAGTGGCACCGATGCGGAAGACCAGTGCTGGGATGGACTCTCGATGAGTGTGCGCACCATCGTATCGCGTCCCACATCGAATCACCCCGCGGGCACTGAGACGAAACTGAAGTTCCGCGCAGAGGTAGGCGCGCAGGCACGCCAGCTTGCAGGCGACTACCGCGCAACGACGACCATCACGGTCCTCGCACTCTAAGTGAGCATACGACGAAACCCCTAATGTCGTTCTTCAAACACTACAATTCGACGTTTTTTGCCACGACGGCCATTCTTGCGACCGTGGTGGTTGGATGCGTCCTTGTGTTTGAGTACGTGAGCACTGCCTACGCCTTCAACGAAGAGATCAACTACCAAGGCAAGCTCCTCGACACGTCTGGCTCGGCCGTCGCCAACGGCACCTACCACATGCGCTTCCGCCTCTTCGACGCCGCAACGGGCGGCACCGAGCTCTGGGAGGGTGACCGCTCGCTGGTAGCAGGCAACCGCGTCGAGGTCACCTCCGGCCTCTTCTCCGTTCTCCTGGGTTCCTCCTCACCCCTCTCTAGCGTCGACTTCAACCAAACCCTCTACCTCGAGGTCGAGATCGGCGGCACTGCCTCCTCCACCTGGGAGACCCTCACTCCCCGCAAGAAGATCGGCGCCGTCCCCGCAGCATTTGAGGCCAACAACGCCACCACCTTCGGCACACTTGCCACCACCTCCTTCCTGCGAAGCGATCAGTCCGACACCTTCTCAAGCGGTGTCCTCACCATCGGTGCCGCAGCGGCACTCTCCGCACTCGGCGACACCACCCTCACCAATGCGACCGCAACCACCCTCTACACGACCCTCTTTGGCCTCGACTCTGAGTACTTCACCTCACTCCTCGGAGCAGGTCTCATCAACGACGCCGGCTCCCTCGCCGTGTCCTCCTCCACCCTCAACCTCACACTCGACGGCCTTGCGGACACCAACCTCGCCTCACTCGCCCAGTTCGAGATCCTCTACTGGGACGGCGCCAACTGGGTGAACGCAGCCACCACGACCTGGGACACCGTGGACGACGCCGTCGACGGCTCCGAGCTCGACAACCTCTTCTCCGCAAACGGCTTCCTCACGAGAACGGGTGCCAACGCGTACACCTCGCGCACGCTCCAGGGCACGAGTGATCGCATCATTGTTACCAACGCCGACGGCGTCTCGGGCGATCCTACCCTCGACATTGCGAGCACGTACAGCGGCCAAACCTCTATCGACACCCTCGGCACCATCACCACCGGCACCTGGCAGAGCACCGAGGTCGGCCCCACCTACGGCGGCACCGGCCTCACCTCAGTGAACAACAACGAGCTCCTCATCGGGGGAGCAGGGAATACCTGGAGCCAGATCGGCACCTCAACGCTCGGCCTTGGCGACGG
>CAYWKE010000014.1:0-22987 GCA_964459075.1 uncultured Candidatus Saccharibacteria bacterium | reverse complement strand
AATTCATACGATATATCGTATGAATTGTGTATCGGGGCACGTAGCCCAGTGATTAGTGATTATTGAAGAGGTGAGGGAGGGTATGGGCGCGACTAGAGCACCAGCACCTCTGGTGCGAAGGTCAGGAGTAACCCAAGGATAAGCATAAGAATACCCCCAACCAAGAGCGAGTACTGCGTGTACTTCGCGCCGTGGTGGTGCAGCTTATCAATGCCCCATATCGCGAGCGAGAAAACGATGAGGTCGTCGATCATGTAGAAGAGCGTGAATAGACCGATTTGCAACTGTCGGCCGATGAAGGAGAGGTCGTTCAGCTCGAGGATCTTGGTGTACGCCTGGGGAATACCTATTGAGCAGGCGAACTCTATGACGTTGATGGAGAGAGCGATACCGATAATGCCCAGCGCCGCAGCGACATTCAGCGGACCTTTCGCGATGTTCTGGATACGTGCGGTGATCTTGCCCTGAGTCTCCAGATCGGTCACATCACACGTTGCCAAGTAGCGCTCGCGTTTGTAGCGCCAGAGGAAAAAGAGTCCTCCCCCGACCGCAAGCAACCCCACAAGCGGCGTCACAATAGTGTCGAGCGCAACAAAATCCCACGTGGTGTACCAGAGGTTGAGTATCAAATTGTACATGATCCCCTGGGCAAGGATGAAGAGCCCAGCGACAACGATAAGCTTTCTTCGATCACCTATCTGGGCGAGGATGAGAATGAAGGTAAGCAAAACCCACATCGCGCACGGGTTGAAGCCGTCCACGATGCCCAAAAGCACTGAGAGCGTGGAGAGGGAGAAGCTTTGCAGGTCAACATTACCCAAAAGGGGGAGGGTAAAGAAGATGCCGGCATCAGCCATCGAGGTGCCGTAACAGACCGTACCATCCTCGTTGCAAGCGCCCGCAGCAGCTGAAAGCTCTGGTGTGAGCATGGCTGCTTCAAGAAGAGCTGGCACTGAGGCCAACGTCTCGCGTGGGATGTCGGCTGTTCTAGCTTGTGTTATCGCTGTTTCGAAGACTAGACCTGTTGTTTCCGGTTTGTTGAATCCTTGGTACGCGCTCGTGCCGATAACCGTGATCGGCGTGATGCGAGCGATGCCAAGTTCTTCGGTGAGTCGGCCAAAAAGCGCTCGTGCTTCGGGGTCGTCCACAACATCGTAGGGGATGAGCTCGTAGTCGGAGCGCTCTTCTGCAAGTCGAGCAAAGAACGCTTTCTCTGCTTTGCAGTACGAGCAGTCGTCACGTTGGAAGAAATGTACGGGAACGACCTCAAGGGGTGCGCTTGGTGCGGTACTCGTGCTTGTGGACGTTCCCTGCGGCGCTTCCGCGAAGGTGGCCATGGGCACCATCAGTGCAGTGAGAAGGAGGAGACGAACGAGGTTCACGTCACGCTATACTACTATTCGTCCATTACCTGGTCAAGCAGACCCTGCTCGAAGGTACCTGGCAGGAACCCGATAGTGTCAAGGAACCAGATCTCAAATTGCTTATCGAGGCCAAAAACAATGGCCAGGCCGATGATGAGAAAGAGGCCGCCAATGATCCTCTTGAATGGGCCATGTGGGTTTGCGGCCCACGAGAGTCCCCCGATAACCTTCTGGCCCAACAAGGCGATCAGAAGCAAGACCAGCGCAAGTCCAGCGATGTAGGCGAGCAGGTACAGGAGCCCTAGCGCGAACGTAGCGGGGAGAACCGCTGAGATGATGAGGAGGTAGGTGGGACTGCAGCTGGAGAAGACCGGTCCGAGCGCAAAGCCGGTCAGCACATCACCAAAGCGGCCTTTACCAGAACCCTTTCCGAGGAGCTTGTTCGATCCGGCATTGAACTTCCCCACCCCGGGCAGCTTGTACCAGAGCGTGGGCACGAGAAAGAGTACCCCCATGAGTATGAGGATGCCGCCCGAGAAGTAGCTCCAGAATGACTGAGGTATCTCGATAAGTAGCGTCGACGCCTTCAAAAGCAGCGTGAAGAGGAGTATCGAGAACGAGAGCGCGCCGATGATGACGTAGGGCTTGAGGCGATCATCCTTATGAGACACCGAACCTCCCACTACGATGGGTAGTAGCGGGAGGATACAGGGCGCAAGGACCGTCAACACGCCAGAGATGAAGGAAAGAAGAAACAGGCCCATGCTCTGTAGTTACGCACGTTGTGCGCGTTTATTGCAGATTCTCTACAATATCGTCAAGAGTAGCGGAACCGCTCCACTGGTTGATCTCGTTTCCCTCACTGTCCACCTGCACAAAGGTATGTTGTGTGGTCACTCCATACTTCTGTATGAGATCGGAGGAAGAATCATAATCAACCTTGAGAATGGTGAGGTCACTTGGGATCTCTCCTTCACGGGCAGCAATATCGTCATCTGTGGCGCGACACGTCGGACACCACGCTGCGTGGAAAAAGAGCACAACGTCACCGTCTGACGCGTTATCGAGTAGGTCGACCTGGTACTCCTGGTACGTCCCTGCTTGCTCACCAAGCACCTCGAGCTCGCCCTCCACATCATCAGCCGCATCCGCTTCGCCTTCTCCTTCTGCGTCTATGGGCTCTCCTTCTGACATCTCCTCTCCCTCACCGGTCATGTCAGCTTCCTGGTCCATCTCCTCATCAACCATCGCTTCGTCTACCATCTCTTCTTCAAGCGTAGGCGCCTCACTCTGACGTCCAACCATCAACAAGTACAATCCAACGGCGGCAACAATGATAACTCCTATGATGACCGGTACGGCCATGCCCCTCTCGTGCATACGATAAAACTTACTGAGTAATCGCTACTCTCAGTATACAAGAGTGACCGTCTCAAGAGAACCCCTTGCGAGACTTACCGCCAGGAGTACGTATCGCTCGCAATACGCTCGTGGTGGATCGCAAGCGCTCGTTGCGGGGTATCTGCTTTGATGATGCCTCGCACGGTAATGAAATGGTACGCGTCGTCGATCGCAAACATCTGCAGGCGGGTGCCATCTTCCGTGGGGAGCGTGATCTGAAAAAAGACCTTGCCGGTTTCGGTAAAGCCATAGAATTGGCCGCCACCGAGGAACCGCAGCGACGAAGCGACGGGCTTGTCATGCTCGCTGGTCCAGTAGTTGTCATTCGTGTAGCGCTCAGGAATAGCGGCTTGCGTACTTAGAGGCAGCGCAAGCAGCACGAGCAGAGCGGTGATCAATAGGTTGTTCATACCAATAGAGACACTCCAGCGTGTGCTGGAGCTGGAGTGTTTCTACCACAGATGTCTATTTTGGTCAATACCCCTGAATCTACTCGTCTAGGGAGAGCTCGTTCACCTCGGTGAGGTCAGGGAGCGAGAGTGCGGTGATCGTGGAATCACCAATGATGTACATGACCTCATCGATGTAGATGGCACGCCGCACACCGTATCCTGAGACGGCCTTCTGCAAGGTGATCGAGGTGTCATCCCACGAGAAGATGTACCCTCCCTGTCCTCCTGGGATGAAGAAGAGGTCGTGGTCTGGGTCGCGCAGGAACGCGCGGTGATTGTTGTTGACCTCCGTCCAGCCTTCACTCAGGAAGTACGTATCCTCTTCTGTGGGCGAGCTTGGGTCACTGACGTCAAAGAGCGACACCTTGACCTGGCTTCCCTCGCGCCCTACGCCAAGCACGAGATCGTCTGACAAGGGTTCGAGGTAGCTTGAGAAGCCAGGTATCTTGAGCTCCCCGACCATTTCAGGGTCACGTGGGTCTGCCAGATCAAGGACGTAGAACGGGTCGATCTGACGAAACGTGACGAGGTAGCCACGCGGACCGACAAAGCGTGCAGCGTATATCTGCTCAGTGAGACCGAGACCTTCAATTGAGCCAACGACATCCAGATCCATGTCAAGCACGTAGACATCGTTCTCCTGTTCGACCATTCCCCACCGATCACCGATCGTTGAAGCGAGTCGTAGGTACCCGTCATACTCGTCCATTGAGAATTGATTGAGTAGATGCCCCGGGACCTCGGCACTTGCGACGACGGTGAGGTGCGGCAAGGTGACGCGGGTCACCAGGCTTTGATCAGAGCGTCGCGCGTTCTCCTTCAGGTACTGTGTAGCTCGGTTCTCAAGCTCACTCATCCAGAAGAGCGAGTCATCTTCAGAGAGCGCTGCCACGGCCTCGTCAAGGATCTCTTCGAGTTGTAGCATCTTGATACGGAGCGAGAGATCGGGGTTGTCCTGAATGCGGTCAATACGTGCCTGACGTTCAGCACCCAAGAAATCGCTCAGTTCTTCTGCGTAGAAATCGATCATGACCTCATTTATGGAGGAAGGTTTGCGCGATGTGACGTAGAGATTGTCGGCGAAAACTGACACGACCGTTTGCGTACTCTCTCCAGCGAAGGTGATCGAGTCAAGGGTCGAACCGGTCTGTGTGTCGTAGCGTGCGACTGTGAAGAGCGCATTGACCGGCTCGATGGTGCGTGGAGCCCAAATATCGGTGCACGGCAAGCTTGTACGTACTCCCGTGCGCGTCATGAGCGGCACAGGGCACGGTGCACCGCTCCCTATACCTCGCTGCGTCACGAGCAGAAGGTCGCCTTCTGTGGTGAGTCGAGCGCTGGTGATGGAGGTGCGACTATCCGGATCGGTGACTTCCCACAGCTCAGAAGGTGATGCTGGATTCGCAACGTTGTACGCTACGACCTTGTTTCCGGTGAGTACCATGAGGACGTTGTGTTCTTTGTCGAGGAGAAGCTCACCACGCTCCTCGATCGCATCAGTGTCAACCACTGAAAGCTCACTCGCAGGAAATGGATCGATCACATGCACACCACGCCCCTGTGGTTGTGGCATTGGTGCGATCGCACTGTCGGTATCGATCATCGGCTCGACGCTGACCGGCATGGGTCGCCCCCAGATATAATACTGCGGCGCACTCACGAACAACGTCTCACCGTCGGTCTTCACGATGTCGGGCTCGTCAATACCCGCCACCTGTACATTGGTCTCTGAAACCCGTGTTGGCTCGCTCGAAGCACCCGCCCCTGCACCATCATCGGCGTCCATCATGGCCAATTCGGGCACTCCGACCGAGAACTGAGTGGTCGCACGTGCAAACCCTACTGAGCCATGGCTTGAGGCCGCCTGTACGTACTCATTCAACTCCTCAGCAGAGGAGACGCGCTTCAGGGGCGCTGGATCGCCGTGATCCGCCTGAACACCAAGCTGGTACGCCTGCAGACGCCACCCGCCGCCACACTGCCACCCTGAGACCTGCTCGCAGACGTACGCCAGAACGTACGTCGGCTCCTCCCCTGCGGGAACGCGTGCTGTAGCGCGGCCACGTATCCACGGCCCAACGCGCTCGCCCTGCGCCTCGACCCAACCATATGAGTCCTGGTAGGTGTAAATACGATTGAAAATGAGGTCGCTCCCTCCGCTCCCTGCAGTCACGGTCGCGCGCTCGCTGTCGCAGGTCACTGACAACAACCTGTCTCCCGTGTGTGCACTCCATGAGGAAACCGTTCCGCCTGGCAGCGCAACACTGCGCCCCAGAAGCGTGCAGTCACTCGCAGCTGCTGTTACGATCGCGACGAGAGCAAGTGCGGCGCACGCAACAACACACGAAAGCCCAATGAGTGAGAATTGTCTGATAGACATACGCATAATGGTTATGCTTCTACTCTACACCAGGTCAGGGTGCCGCGTGAAGCTACACCATCCTCACCAGGGTCATGAACCTTCCTTCAGGCTCTCCGGTATGCATACTGCGCAGATGAGAGAACTGATCCTCGTCGGTATACGTGTCGCTCCCGTGGTTACAGACGCGATCTGCAGGTACACCATGATGTGTGAGCTGATACGTGATGGCTCCAGGTAGGTCGATACGAATGCCGTCGTCACCTGTTAGCACGAACGAAGAAAGGTCTTCTGGCACACCCTGCGGCATATGATCAAGCCGGTAGGAATCAGGGCCGATACCAGGACCGAGGTACGCTGAGATGTCATCAGCGCCGTGCACTTTCAGACACTCTACACATGCGCTGACGAGTCCTCGAAACAAGGGTGCGCGTCCGACATGAGCCAACAAGAGCAGCTCGTGGGAGCGATCGCACACGATAAGTGGAACACAATCCGCAGTGAGCAGACACAGCATCGTACCCACCTCTCGCGTGAGCAGTGCTTCTGCGACGGGTGCACTGGAGCGGTCGAGGATACCTCGTCCTCGATCGTCCAAGCTAGCTTCGTAGATAGTGTCCTCATGCGTGACCTGCATCAAGACAGCGTGCTCTGGCCTACAACCGATCTCCGCCAGCACGTGCTGTGTTCGGTGTACCGGTTGGTCATCCTCTTCCCACGCACACGAGAGGTTGCCGTCTGAGCGATCGGTCACCCACAGCTCAAGTCTTGGTCGGGTCAGAAGGGTTCTCATGAGGCGCTGGTGCGAACGAAGCGGTCGTGAGTTTCTTTCCTTCGACGGGTCCTGTCGACGGGTCGATCAGGAAGCCCTTCAGGTCGCGTCGCCCAATGATCGCCGGGTACGAGAGGTGGCCTCGATCAGTGAAACTAGCGACCGTGTCGATGAGGGTGCCTTGCAAGCGGAACTTAACGTGGACCGCTTTGCGGACATGTTCCCCGGAGCCACCCCGTACTCGATAGCGCTTTGCGTAGGGGGCAAGTCCCAACTCCTCAACAAGTGACGTGTCGAGTGCGGTTCGGAACGCACCCGAGTCAATCTTGGCGTCAACACTCTTTTTACCGAACTCGCCGATGAACGTGACCCGCTCAATCACACTCAGCACGTTGCTCTCCTCACCAACCCCCGAGAGTGCGTTCTCGGCGAACAGTCGTCTACTGATGTCGATGCCGTGCTCGACCGAGGGTACCTGGAGGTCAGACACACGCTCGAGCCGTGTCCGCAGCGAGGTTTGGTTCGCGAGCTGAATCGAGAGACCAGGACGTGCATTGATCTCAAGGATCATTGGTCCGAGTTTGTCATCAATAACGATATCAACGCCAGCAAAGCCAAGCCCCGTTGCTGCTTGGGCGTTTGCTGCGATCGAGAGGATCTTCTTCCACTCAGGGATCTTGATGCCGCGCACTTTGGTCTTCGTGCCTGGAATGGTGCGTACGTGGGTTTGCCTGAGCACACCGGTCGTTGTGATACCGGTCCTGAGGTCGATGCCGATACCGAGCGCCCCCATGTGTAAGTTCGCTCGCCCTTCCGATTCGACCGTCGGCAGCCGTAGCATTGCCATAACGGGAACCTTGCGATAGACAATGATCCGTACGTCGGGCACACCGCCTGCAGCGAGTTTCTTGAACATAGAGTGGGGGCGCACCCGTGCCTCGATGAACGCGGTATCAGGGAGGTTGCGCCGGGTGAATGCGCCATCAAGAATGTCGAAGATGTGTGATTCGAGTGTTGCAGCGGTGACCACATCCTGGCCCCCGTTGGTCACCCCTGCATGCCCGTCCCACTTGCGCACCACAAGAATGCCCTCTCCGCCATAGCCGTGCGCGGGCTTGAGAACGAAGCTTTTGGGTAGCGTGGTCCAGTCAAATGAGCGCACCTTATTGAGATGCGTGAACTTTGCCAGCAGATCAGGGACAGGGATCTTACACTCAAGGAACAGCTCCTTCGCCATGAGCTTGTCATCAGCAACACGCTTGGCGCGTGGCTTATTGTACTTCCGCAAGAAGAGGAAGTTGCGGGCGTTGAGACCCAAAGGCTGTTTACTCAGAGCCATACGGGGCGAGCGAGCGAAATCGCACAAGCTCAGTGAGGCGGAGACCAAAGTAGCGGCCCATCAGCACGTTGAGGATGAGGGTCAAGAGCACAACCTCGGGGTACAGGATGATGAGGTCGCGTACAACAACCAGGGTAGCTAGGACGTAGCCGATAACCCCCAGAAGTAGTGTCACGCAGGTAACGACCAGCGTTTCGCGTTGACTTTTGTGCAGCTGTACCGAGACGAGCGAGTCTCCGAGCAGGGTAAGAATGATGAGCGGGAAGATGGAGAGCGACGCGACAAAGGTCTCGTCGATGAATGCAAAGGCGGTCAAGGTAGCCAATACGAAGATCGAGAGCAGGAACAGCGAGAGTGAGCGCTTCGCAAAGAACATGAGTTTCGTTTCTTTGAGTATCTGCCTTGATGCGTAGGAAGCAAGTACGACCGCAGCAATGATCGCCAATCCGACCCAGATACCAACCGCTACGAGCGCAAATGAGAGAACGATAGGAACGAGCATCTCAAGCGATGGCAGACCAACGATGATGCGCACGAAGGTCACGATGGTCGCTAGGACCGGCACCAGAAGGATGAGCACGATCGTGTTGGCGGGGATACCGGCACGGATGGCCTCTTGCATCCAGAACGCAAAGAGGTTCCAGGGTTTTGCAACGTCCACCGGACGCTCATCGAGGAGCATCAAGATCTGTTGGCGCTCGGAAACCTCCTCTGGTTGCGTGAGGTTCTGCTTCTCGAGGTCTCCAATGAGGGTGAGGGGTGTTGTCGATGATGCTTTCGTACTTGTCGCTCGGTCGAGGGTACTTGTCGAGGTTGTTGCCACCAGGTCACTTGATGTGGCAGGCAGTGACTCTTGTGCATGCGCCATGCTGGACACACCAATACCAATGAACAGGTACACGAGCACACTGATGACAGCACGAGTGAGGATGAGAGTCGGTGCGTGGCGAGCCATGCGAGGGTGTTCTACTACGCGTGAGTGCGATAGGTGGACATATTTCACTGCTGCACAGTGCGTACCCACGTATTCGCTATGTGAACATGATACTACCACACGTACGGTGTTCTGAACAGGCGTGGATGCACACCTGTCCCACGTATGTCATAGTGTTCTCATGGTTCGCTACCCGCACGCACAGGCAGAACTCGATGCGCTCGCGCTACGCCTGGCCATTATCGGTCGCATTGCTCCCACCAACGAGCTCACTGAACGCGAGCGGTTTCTTGTAAGCTCTACGTACAACCCCGAGTTCACCTACCCTACCCTCAAGCTCGACCTCGATGCTCTCGAACAACGCTTACGCGCTGTCACATTTCCGGACACGTCGACGGCCCTGCGTCTTTCAGAAGCAGTCGAACACACCTACCTGCGCATCGCGTACCTACGAGCACGAGGTGACGTTGCCCGCACACTCGTTATCTCGTCCGAGCTTTTCGGGACGCCCGATCCTGGTGTGAACAGATACGCTCGCTCGCTCCTTGAGCACATCCAACGGGAGGAAGAATCGTTCTCCGTTCCCAGTGACGTGCTCCAGGACGACCTCAGAGCATACCTCAGGTCGTATGGCCTCACGCAGTGGCGTGTCGTGCCACACACCACATGGACAACGACGGTCAACCACACCCGTGAAGTTATCAAGGTACACCCTGAGCGACGTTTTACGGAGCGCGACCGCGTACGACTCCCTGTCCATGAGGTAGGTGTACACATCCTCCGTGAGATCAACCACCGCTCGCAAGACCATGCGTTCATTCACCGCTCTGGTTCTGAGCACTACGTTTCGACTGAGGAAGGTCTTGCTGCGTACGCTGAAGAGCTGAATGACGTGTTGGCACCGAACCTCTTGCGTGAGTACGCAGCGCGACACGTTGCGGTAGCGCACGCTGCATCAGGGGCATCGTTCCGTTCGTGCTACACAGACCTGCGAGGTGCTGATCTCTCCCCTGAGGAAGCATGGCGTACCACACTTCGCGCGTACCGGGGTGGCTGCTTTACGCGCGATAAAGCCTACCTCGAGGGGTACCGCGCGGTCAAGGATTTTGCCGAGGGTGGTGGTGATCTTGCGCACCTCTACGTGGGTAAGGTCGCCCTGTCACAGGTGCCTTCGATCGTGTGGTTACTCGCCAAGCGCAAAATAACCCGACCGCGCCTCCTCCCCAGTTTCCTTACTGTCTGAACTGCCTGAGAGCGAAGTGGAGTGCTTTCACATCCCCCCAAGCGATCGTGCGGCTCGGTCGTTCTCCGTCATGGTCGCGGACGATAACGAACGCTATCTGGTGTCTGCGGCACAACGTACGCTTCTCACGTAACCGACGTACCGCGGTCTCCTGGAACTCTCGATCACGCGGGCCAGACGGTCGGTGGTACTTCCGGAAGAGTCGGGTTCCTCGCTGGGTAAGCTGCACAGGTATGCACGTATCGGCACCCCGTGGTTTGACCCAGACGTCGATTCCGCACGCATCCTCCAAAGCAGTTGCTGGAATAACGTATCCCACCGTGTACTTGAGTGCGTGCCGTCGGTAGCTCAATCGGTACCCGTGGTACAGAAGCGACGTGATGAACACCCGTTCACGAGTAGGAAGTCGACGCTTCTGCGGTGCGGTTGTGCGCCCGTGCCGCTGTACTGAGGATGTGTGCGGACGAGCAGCCATGTTACATGAGGCTTTGTATCGTTGTGAGGTAGCGGTTCAAGAATATCGGGATGATGAACAGCAGCAGTAGTAAGGGGAGCATGAACGCAATGACTGTCACCCACACGGAGATGAGAAAGTAACGTTGTACCATCCGCAAGGTCTGCTCGAGCGCATCGATCTTTTCGCTCTGTGCCGTGATCAGTGCTTTCAGTTCCGTGTGCTCTGCATCCATTGACTATCAGTATACGACTGTTATGCGGTACGACCAACCTCACACGAGCACGTAGACATCTCGGTTTGCCTCATCAGCACCGATGTACTCGCCCTCGCCACGAAGTAGTGCCTCAAACGGTTTACAAGCAAAGCAGCCGCTCTCGCCACGTGGACACCTAAACGCCTTCAGTTCTCTGGCACGCTTCACCTCTCTGGCGAGCGTGAGGACCGCATCCTTCGCATCAGCTAATTCGGGAAGTTCTTTGGCAGTGGGCTCAGTATCGCGGTCAATGTACCAGTACCACGCACCACTGACGTGGCGTCTCTGGAGGGCGTTGAGTAGGAGGAGATAGATCGGGAGCTGGAGAGAGCCCTCTGACTCGTCGTGCTTTCCGGTTTTGAAATCCAGTATCTGTACGGAATCATCCTCTGGTACGTACACGAGCCAGTCTACGAGCCCGCACAGGATGATGTTGTCCTCCTCACAGAGGTAGAAGTTCGGTGGCATGTTGTTGTGGGTCGTGGGAAGACGAACGGTCTTGTGCTTGAGCGGACCTGGATGTTCTTCGACCCTTGTAATCATTGCGCGTGCGCGCTCATATGCCTCGCGCTCCTGCTCCTCTGACGTGAATCCTCCCCGTTTTCCACTCACCTTGCCCCAATTGACCTTAAGGTCGTGCTGGAGGTCGCGATCGAATCGCTCCTCGACCGAATACTGATTCAGGTTTTCCAGTGTGGCGTGCACAGCTTGACCCAGCGCCAGCGGGGGTGTGATGATGTTCATTTTGCGTCCCGTCGTTGGGTTCTTGTAGACGTTCTTCAGGTAGTAGGATCGGGGACAGGTCTTGAAATCACCCATCGACGAGTGTGAGACCCACACCGCACTGTACTTGTCTGGCATGAACACTAGTATACGCTATTGACACTCGCTTCACTTGTGTGTTAGTGTAGCACTACCAATCGAGATCATGTGTAGGGCTCGTGCGACGTGGATGACCACATTTTCTCCTACACAGCCCACTCAAGTGGCATAGCCACAAACACATAATGTCATATTCACCCAAACGGCGGTCTTTCCGTCATGCACAAGGTGCGGCCTCACAAGGGCACCATCGATCACGTCGTCCGTCGCCTCGCGCCGGCGGCGGAACCCCACGAGGACGAAAGGGACGATCACAACCATCGTTCAATCCCTCACAGTTCATCAACGAGAACCCGACACAAGAGGTCGTCGAGACCTACGAGCCACGCCACCGCTTCGACAGCTTTGGCTTGGACGCTCGCCTGACCTTTTCACTTGTTGAACGGGGCTACGAGACTCCTTCACCCATCCAAGACCAGGTCATCCCGGAGATCCTCTCGGGAAACGACGTCGTAGGGCTTGCAGAGACCGGCACCGGTAAGACCGCAGCTTTCCTGTTGCCGTTGATGGATGCCACGCTGAAAGCGTCACGACATCAAACGCTCATTCTCGCTCCAACACGAGAACTTGCTCTGCAGATCGAAAAAGAATTGGTGACCCTCGCCGGAACTCTTCGCTTCTCCTCGTGCGTCCTTGTGGGAGGCGTCAACATCAACCCACAGATGCGCGCTCTTAAGCGACCTCAGCAGTTCATCATTGGCACACCCGGGCGTGTGCTCGACCTGATGCGGCGCGGGAATCTCAAACTGAACGCCACCCGAGCGGTCGTGCTCGATGAAGCAGATCGCATGCTCGACATGGGATTCATTCACGATATGCGAACCATTCTCGCGACCACACCGCACGACCGCACCACCCTATTCTTCTCCGCGACGATGCCGAGCGAGGCGCAGAAGTTGGTACGAGACTTCCTGCGAGATCCGGTTACCGTTTCGGTCAAAAAGCGTGAGACGACGAACGCCATAGCGCAGTCAGTCGTGACCTACGGAGCTCACAACAAGTACAGCACCCTCACGGAGCTCTTGCGTGACCCATCGTTCACTCGGGTCATTATCTTCGGTTCCATGAAGCACAGCGTCGAAAAGCTGGCGCGCGAACTGAGTCGAGACGGCGTACGAGCTGCGTCCATTCACGGCAACAAGAATCATAGCCAACGTCAACGTGCACTGAACGACTTCAAAGCCGGTCGATGTCAGGTGCTGGTCGCGACCGATGTTGCCGCACGCGGCATCCACGTCAATGACGTCTCGCACGTTATCAACTACGACCTCCCCACGACCCGCGAGGATTACGTCCACCGCATCGGCCGCACTGGCCGCGGCAGTAAGCGCGGTAAGGCTATTACGTTCGTGCCCAAGCACGACCTCAGCGCGGACCCAAGGAACGATCATCACGCTCACCCAAGGCGAGAAAAGGGAGGACATCCTCGAACGGGGCAGCCTCAAAGACGCGATCGACCTGCTCGCCCGCGCCGCGGCAGCCGTGGTAGAGTGAACTCGTGAATAGACTCCCCTACTCACTCGCCGCTCTCACACTCCTGCTCCTCGTCGCAGGTTCGATGCTCTTGTCCCGTCCCAAGGATGCGCACATGCTTGCGAGCGTCGATGCGGCTGCCTTCGGACGTGTTGCCGATGCAGAAGAAGTTGTGCTGCTGGATGTTCGCACTCCGCGAGAGTTCGCTGCAGGTCACCTTCCCGGTGCCCGCAACATTGACTTCCATGCGCCGGGTTTCGCACAGCAACTTGAAGGTCTTGACCGTGACACTCCCTACGCGATCTACTGCCGCTCAGGTAACCGATCAGGTACAACACTCGCCCTCATGAGAAAACTAAAGTTCAGGCAAGTACACGACCTCTCCGGAGGTATCACTGCATGGCTCGTCCAGGGAGGCGAGGTATGCATCCGCTGCTAGAGCTCCAGTAGCACGCCATCTTCCTGGTTCTGGACCGCAAACGAGAACCACATCTCGAAGTAGAACGGGATGGTCTCGCCGCTCTCGCGCGTAATGGAAAGAGTGCTACCGACACGAGTGAGATCGATCTGCTCGGTGCCTACCTCCACCACCCGGGTGCCTTGAGCCAAACGATCCCACGGGAACGCGACCGGCGTACCGTCTATGCGGAATGCCACGACGATCTCTTTGCTCGGAAGTCGTGTATCAAGGTTCGAGGGTGGAAAGAGAAACTCATCACTATCGTCGTACCCACTGTAGGGATTGTACGCATAGTCTCTGGAGTAGCTGGTCTCTTCGCTCAACACACGAGCACGTGGGTAGGTCTTGCGAACCTCGCCCAACGTCATCAGTTGAAACTGAACAGGCTCCAAGCGCTCACCAACGAACACGCCAGCAAGCCCTTCCCCTGTTGATTGCTGCCACAAGCTCTCCGTCTGCCGGTCATACATGACCATGTTTGATTCGATCAGTGCGCCAGAGACACCTAGTGTGGAGACTGTGCCGTCCGGAAGCGTTCGTTCATACACGATCGCAGAACCACACAACGGACAAAAGGTGATCGCAACCGGCACTCCCGCAACGATGTCATTGACGATCTCGTGCCAGGTGAGGATGTTGTATGGGTAGACACGCACCGAGTCTTCATCCTCCAGTACGATGACCTGAACTGAGTCTGGTCTATCGAACTCATGTAGCGAAACGAACGTCGGCTCGTCTAGTGCCGGTATTCCGTCCTTTCCTGGTCCACCGGAAAGAAGATCTTCTATGGCTGGAGCTGCATTCGAGAAGTCAGTATCAGGGAATGTGCTCGACAAGAATGCTGGGATGGCTGTCCCGCCTTCAGCTGAGGATGTATCTGAGGAGCGCATATCAGTAACTGGGTGAGCGGTTTGGATCACGCGCACCATACTGAATCCGGCAACAGCCACGATCGCGAATAGTGTTACAAGCAGTACAGTTCTGATCATACCGTATTATGTGGTGCGAACGGAGCGGGGGTCAATCAACAAAGTACCCCAAGACCGCCTCAACGCCAGCGAGGTTGCGTTCCCACTCGATCGAATCGTGGGTCTCGAGTTCAACTGTGATGGCAGGGATGTTGAGTGTGGCAAGCCACCCCTCTGCATCACCCGTGATCGGATATGCATCAAAAACAGGAACAGCCCCATAGCTACCCGCATCGGCGTATGCCTGCATGAGGGTAAGGGTTTCCGGAAGCGGTCCCTCGTGGCATTCCGACGCGTACACGTTGTTCGCGCGACTGTGCCAGAAGACCACCGCGTCAGGCTGTACCTCGAGCACGAGATCTCGTAGCGCTCGTGCTTCAGGCTCGGAGAATGCCTCCGTACCTGCGCTCACTTCTTCTCTACGCCACGTGGAGGTCGGCGACCATTTGCACGCAAAGTTTCGATTGAGATCGACCTCGTTTGCATTGAATCGACCTTCGACGACACGTGTCGCCGGGTCGGTGATGTCTTCGAAGGTAAACGTGCCCTCGATACCGATGCGCGCCAAACCGTCAGGATTGAGGTTCGGGATGATACTCACCGTAAGCCCTTCGTTGGTCAATCGCTCTGCGTTCTGCTCCAGCCAGTCATCGATGAAGGTTTGTGCTAGCAGGATACTGTTCCATTCGTACCCGCCATGTATGCCACCAACAAATAGTACGTGTCCGCTACCTGCACCGGCCGTGAATACCTCGATGTCTCTACCCTCAACTGAGCTTCCGATCACTCGGCTGGACACAACGGGTTCCTCCTCGATGATGACTGGTTCCTCGATGACCACAACCTCCTCAGGAGCCTCCGGAATGAGGAAATACACGACCGCCCCCACGAGGATGAGGGCGATAGTGGTCAGTGCGATCTTGGTGTGACGGGGAGAACCCATGCGTGGTGTAGGCGCTACTCCTCGGTCGTGTCAGCTTCCCCCGCAACGTACTCCAGAACCGCATCAACGCCGGCTCTGTTCTTATCCCACTCAGTATCACCATGCTCGGTCAGGAGAACGCTGATGCCGGGAATGTTCTCCTTGGCGAGCCAGTTGACCATGTCACCGGTGATCTCGTAAAAGTCGAATGATTCGTAGGCCTGGTAGTCCGACGCATCAGCGTACGCGTTGACGAGTGCCGTGGTCTCTGGAAGAACGCCATTTCGGCAGTTACTTGCGAAGACACCTCCTGCCGCGCTGTAGTACACCACGACAGCTGCTGGCTCGTGTTCAAGGACGTAGTCGCGCATTGCTGCAGCTTCAGGCTCGGAGAACGCCGCAGAGCCACCGTCCACGTCTCGACTCTGCCAGGTACCGGTCGACTGCCACTCGCAGTCAAAGTTGCGGTTGAGGTCAACACCGTTTCCGTTGAATCGACCGTCCACTGTTGCATCTTCATCGGTAGGAACATCAGATGCAACAAACCGTCCTGTTGAGCCGACAGTTTCTTCAAGCCCGTCAGGATTAAGAACAGGGATAACCGTCACCCGAACACCGTTTGGTACGCGGCTCGCATCTTCTTGAAAGTAGTCCACGAGCTCATAGCCCAAAAGTGCGGTACCCCACGAGTACCCTCCGTGAATACCACCCACCAACACAACCTCTCTCTCACCCTCCCCAAAGTGGTACGCGGTTATGTCGCTGCCTCCCGCAGACGTGCCGATGACCTCTTCAGGTTCGTCGGTCTCTTCTTCCTGCGATGAAGACGTTGCGACCTGTACCGTTTCGGTTGGATCAACAACAGGTTCGTCGACATCTTCCTCAACCTCCTCGCGAACCCCAGGACCCTCCATGATGAACTGGTCGATCTGTTGCTTGAATACGAAGTAAATGCCGAGCGCTAGTAACACTGCTACAACAATGATGATGAGAAATTCTTTCATATGCTTACTAGTATACCATCCCCCGTACGAGGAGATTGATTGACAATGTTACGTGGTGTGGTGTTGATCAGTTGCGTACCAACTCGCGCTCAAGAAGGTCAAGCGTTCGAGACCAGGCAAGCGAGGCTGAATCTTCGCGGTACCCAGGCGCTCGCTCGTCAGCGAAGGCGTCGCCTGCGTTAGGGTACAGGAATACGGCGTGGCGCAGTGGAGAACTCTCAAGTACCCCCGCACGTGCCTCTGCGTCGCGCACACGTGCCTCGACGTCCTCTTCACCGAGATGCATCACCAGCGTGGCACGGAAGGTTGAAGATCCATTCACCGGCGCAGTATCGCCGTAGTAGTTGACCGCTATCTGCACCTGTGGCTCTTCGGACTCCCCCAGCACGAAGGCCCACGTCCCTCCGATACCCCAGCCGACGACACCAATATCCTCAGGAGACACGATCGGGTTGTTCTGTAGGAATGATATCGCCGAGGCAAGATTTGCCGCTGTCGCGTCCGTGTTGTCGAGAACATCCCGCGCGAGTCGTTGCGCATGGTCGGTACTGGTCGCGACCACGTTGTCGTAGAGGTCGACCGCAAGTACCGCATACCCCTCTCGTGCGAGGTCATTGGCACGTTCTTTTATCCACGGGTCGAGACCACGCCAGTCATGAATGAGGAGGAGCGCAGGGAACGGGCCGCTTCCGGGAGGGTGAGCAAGGTACCCGGATACCGGCTTGTCGTAGGTCGCATACACAACCTCATCTGCGGGGATGTAGCGCTCAGAGTAGGGGTCGTTCTCCGCTTTATAGAGCACGGCGTAGATGAGCGCACAGACGATCACCACTAGAGCGAGCACTTCTATGAAGCGGAACATGTACTTTCTATTGTACAGTGCATGTACTACGCCGAGCAAACGCAGGTACAGACGAGCTACCGCGTGCTACGTGGTTGCGTCTACACACGCGCACAGCTCTTGGGCTTTGCCGCATCCCTCACACTTTGGCTGCATCTTCTTACCGCTCGTGCAGGCACGCCAGTGGTTCGGGTCGAAGGTCTTCGACTCACTACCACACCCCGCAGCGCCAGTCTGGCGCGGGGCCACCGCATACGCTACACAGATGACTTGATGCGTGTTGTGCGAATGTCATTGCTCTACTTTACTGCAAAGATCGAAAACCCGCTTACCTGTTTACTGCTTTGCTTGTGGAAGACCCTATCGGCAAGCTGCGCAAACCTGCGTATGAGCCCGATCTTGCCCAACGGGCTGATGTGTATCCACGTCTCAACGGCCCCACGTATCTTCTCTATCTCAACGTGACTGTACCCTTCGAAAAGCCATTCGACACAGTCTTCGGTAAAACGCCAGTAGTCGCCGTAGTAGCCCTTCTCGGCGTGATAGTAGTACAGAAAGGGAACGTAGACGTAGATGTACCCGCCCGGTTTCAAAACTCGATACATCTCCTGGCACCCTTTGATGGGATTCTTCACGTGCTCAAGGACGGCGGAACAGAAAATGGCATCTTGGCTCTCGTCAGGAAAGGGCATGTCCTCAATGTCACCCACCACGTCCGGGTTGTAATCTGGAACCGGATCCATGAGCTTGTAGTCGACGTTTTCAACAAGGGGAACGGCCCATGCGAGCTCTTTCTCGACCTTGTTACCCCTGTTGATACGGATACCGCCAATATCCAGTACACTCTTCTTCTCCGTCAGGATCTTGCGGATCGCCGTGTTCCTGAGACTCATGTCAGTTTTCATGAGCGTAAGTGTACCACCGTTGCTCTGATGAGTACTGTGTGCTTCTCCACTTGCTGAGCAAATGAGCAGGGACTAAACTTAGTGCTATTCATGCCCCCGCTTGAACCCAACACCGTGCCGCTTCATCGGGCATGCCCGGGTTCTATTGATGAATGTACTGCCGCTGCTGCCCGCTCTCTCCTTCACGCATGCCGCTCTCCGTGGGGATTTGCTGCCTCGGGTGATCGTGGCGGCTACCACAACCTGTGGGCGCGCGACTCGATGATCACCTCACTCGGTGCCCTTACTGTGGACGACCCGGAGCTTCACAACGCCGCACGCGACTCACTCCTCAATCTCGCCGACCACCAGAGCGACCTTGGCCTCATCCCGAACAAGATAGATTTTGGTGAGCACAACCGTGTAAACTTTCGAGCGTATGCAGATGGTGGCTTATGGTACGCCCTTGTTGCCGCGCGCTACCTTGGACGCTATCCAGACGAAGCGTCCCGCGAGCTCATCGAGAATGCTTCCCTTCGCGCACTTGAATGGATGCGCTACCAAGATCACGACACCAGTGGGTTGGTTGCCATTCAGGAAGGTTCGTCGTGGATGGACCTCTTTCCGCTGAGAGGCAAATCGCTCTACGTCAATACGCTTCGCTACTGGGCTACGCGGGAGCTTGGCGAGCTACTGCAGGATGAGAACCTCCTCACTGAAGCAGTGACCATCAAAGAGTCGATCCATGAAAAATTGTGGTGGGAACCGGGAAAGGATATCGCTCGTATCGTGCAGGACAGCTTCTCAACGAGTAGCTACAACGAGGAGGGATACGACGCGCTTGGTCGCAAGCTGCTCCTACCTGACAAGAACCTGTTCGCCGAAGACGCATACTTCTTAAGCTACCTCACGTTGCGTGACTTTGGCGAATGGTTCGATACGCTCGGCAATGTGCTTACCATACTCTCGGGACTTGCGACGACCGATCAAGCAGCGCACATTCTTTCGTTCATCGAACGCCATGAACTGGCTCACCCCTATCCAGCCAAAGCAATGCATCCACCGCTCACCGAGAACGACGTGGACTGGCGCTACTACTTCCAATTTGGTGACCTCAACCATCCACACCAGTATCACAACGGCGGCATTTGGCCGATGATCGGTGGCTTGTACGTTGCTGCGCTTGCTGAGAGCGGCAGAGACCACGAAGCAGCAGAAGCACTCACCTCGCTTTCACGAGCGAACCAAGATCTGCTCGGTGAGCAGTGGGAGTTCAACGAGTACCTACACGGCGTTCATGGTCACCCCATGGGCATGCTCGATCAAGCGTGGTCCGCCGGTGCGTACCTCGTGGCGTACGGTGCCGTCAAAGTGCTCGCGCCCTAAACCCCGCTTTTCTTCCGGTACGGGCACCCCGGCCAGCATCAGGGGCGTCGTTTGCCATGGGTGATATCGTGGGTCAGACGTCTAATGTGCTCCGCGCGTGTCTCCGGCTTCTTTACCGATATCGTCCAGCATATCCACTCGTTGCGTGCAAGCGGGGTGAGCGCGTTCCAAGCCTCCACCACCTTCGGTGACGAAGACAGCGCTCCTCTGAGGTCTTTGGGTACGCGGTGAGCGGGTGATGAGGCAAGGTGCGTCATATTCCACGGCTTATCCTCTACTATTCTTGAAACAGTCGATGCACTTGAGGTTTGCCGTTCCCCGTGGCTCAAAGGGAAGTTCAGTGATTGCTTTCCCGCACACCGAACACTGCCACGCGCCTTTGAATGAGGCTCGTTGCGAGTGTTGTGTTGAGTCATTCGAAACAACTCTGTGCTCATTATCAAAGGGAATATCGGCCATGCCGTCAGAAGCGGCCTGACGTGTGCCACCTCCACTTCCCTTTTTCTTGAAACAGTCACGGCACAGCAGTCCTTGTGTGCCGCGAGGCTCAAACGGGAGCTCGGTTATCGTGCTACCGCAACCGCTACAGGGCCAGGTTCCGTGAGGCATAGGTGTTTGCTGAGCGTACTGATCACTTGTTACGAGCAACCCAGTGCCGCCAAGCACTGCGCACGTGCAGCACCTTCGGGCACCTGGTCACACGCAGAGCAGTCTATGCCTTCAGGCATACCGTCCATACCGCCCAAATCCATCATCTGCGACTGCAGGTCGGAAAACTCGATGTCATTCGGCGGCGTAAAGACGCTCGCATCCTCGGGCCACTTTCGGCACTCGTACTCGACCTCGTCATCAGAGGCGAATGGATCATTCTCCGCTACTTCATGTTCTGGGTCACCCGCAGGATCAGGCTCGATCGTTTCGTACCTAAAGGCTACTCTGCCCATCGGGCTGTCTCCCCACAGGTACGACATGTCTCCGTCGCGAATGACCGACATATCCATGGTGCCATCCTCGGTCCCGGTCATGGTGAAGTCTCCCCGCATACGCTCCTCGCCCGCTATGTAGACCGTGCCCTCGGTGCGTGCTTCTGTCTCCGGTTCTTGGTAGCGGAAATCACAGGCCATGCTCTGCCCGAGCGAAACCAAGCTCATAAGTGTGCCACTGCCGCTATCAAGAACTTCGGCTTCGCCTGCCTGCACGTCATCCGCTGCAACGTCGCCAGCGCTCGCTGAGTCTTCAGTTACATTCTCCTCGGAATCATTAGAGCTAAGCAGGTAAAAGCCCACACCGGCTACGACGGCAATTCCTAAGACAGAAACAAAAAGTATGCGCATGGTCGTTTAGTTAGTTATTACGAATCAACCACAGTACTTGAGTAGGGTGACCATACCAAGCAAAACTGGATCAGAGAAAATAACATCATTTCACGCTTCAGTGTAATCTGATTTGCTACACGGTCAAGCGTGCGTGCGTGCGCGAATGTTCCTTACCACCTCAATTTTCATCCTGAGTGTTTGAGATCGGTGAGGTAACGCATGTTGCAACGGTCATAAACGAAGGTGGTAAGCTTTCAAGTTTTCACGTAGTATCTGACCATCACTGTCCACCTTATCTACACGTGACATTGACCTATACGTGTGTACATCATAATGACACTCATTTTCACAGATCCCCTTTCCATTGTTCCTCTTTTATTGTTCCAATGGTACGTGATGCGCAAGTACAAATATGCTGCTTTCTCACTTGCAGTTACCGCCTGTGCACGCTAAGGTAGGCAACTATGCACTGGGGAGAAACAATCGTCTCGTTTGAGAATGTCTCGTTCGGGTTTGGGCACAACCGCCCGATCCTCTCAGAGGCATCATTTTCGGTGCGCCGCGGTGCCAAGCTCACCCTGATGGGTCAAAACGGCGCAGGTAAAAGCACCATATTTTCGCTTTTGACCGGTGAACGCGAGCCAGACGAAGGCGACATCACTATTAAAAAGGGGCTTTCGATCGCCACTGCTCGTCAGATCATGCCGCGTGACTGTCTCGACCTTACCGTTCGCGAGTACTTCGCAAGATCGTTCACCGAAAAGGTCTATGCGATCGATCCTATGATCGATGCGGTGTTAGAGGTGGTCAATCTCCCTCGTCGTGGCGCTGCTGTCTACGACAAGCGCATTGGTGAGTTCTCAGGTGGCCAACAGGCGCGACTTTTATTGGCTGCGGCACTCATTCAAAATCCCGATCTGCTGTTGCTTGATGAGCCGACCAACAACCTCGACCATGACGGCATCGACCACCTCACTGATTTTCTCAAGAGCTACAACAAAACCTGTATCGTTATTTCTCACGATGCGTCGTTCCTCAATGCATTTACCCACGGTGTCATTTACCTCAACGTTGCCACCAAAAAAACGGAGCAATATCTGGGTGCGTACGATACGGTCGTGAAAGAGATCGCTGCGCGAGTGAATAAAGAGCAACGCCTGAACGCACAGATGAAAAAGCAGAATCGAGCCAAGAAAGAGAAAGCCAATTTTTTTGCAAATAAAGGCGGAAACCTCCGCGCAGTAGCCAAGCGCATGCGTGAAGCGGCACAAGACGCGGAAGAGTCCATGGTTGAGGTACGCAAAGAGGATAAGACGATCCGTCCCTTCACTATTCCCACTCAGGAGTCCCTCTCTGGCGTAATTCTCACGCTCACGAATGTGTCCTACCTAGACCCGATCAAGCACACGGTAAAGAATAAAAAAGTGAAGATCGAATTGCGCAAGGGTGAACGCTTACTGCTGTCTGGACCAAACGGCATAGGTAAGACCACGCTCCTTGAAGCGATCGCGGGTGGTACTCTTGAGGGTGAAAGTATTCAAAAAGGTGTATCCGTTGGCTACTACCGGCAAGATTTCTCAACCCTTAACCCCGAACACACTGTTTACGAATCGCTCGAGAGTGTCATGGAGAAGAAGATCGAGCAGGACTTGCGCAGTTGTGCTGCAGGGTTTTTGCTGACGAGCGATATCATCGGCACTAACGTAGGCGCACTCTCGGAAGGGCAGAAAGGACTCGTGGCATTCGCACGACTGGTGCTTCAGAAACCAGGTCTCATTATACTGGACGAGCCCACGAATCACATCAACTTCCGCCACCTCCCCATCATCGCAAAAGCACTGAACGAGTACCAAGGCGCCATGGTGCTTGTCTCGCACGTTCCGGAGTTCATCGAGCAGATCCGCATTGATGACGAATTGAAGTTGGGGTAGAGAAATTGCACGAGAAGTAGGGTCAAGAAATGAGAAATGTGAAATGGGGTCAGCCACCATTAATGATACAGTTGACCTATGCCACGAATTAAACGGTTTGATAAAAAGGTGGCTGACCCCATTTTTCGAGTTGCTGGGCACTTTATCAAACTCTGTGTGGGTAACCCGCTAGGTACTTATAAGGCGAAACCTGCGGCCGGAAGATATCCGACCGCAGGATTAGGATCCCTCACCTACGAATCGATTCGAAGGGAGGGGGTGCAAAGTTCCGGAACGGGCACTCAAAGACGATGAGCGTATTGCACGAATTGGCCGTGCAGTGCTTCCTTCGTGCCTCTCGGCACGC
>CAYWKE010000013.1:0-23006 GCA_964459075.1 uncultured Candidatus Saccharibacteria bacterium | reverse complement strand
ACTATTATTACCACAACACTACTGTGCGTATGACTAGAACGTATAGAATGGCTGAGCTGACGTTCGCTCTCTTTACACTCATCCTCGCTCTGGCACCACTTGCGCTGTTTGCTGATGAGGACGTCGAGACAACTATGGAGGAAGTGGGCACTACTACAGATGAGGTCATGAATGACATGCTCGGTGCTGAGGAGATGGGTACCTTTTCTGAACCTACGGTCGAAGTCGTGGAAGGAGTCGGCATGGACACCGACGGTCTTCTGACGAGCGAGGAGTATGATGCGCTCGTCGACGGTGCGACCGAACTCACTGAGGAAACAATCGATGAGGTTGTCGCCGACGAGGTTTTGGTCGGTGACATTGTCGCCGTGAATGAGGATGAGGACACGGTCGTTATCGTGAGCGAAGATGGCGAGTTCGTCGTTGTCCCGGCCACACTCAACACCCGTGTCATTCGCATGGGCGGTCGCGGGACGCTTCGGAATCCGCAGCCCCGCCTGAGCGTCTTCATAGCTCCCGAGGGAGCTGAGGTGCTTAGCGGCACCCTGGATGCGGTGCCTGAGGTCGTGGATGGAGAGGTGACCCTTGCGCTGATGAATGAAGCAACTACTGAGGAGGGAGTAGTCGTAGCAACGTCTGTCCCTGTGTACCGCAACGGCGTTGCGAGCTCACTGACCTCGATGCGGGGCGCTGACTCGGTCACCGTCGTTCGCAGCGAGGAGAGCGAGGTGCTCGCGGTCATGCTCGAGGGCGATGGTATGGAGGAAACTGAGATGGACGAAGTTGCTACGGGAACTGATGAGGAAGCATCATCATCGCGTGATGACCTCATTCGCTACGGCGGCCTCGCCTTAGGCCTCGTTCTCCTTTTGCTCATCGGTCTGCGCCTCATGCGCGGTGGGAGCAAGGGCGAGCAGTAGCCCTCCGCTCATACCCACCGTCACACCAACTCAAGGGAGTGACGACACAACACCCTCGGCTCACCCCGAGGGTGTTGTGGAAACCATCAGTTCCCATACGTGTCTACGAAACCTTGACCTTGAGTTTGGTCTGCTTCTCTTTGTCGATCTTGGGGAGGCGAATGGTCAAGAGGCCGTGCTTCTCGCTTGCTTGCGCCTCCTCAACCTCGATCTCAGCAGGTAGCAGTATCGTTCGCGAGAACCCTCCCCAGTAGAGCTCCTGGTGAAAGTAATTTTCATCTGACACTTCCTGCACCTCATCGCGCTTACCGCGAATGGTGACCATGTCACGGGTAATGGAGACATCAAGGTCGGTGGGATTTACCCCAGCGACGATGGACTTGATAACTATCTCGTCGGGTGTTTGGTACACATCCACGGTGAGCTGTCCCTCGCCGTCATCCTCGATCCAGTGTCCTTGCTCGTTCTGCGGTGCGGGGACGTATGATTGTGGGTTCACGCCAACCGGCTCTTGGGGGTGTGCACCTTGCTGATGCGTATAGTGCTCGTGTTCGTACTCAGTGTCGTAATCTCCCTGGTCGGTGAACTCGTCGTATTCGTCAACGTCTACTGAGCCAGTGAGTCGCTCGAAGAACGAACGTTTTTTTGGGCGAGGTGCCATATGATCAAGAACGTGATGAGGTGAATAAACGGGTGAGCTGCTTGACTCGCTCAAAGAGAATGAAGAGCGTGATCACACATACCCATACGAAGAAGAAGACCAATAGTGCGATGGATCCGCTTGCAATGATTATAAAAAAGTTAAAGAGCGCATGCAATGCCGTCGCGAGGATAATTCCCACGACGAGCGCAGCCCACTGCACCTCACGGCTATGGTAGAAGGAGAAGGCGAGCGCAAAACCTATGGCAGCCGAAGAGACCACGTGCACTAGCGCGGCACCGAGGAAGCGAAGGTTGCCGGTCACGAGTATCGCACCGAGGTCAAGATCGAGGACCGGGCCCATGAGAAAGAGGCCCGTCTCGAGGGCAGAGAAGCCAAGCGCTACCGTGATGAGGTAGATGACTGGATCAATGGGTTCGTCATCGAAGGGCCGCCACAGAACGGTCGCGGCAGCAACGGCCCACTTCGCGAACTCCTCTATGAATGCCCACAGCACAATGGTTGCGACGGTCCCCGGCGCGATGAATGGGAGGTTGAGGGAGAGTGATTCGAGAACGAGCGAGATGAGGACCGAGAGCATGCCTGCGAGGAATGCAAGCAAGATGAGGAGGTGGGGCTCCGGGTGTACTCGATCCTCTTTCAAAAAGAGCCACAGCCATACCAGCGCAGGCACAAGCCCGCCCAAGAATGCGAGCCCAAACGTGAACGCAACTTCCATGTCACTCTAGTATGCGCGAGAATCGCTCGTATGGGGAGGGGAGGTATGTGGAGAGTTTGAAATCTGGACGTTGGACGTCCGGTTTTGAGTATGTCGGGTGAGTATGAGTATTGAGTATGAGGGTTTGGCGGCTAAAGCCGCCGAACCCTCACAAAGTTTGTCGAGATCGCACTATTGTACGGGCTATGTAGTAGGCCACTTCTCGACCATCAGGAGGTCGCGGCGACGATGTGGCCAGGATGCCCAGATCTCTTCGGTCACGAAGGGCATGAAGGGGTGGAGGAGGCGCAGAGATGTGTCGAGGCATTCCTTGAGGACCCACTGGCGGGCGCGTTTGGCGTCAGTATCCGACTGCTCTTCGCTGAAGATGATCGGCTTGGATTCCTCGATGATCTTGTCGGCAAGCTCGTGCCAGATGTAGTGGTACGCCTTCTCGCCGGCAAGGTAGAGGTTGAATTTCTCGATCTCGCGGGTGACCTCGGCGACGGTCTCTGCGAGCTGGGTGAGGATCTCCTCGTCACGGGTTGTGAGTGTGGGGCGTTCGATCAACTCCACACTCTCGATATTGCTTACGACGAACCGACTGATGTTCCAGACCTTGTTCGCGAAGTGCTTGTATCCCTTGATGCGGTTCTCCGAAAGCGGAACATCGTTGCCGGGCGCGGCGCCAATGAGCAGGGAGAGCCGGGTCGCGTCCGCACCGAACTTCGCGATCATGTCCAGGGGGTCAATGATGTTACCCAAAGACTTGCTCATTTTCCTGTTCTGCTCGTCACGGACAAGGCCGTGGAAGTACACATTCTTGAATGGCACCTCACCGCGCAGGAAGGTCGACATGAGCACCATGCGGGCGACCCAGAAGAAGATGATGTCGTAGCCGGTCTCAAGAACCGTGGTGGGGTGGTAGGTCGTAAGGTCGTCGGTCTCTTCAGGCCACCCAAGCGTCGAGAGGGTCCACAGGCCGGAGGAGAACCAGGTGTCGAGCGTGTCAGGATCTTGCTCCCAGCCGTCGCCGGGAGCGTCGATCGAGACACGCATGTCATCATCCTTGTACCACACCGGAATGCGGTGGCCGTACCAGATCTGGCGCGAGATACACCAATCGTGCAAGTTGTCGATCCAGTGGGTATAGGTCTTCTCGAAGCGTTCGGGGGTGATCGAGACACCGCCGTGTGCAACGGCACTGCGCATGAGTGACTTGAGAGTCACGGTATCGCCTTCCGCAACACCCGGCATGCTGGAAGGTCCCATCGAAAACGGTCGATCGACCCCCACGAACCACTGCTCCTTGATCTGAGGTTCGATGGTGCCACCACCTCGGCTATTGGTCGCGACCTTGTGGGTGTAGTGCTTATCGATCTTCACCACGAGACCTTTACTCTGCATTGCTTCGACGATCGCCGCACGGGCTTTCTTGATGTGTTGCCCCGCGAACTCGCCTGCGATGGGAAGGAGGATGCCGCGTTCGTCAATGATCTGCTCCATCTCAAGACCGTGGCGCTGCGCGATCTCAAAGTCCACGGTGGAGTGCCAGGGGGTGATGGTCATGACGCCGGAGCCCATCTCAGGGTCAGCGGCTTCATCCTTGATGATGGTCGCGGTGATGGGGCCGTTGATCCACTCGACCTCGATCTCCTGCCCGTGCTCGTATCCCTTGTAGCGTGCATCACCGGGGTGCATAACGACGTACTTGTCGCCGAACTTGGTTTCGGGGCGGACGGTACCAATGACGAACGGGCCATACTGGAAGTAGTAGAACGGATCGACCTGCTCAACATACTCGATCTCATCATCGGAGATCGTGGTTTGCATGTTCGGGTCCCAATTGACCGACCGTGCGCCGCGGTAAATGAGCCCGGCATCATACATACGAACGAACGCTTCCATCACAGCCCGGTAGCGTGCTTCATCGAGCGTGTAGGCGTAGCGATCCCAATCAAGCGAGGAGCCCATCCTGCGCAGCTGGGAGAGGATCGTGATCTTGCTCTCCTCAGCAAATTCCTTGATACGCTCGATCAGCTCGTCTCGCCCAAGATCGTACCGCGTCTTCTTTTCCTTTTTGAAAAGCTCTTTTTCTACCTTGGCTTGCGTGGCGACCGCAGCAGAATCGGTGCCCGGGACCCACAGCGTACGATGTCCTTTCATGCGGTGGTAGCGCACCAAAACATCCTCGACCGCGAGCATCGCGGCGTGTCCCATGTGGAGCGTGCCTGTAACGTTTGGGGGAGGGAGGACGATGGAGAACGGCTCAGCATCCTCTTTCGCAATACCGTCTTCGACACACCGATCCGGGTTGAAGTAGCCACTTGCCTCCCACTTCTCGTAGGTCGAGCCTTCATACTGCGCGGGGTCGTAGGGTTTGAGGAACTTCTCGTCCATAGAGCTATGATACTAGCAGGGAATACTGAAAATTCAATGTCAAAACACCACATATATATATGTATAGCAAGATTGACCAAAGGCGCGGTGCGTGGTACACAGTTCGCGGTCGTTCCTCTATGAGGGACGGCATTTTTTGATATATGACCGCTGCAGAAGCACGCGTGCCGAAGGGGGAGCCAGATCTCATCTCTATCGTCACGCCTGTCTACAATGAGGAAGCGTCACTTCCGCACTTCAGGGATGAAGTGGTGCGGGTCATTGACACCATCTCGTCCACTCAACCTGATCGCTTCACCTTCGAGGTCATCCTTGTGAACGATGGGAGCCGTGATGCCTCGTGGCAGCTCATACGATCGTTCGCGCACGACGACCCGCGTTTCAAGGGCATCACGCTCAGTCGCAACTTCGGTGCTCAGTCTGCGCTCGAGGCGGGTATCATGCACGCCTCCGGTGCAGCGATCGTCACGATCGACTGCGACCTGGAAGATCCTCCATCCCTTATCGAGGAGATGCTCACACATTGGGAAAGTGGCAGTGACATCGTCGTTGCCAGGCGGGTATACACGAGTGAGAAGGGGTGGTGGAAGCGAACGACCTCGAACCTCTTCTACCGCGTCTTCAACTGGATCTGTGATGTTGAGCTTGAATCAGGGACCTCTGAGTTCCGTCTCATTGACGCCTCTGTGGTGGCTGCGATGCGCGAGCACTTCGTAGAGAAAGACCTGTTTTTGCGCGGCTTGTTGCAGTGGATGGGGTTCTCGGTCGCGACCCTCACGTATGAGAAGGGGCAGCGCAAGGAGGGTGCGAGTCGCTTCACGGTGCGCCGGCTCGTGCGGCTCGCGTGGATCGGTATCAGCTCGTTCTCGACCTTTCCATTGCGTCTTGTGGCCTTCGCAGGAGTATTCATTTCAGTGGGTTCAAGTCTGGTCCTCGTTGGCATGGGCCTCTTGCGCTGGGTCTTTGAACTGGTTCCCTATCGCGACATCGCTTTCCTGGTCGTCTTCATCATCTTCAGCAATGGTCTCATCCTCACCGCGGTCGGCATCGTGGCTCTCTACCTCATGCAGATGCAGCGGCAGGTCCTGGGACGGCCGACCTACCTCGTGTGGAAGAAAGTGAACCTCTAGTATGCTGACCCTCGACCATCTCATCGACCGGCTCCCGGTCTCACCGACCTTCGTGCGCTTTCTCCTCGCCGGCGGGATCGCTACCCTAACTCACCTGATCTTGTTCTCGCTCCTCCTGCGAATCGGAGGACTCTACCCGGTCGTAGCTTCAACGATCGGCTTCCTAGTAGCGTTTGTGGCGAGTTTCCTCTTGCAGAAGTACTGGACCTTCAGGGAGCACTCGCGCGAGCGCACACCGCAGCAGGCACGCACCTTCTTCACGCTCCAACTCGTCAACCTGGTGGTCAACGGCGTCCTGGTCGAACTCTTCGCAGTGCGGCTCGGGCTGTGGGATGAAGGGGTGCAGCTCGTGGTGCTTGCCGCCATTGCCATCTCGACCTTTTTCGTATCAAGGATGATCTTTATGTCCACGGGTGAATCACGACCGGTATAGCGTATGGAGCGAGCAAGTACCTATGAAGAGGTGGTCAAGAACGCGAACGACGTCGGTGCGTCCGGTGTGGTGGGCAAGGTGCTACGGGGACTGTTCCCGTTCGCTTTTCAGCCAAAGTGTGACCTTGTAGGCACCAACTTCGCGCGTACCGGAGACCACCTCTTCATCCCAGATTCGCGCAGTGCAAAAGAGTTCATCACCATCGAGACACTCACACTCGGTGCAAGCTGCGGTGCGCTAGGTATAGCCCTCATCGCATTCCTCAAGCTTACATTCGGTATCAGTGTCGTCGTTTCGCTCACCGCACTCGTCTCACTGTTCTATGCCATCTTTCTCGCATTCAAATTCGCCGTCGTCGTACGCGCACTTCACTTCCCACTCATCGATTACTCACCTAAGCAGCTCGCCAAGCTTCGCGAGACCGAGCTGCCGGTCTACACCGTCCTCGTTCCGCTTCTGAAGGAAGCTGAGGTCGCGCGTCAGATCATCACCGCCCTCTCCTCGATCGACTACCCGAGTGACAAGCTTGACCTCATCATCACGCTTGAGGAGTACGATACCGAGACCCGCGGCGCGCTCATCGCAGCCGGCCTCCCCGATCACTGGAAGATCGTGACCCTGCCCGACACTACACCCAAAGCTAAACCCAAGAGCTTGAACGTCGCGTTCAACGAGGTGCGCGGAGAGTACCTGGTCATCTATGACGCAGAGATCATTCCCGACACCAACCAACTCAAGAAGGCGGTTGCCGCATTTCGCGACCATCCCGACATCGCGGTCATGCAGACCAGGCTCGATCACTACAACACGCACCAATCGCTGTTGACGCGTCTGTTTACGACCGAGTTCACCTTCCACTACGACCTCTTCTTGCCGGGCCTGCAGGCCTACAATCTTCCCATTCCACTCTCAGGACACAGTGTGCACTATCGCACCGAGGCGCTGCGCACGGTAGGGGCGTGGGACTCGTACAACGTTGCTGAGGATTGCGAGCTCGGCATGCGGCTCTACCGGCACGGCTACCGCACCGGCATGATGAACTCCTTCAGTCGCGAAGAGGCAGCGGGCGATATCATGGGGTGGGTGCGGCAGCGCACCCGCTGGATGAAGGGATTCATTCAAACGAGCGTGGTACACCTGCGCTACCCGCTCGCGCTCAAGCGCGACCTCGGCTCGTGGCGACAGTTCTGTGCATTCCTGCTTCTGGTCCCAGGAACGGTTCTCGTTAACCTCCTCAACTTCCTCTCGTGGTTCGTGCTTGCTGCGTGGTTCCTCACCTCGGCGTCATTCATTCAGGATATGTACCCGACACCAGTCCTCTACCTTTCCGGGTTCTTTGCGATCGTGGGAGGGTTTAGCTTCCTCTACCTGAACCTCATCGCGCTCTACAAGCGGGAGAAGTTCGATCTGGTCCGCTGGTGGTTCTTGACGCCGCTCTACTGGATCCTACTCTCATTCGCGACCGCTCGGGCGGTGTGGCAGTTGCGCAATGCGCGCGCTGCGCACACGTGGGAGAAGACGACCCATGGGACGCACGCCCGCATCGAACCCATACTCCAGTAACCTATGTCCGTGCAGTGCATCAGCGACCGCCCATTCCGTGAACCAATCGACTGGCTGGTTTTTTGTGTGGTCTCCCTTATCGGTGGTGGGTTCGCTCTCTACGTCATGCGCGAGGGTGTTCAGCTTCTGATGGTCGATCAGTACAGCCACCTCGCGATCGCGCGTCAGATCACCGACAGCATGACGCCGGGGCTCTCGCAGCTTGGCTTCTGGCCACCTCTGGTGCACATGGTGATGGCTCCCTTTGCCTCGATCGGGTTCTTGTACGAAAGTGGCCTGGCTGCACCGCTATCGCTGGTGCCGATACTCGCACTCTCGGCCGTGTACCTCTTTCGCTTGGCACTCCTCATTGGGGTCGAGAAGCCGCTTGCTGCTGCTGCGGTCGCTGCGTACGTGCTCAATCCCTACACGCTCTACTACGCGGTCACGCCGATGTCGGACACGCTCTTCATAGCGCTCCTCATCATCGCTAGCTACTACCTCGCCCACTGGTGGCTCACCGAGCGTCTCGCCTCGCTCATTGCGATGGGTGGTGCAGGTGCGCTTGCGACCCTGGCGCGCTTCGAGGGGTTCTTTCTCATCTTCTTTGCGGGTTTGGCGGTCATGGCACGACTCGCGATCGGTCGTGCATCACTTGCTAAGATCGAGGCGGGTGCGACGATGTACGGCCTCGTGGCCGGATTGGGGGTCCTCTTCATTCTCCTGTACGGACTGACGTTCGCCGGAGACCCGCTCGAGTTCATGAACAACGAGTGGGGAGCGTATGCGCAGCAACGCAGTCTCTTTCTCCCGACCGAGCACAACCTACGGGTCTCACTGCAGTACCTCATGGCGGCGTCGGAGGCGATGCTCGGCTCGCCACTCATTCTCATGGGACTGTTCGCTGGCGTACTCGTTTTGCTGCTAGGTGGTCGCCGTAATCCACTGTTGCTTGCGGTCATGACCCTCCTCCTCTCGCCGTTCCTTTTCGACCTCTTCGCGCTCTTTCAGGGAAGCGCGGTCATCTACGTACCTGAGTTGCCACCCTACGGCGACCGCTACTTCAACGAGCGCTACGGACTCTACTGGATCGCGTTTCTGGTCATCACGCCAGTGCTCGCAGCGTCGCTCCTGTACCATCGGATGCGCTCCTGGGGCTGGTTCGTGCAACCAGCGGCGCTTCTGGTTGCCGCAACGATCGCACTCGTGCCTGTGGTGTCGTCATACGCTCTGTTCACGGAGGTCGCGTGTCGAGGGTGCTTCCACACGGTGCACCACTCGCTGCAGAGCTCGCCACCAGATCAGCGTGTCATCGCGGAGATCCTGCGTGACGAGTACGACGGGGGCCGCATCCTCATGACCCGTGCGCTCCACAACGAGGTCGCGGTAAGCGCAGGTGTGCCACTCGCACACTACATTCTCGAGGCGAACGAGCACTACTTCGACCAGTCCCTGAAGTACCCCTGGCTCTTCGCGGATTGGGTCATCATGCAGAACACCGCGTGGACGCATCACTCCGACTGGTCACGCAGCAATGAGCGGGTATCCCTCCTGTGGACCGACAACGACGAGTTCGAGCGCTTCTACGATCCGGTCTATGTCGGTCAGGGAAGTATTCTCTACCGGCTCGACCGAGAGGAGGTGTACGCCTACGCTCTCAAGTATGGACTCCCCCAGCGTGGCGTACCCACCCTCGACCCCGTCGAAGGGACGTGGGACGTGGAGCGGACGTTTCAGGAACTGGACCGTCGTATCGTCGAGTACGAACGGAACAACCTTGCTCTTTTTGAGTAAACCAGGTACATTTCAGCCAGTTTTACTCTCCTTAAAGGATCATCAGTAGTACCCTTACCAACCGAAGTTGTAGCATCACGAATCATGATCAAGAACATCGCCATTCATATCGCCCTCGCATGTGTGCTGTGCAGTACACTCGCGCTTCCCGCGTATGCGGCACTCCCCGCAGGTTTCGAAGAAGAGGTCGTTGCAGACGGTCTCTTCATCCCGACCGTATTCGACTTTTCCTCGGACGGACGCATCTTCATCGCCGAGAAGAATGGCACGGTGCGCGTCGTGAAGAACGGGCAACTCTTGCCGACCCCGTTCATTACCCTGACCGACATCAACACTTCCGGTGATCGCGGGCTCATCGGCATGGCGCTCGACCGCGACTTCGCTTCGAACGGGTACGTCTACCTCTCCTACACGCACGAGAACAGCCCCGAGGAACCGGACGGACCAAAGACCAGTCGCATCGTGCGTGTGACTGCGGACGGCGACGTCGCTGATCTCTCAACCTACACCATTCTCGTCGGGTCGGTCGCGGGTTCACCAGTGGCGCCCTCGTGCCAGGATGTTGCGATCACGGACGACTGCATCCCCTCTGACTCATTGAGTCACAGCGTTGGTGGACTTCGCTTTGGACCGGACGGGTACCTCTACGCCTCAACCGGTGATGGCGCGGACTTCACCCGCGTCGACCCTGCGGCCGAGCTCGCACAGAACATCGATTCGCTAGGAGGCAAGTTTCTGCGTATCGATCGAGACGGCAACGGTGTCCCCAGCAACCCCTACTACACCGGTGACCCAACTGACAACCGCTCCAAAGTGTGGGCGTATGGTATGCGCAACGCGTACCGCTTCAGTTTTCATCCTGACAGCGACCTGCTCTACGCGGGCGACGTGGGCTGGTTCTACCGTGAGGAGATCAACATCATCGAAGCAGGAAAGAACTACGGCTGGCCGTGCTGGGAGGGGACCCGGAAGCACGATGGGTACGATTGTGATGCCTCTGGCCCGGGCGAGCTGACCTATCCCCTCTACGAGTACGAACGCGACTTCGATGCCGACCCCAATGATGCCATCTCGGTCGTCGCGGGTGACATTTTGGGCGAGCGCTACCCCGCAGCGTATCGGGGCGACTACATCTTCGGTGACTTTCATCGCAACGACATCTACCGAATGGTTCTCAGTGAGGACGGGCGCTCCGTCGTAGCGGTCGAGGAGTGGCTCGACAATGAGGCCGCAGGTCCGGTCGCTATCCAGGTCGGCCCGAATGGCTTTCTCCACTACATCTCCATCTTCACCGGTGAGCTGCGCCGACTGGTCTACCGCACGAATGAGGTACCCAATGCCGTGATCACTGCGGACACGCTCACTGGGGATGCTCCTCTTACGGTCTCCTTCAGTGGACTCTCCTCGAGTGACCCTGAGGACGACACACTCACGTACGCGTGGGACCTCGGTGACGGTACGGCAGTCGAAGGACCGACACCCTCCCATACGTACACGTCAGATGGTCTCTACACGGTCGTTCTCACCGTGACCGACACCGCCGACAACTTTGACAAGGCGACCGCGGTCGTTGCGGTGGGTGACCAAAGTGACGGCGAAGCGGCAGATCCGACCCTAATCGCACTCACTCGCTCCATCGATGAGGTTGTCGTGGGAAGCATCCTCGAGTTGTCTGCAGAGATCCGCAACGATGGCGAGAGCGATCCGGTTCGGGTCGAGTTCGCGGTGCGCAATACCAATACGGGAGCGACGGTTGCCACCGAGGTCGTTGAGCGCCTCGATCTTGAGGCAGGGGCGAGTGAGGTTGCCTCGGTCACCTGGATCCCTGAGCGTTCTGGCACGTTCGCCGTTGACGTGGTCCTCTCTGCGACCGACGGAGCACCCGTGTACGAGGAGACCAGTGCTGCGATGACCTTCCCGGTCGCTGATCGTGAGCCGGTGAGTGGACCCTTCGCACCGACCTTGCGTCAGCTCGACACCTCCGATGCACCCTTCGTGGTCGGGCAACCTATCGAACTTGATGCCATCGTCGAGAATCCTGGTGTTGCCGGAGACACGATCGCACTCATGACCATTCACCAGGACGCGCCGAATCTGCTCGAAGCGAGCGATGAGCTTGCGATCGCGGGCGGAGGCGTGGAGACCTTCTCGGTCTCGTGGACCCCGACCGCAACGGGTACCTACTTCGTCGATCTCGGATTGTTCTTCGATGACTGGAGCGATCTCTACGAGTGGAACTGGCATGCGGCTGAGTTTGAGGTCGTTGAGGACACGGGTACCTCAACCGGCACCACGACGCCACCCGCCACCACGACCGATCCATTCGTGCCGACCCTTAGCGTGGTAGAGCTTCCTGATGATATCTTCCTTGGTGAAGAGGTGGTCATCCGCTCGTTCATTGCAAATAGCGGGATCGCAGGCGAGGTTATCGCACTCTCGACCATCCACCAGGATGGACCGAACGAAGCAGAGTCTGCAGAGGTTGTTGCAATTGAAACCCTCGGTGATGGTGAGACGGAGATCTCATGGACGCCGACAGAAACAGGCACCTACTTCTTTGACGTTGGTCTCTTCGCGCCAGACTGGAGCGAGATGTACGAATGGAACTGGCACGCGGCTGAGTTTGAGGTCGTTGAGGATACGGGTACCTCAACCGGCACCACGACTCCACCTGCGACCTCGACCGACCCATTCCTACCGACCTTGCTTGACGCTGAGGTCGTTGCGGGCGGCGAAGTGGGTGAGGAGCTCACCATCCGCTCGACCGTTGAGAACACGGGTATGGAAGGTAACGCCATCGCGCTATCGGTCATTCACCAGGATGGTCCCGAGAACCTCGCAGAGTTCTCTGAGGTCCTTACGTTCACCACGCTCGGTGAGGAGACGACCGACCTGAGCTGGACCCCGACCGAACCCGGCACGTACTACTTCGACTTCGGCCTCTTCACTCCCGACTGGGGTGAGATGTACGAGTGGAATTGGCATCGACTGGAAGTCGTCATTGATGAGGATACTTCATCCGGAGGAGACCCTGGAGGAGACGAAGTGACGCTCACGATAGCCACTGCCTCGTCAAATCCTGATCCGTCGACCATCCTGGTCGATACGACAGAACCTACGAACGATGTCACCGTCATGGTCCTTGACATTGTGGCTGAGGGAGGTGTGCAGACCATCGAAACAGTACACCTGACCTACGCCGTGACCGGGGGAACATTCGAGTCTGTCTTTACCGATCTCACGCTTGAGCTGGACGGCACCCCGTTCACGTCGTGGAGCAGAGTTGACGACAGCACGCTTGCGTTCGATCTTGCGACCAGTGGTGGATTCACTATTCCCGCAGGCGCTACGGTTGAAGCGAACGTACGCGTCGACTTCGCACCACAGGCCGGAAACTATGAGAATAGTAGTACGATCGAGTTTGATGTTGACGCGAGTGCTCGAGATAGTTGGCTTGTAACGGGCAGTGATGTAGTGGCTGGGTCTGCGGATGGGATGACCCACACACTGGTGACCGAAGGTATATTCGCAGAGATTGTGTCTACAGACGCGGATACTCGACTGATAGATGGAGGCACGCGTGAGGCGGCGGTGTTTACGTTCGTTTTTGATGCGACCGCGTTGAAGGGGGACTTCTTCATTGCACAAGACGGAGAAGCGGCAACACTACTCACGTTTTACAACAACAGCGCACCGAGCAAAGACAACGCCACCGTCCCTCTCGTAGAAGGGTCGAACCTTCTCGCGGCAACCCTCACGTCGAATGCTGATACTTCAGAGAGTGGAAACGCATACCTCGTGCGCGATGGTGAGAGCGAACGCTTCACGCTTGAGGTTGAGGTGGCACCCGAGGAGATTGGGGAATACGCTCTGCAGCTCGACTCCGTGTTCTACTCGGACGTGGACCTTCCGACGTACACGACATTCGAATTCGAAGCACGACCCGAGCAGGACTTTATCACCGAAAGTGTTGCCGTTACTCTGGTGGGTGGGGAAGAGCCAGACCCAGAACCCGAACCGACCACGAGCACCGTCTTCTACCAGAACGGCCTTGGTGAGAGCATCAGTGACTGGTCGTGGGGCGGTTCGTTTGACCCGCTCTCGACAGAGACGGTCTTCGACCCGACCTACGCAGGTAAGTTCACGTACTCGAGTGTGTGGGGAGGTCTGTACCTTGCGCACCTCACTGGCGTTGCGACCATTCCCGAGGATTCCGTATGGCTTCGGCTTTATACCGAAGAAGGCCAGGAGCTATCGTTCAACCTGTACGACGAGAACTACGAAGAGTTCAGTCGTTCATCATTCACCTCGAGAGGGGGCTGGCAAACCATCAAGTTTCCCACCACACCATCGGTTATCGGCGGCGTCATTCTACAAGCAAACAGCGGCACCGTAGAGACACCTGTATTCATTGATCTGATCGAAGTACGCACGGACGCGTAGCGGTGTGCTAGCATAAGCGCATGATGAGAACCCTTGGTGTGGCGAGTGTGCTGGTTGTGGCTGCAAGCATCGCCTATGGGGTGGTGTTCCTACTCGATGCGCGTGTAGAGCGCGCGACCCCTGTGGGTACGACCACGCCTCCTGTGGCGGCGAGTCGTGACGAGACGCTCGTTGGACCCATGCGCGCAACCTCAACAGAACCAGTGGCGAGCACGACCACACCGACCAGCACCGCCAGGGTAGAACCCGCTGAACCTACGACCGCAAACGAGGCACCACCAACATCACAGACGCTCGAGAGCTCGACAAACGACACCCAGCAGATCGAGCAGGTTCAGTTCGCCGATCGCTCGTGGGAGCAGGAGATGGCGCGCAGAGCGGCGGCGCAAGATGCGCTTGAGCGTCTCAATGATGCGTCGGATGAGCTGGTTGGGGCTGAGGCCGATCAGAAGGCCGAGCCTGAGCCCGCTGGGGAGAGCGTGGGAACCTCAAGGTCTGACTCATCAGCGTATGAGTATATTTCACCTGAGGCGTGCGAGGCGCTCCGTCAGAGCTTCCCGATGTACGCCGATCCTGAGGCACAGGTCATTCGCATCGAGCGTGAACTACGCGAGAGTGATCCTGAAGCTGCGGCACACTTGCGTCACATCTCCTGCATTCCCAAGCCCACGTGGATCGTAGGTGGCTCGCCTGAGAAAGTGCGCGAGCAAGCCCGAGTTGTCACGGCCGATGCAGCACGACTCTCGAAAATACCCATTATTATCATCTACAGCATTCCTGGGCACAGCGAAGCGACCTGGAACAATTGGCGCGATGGGGCGAGCTATGAGGAGTGGATCCGCGCTATAGGAGAAGGTATCGATGACCGGCAAGCGTGGGTCATCCTCGAGCCCGACGCCCTGCTGCTTTCCGATCGCTACAGCGCTGCAGACCAGCAGATGCGCATACAGGAGCTTGGACGCGCAGCGGCAATTCTGCGCGAGGAGACCTCCAACATGCGACTCTACCTCGATGCGGGGCACAGCAAGTGGAGTCCGGTTGACAACACCGCATCCCTCATCAACCGCGTGGGCGCTGAGCGCTTTGACGGCATATCACTCAATGTCTCGAACTATCATGCGACCGAAGGAGAGATAGCGTACGGACGTGCGCTTGCTGGGCAAACGGACGGTCTGCATGTGGTCATTGACGTCGCACGCAATGGCAATGGTGCACCTGAGGATCTCGAGTGGTGCAATGCGCCAGGACGTGCCATTGGCGAGCGCCCCACCTTCGCAACAGGTGACACCTTGGTCGACGCCTTGCTGTGGCTCAAGCCACCAGGTGAATCAGATGGTCACTGCAACGGCGGCGGCTCACCGGGGACGTTTTTCCTGGAGTACGCACTCGATCTCGTGCGTCGTCGCTACGACCTCTAGAAACCTCGCAAACCATAAGCGACATGAACACCCCGATGTGTCAATTGACCACATCGGGGTGTCGCGCTATAACGCGCACGAATCCCCCGTGAAGCGGGCGCGTCACTTCGACAGCTTCTTGTGAGCTGGTTTCCCCAATGTTGTGATGCGCCCACTTCGCGGGGGATCTTTCTCGTTGCTACATTTGACAGTGTACTGCTTTCGTTCTCGAAATGTACTTCCAGATATGCACAAGTTGACGTTTGGTGATTTGAGGAGTTGAATGGTGCACACAGGAAGAATTCGGGGAAACCAGCGAGCGACGTTTGTTCGACGTAGTATGCGTTGGTATTCCCATCAACAATACGAGACGACGACAACGGCAGGCCGCTGTTCGGTGTGTTCAATTGTGAGCGCTTCGACCAGCGGCTTTTCGCGTGCCTTCACATTCACTGCGTAGGTGGGGACCTACGCACGCCATAGATGCTTCTTGACCTGGATGCGTGAGTTCAGGCGGGAGAAGCGAACCCGACAACACGGTCATGAGGGCGACCGTGGTCTGTTGGTGTATTCGCTTTCCCCGCGTGAACTCTGTGGGGTTCACATAGGTCGATGAAGAACGTGCTGCACGTGTGTAGCACAAACCTAATGCCACTCGTGGCGGTGCAGGGGAGTGCGAAGATTGAGCACTCGCCTGCGCCGCTACAGCGCATTATCAATCACTTATTAGTAGCTAGGTATTACCTACACAAGATATGACCAAGAAAACTATCGAGGTAACGAAGGTGCTTGCTGCACTCTCGCTCCTCCCCGTGCTTGCATACGCACTCTTTGTTGCGATGCCTGCACATGCAGCGTTCGGTGACGTGATCTCCATCAAGGTCTCGAACAACAACAACGCAACCATCAACAACACCGTTGATGCTGACGCTAAGACCGGTGGCAATGAGGCAAACGGCGGCGACGGCGCTGACGGCGGAGATGGTGGCGACAATGATTCAAGTGCTGGCGACGGCGGCGACGGCGGTGACGCTGGCGACGGCGGCGACGCTGGCAACGGCGGACGTGGCGGCGACGCGTGGGACGGTGATCTCGCGGTCGGCGGCGACGCTGGCCACGGTGGCTTCGGCGGCCAGGGTGGCGACGGCGGCTGGGGCGGCGCTGGTGGTGACACCGGCAACGCAGGCCACGGCGGCGTAGGTGGCGACGGCGGCGAGGGTGGTGACATCCTCACCGGTGACGCTGTTGTTGGGGTCTCAATTGCAAATGATGTCAACCGCAACGAGACCGACATCGAGCTTCCTGATTGTGGTTGCGAGCCTCGCTACAACGAGCGCATGGAGGCAGAAGCTTCCTACAAGCTCCTTGATCGCTGGGGTGCAGCGTACGCTGAGCGTGCACGCTCTGGCAGTGAGTACGAGCAGGGCGAGTTCTACCTCGCTGGTTCTGCGTACGAGACTGAGTCAGCAGCTGGTTCTGAGTTCGATGAGAACTGGGGCAAGGATTCAGACTACGATGAGGACTGGGACAAGGACTCTGACTACGAGGAGGAAGGTGGCTCTGGCTCTGAGTACGCTCAGGGTGACTGGGGTGCTGAGGGCTCCGAGTACGAGGGTGGTTCAGCTTCCGGCTCTCACAGCGAGAGTGCAGGAGCATCTGGCTCACACAGCGAGAGCGCTTCAGCATCGGGCTCTGAGTACGAGGCTGAGGCCGCAGCTGGCGGCGAGCTCGAGGTAGGCGCTTCTGGCGCATCCGGCTCTGAGTACAGTGAGTACGAGGCGCAGGGTGAGGAGCAGGGCGAGACTCAGGTTGAGGAGTTCGCATGGACCCTCTACGAAAAGGAGTACGTTCCTACCAAGACCGAGGTTGTTGTCGAGAACGACAATAAGCTCGACATGACCAACGATGTCGAGGCTGACGCCAAGACCGGCAAGAACGACGCAGATGGCGGCGAGGCTGGCGAAGGTGGCGACGGCGGCGACAATGATTCAAGTGCTGGCGACGGCGGTGAGGGCGGCGAAGGTGCTGATGGCGGTGAAGCCGGAAACGGTGGCCGTGGCGGCGACGCTGCTTCAGGCGACGATCGCCTCTTCCGCTTCAAGCGCGGTCATCACCACCATGGTGGCGACTGGGATGAGGTATACGGCGGCCAGGGCGGAGAAGGCCTTGGTGGCGGCGCAGGCGGCGATGGCGCAGGCGCAGGCGCTGGTGGCGACACCGGCAACGCTGGAAACGGCGGTGACGCGGGCGAAGGTGCTCGTGGCGGCGTCGTGGTTACCGGCTTCGCAGAGTCTCTGACGGCTGTTGCGAATGTTGTGAACCGCAACATCACACGCGTACGCTAGTAGGTTCGGAAAGGAGCTTCGGCTCCTTCCGATGAGGACGTGAGCATACGCTCGTGTCTTCATAGGAGGGACCACAGGACACATGCACTACATCGTCACATTCATGTTGCTCGCACTACCGTCGGCACTTTCGGCCGAGGTGGTCAACAACGTATCTGTCTCAGCGTCGGGCTCCGGCGAGAGTACGAGTGAGGTGTACATCGAGACGAGTGTGAACGGACAAACTGAGGTCATCCACGAGATCGAGGAAGGCGCGAACACGCAGATAGACATATCGACCGGTTCTTCAGGGAGCGACGGCACGTCGGGCGCTCAGGGTACTGCGGGAGTAGATGGTGCTGACGGACGTGACGGCGCGAACGGTGCCGATGGCGCAGATGGCACAGACGGTATCGATGGCACAGACGCGACCACAGCACGCCCCAACGCGACCACAGCGCTCGCGGCTCAGGCACCAGCAGCACCATCAGCCACCACATCATTATCAGCTTCAGCCGCGCTTGCGCTCACCCATGAGAGCAAGGGTTGGTTCAGTAGTTTATTCACCTCACTTGTCGCGTATGTCGCTACTCTTTTCTAATACACACCACTACCGCACGCTCCGCTCATTGCTCGCGGGCATGCTCGTGTTCGGTACGTTCTTCATCAGCGTGCCAGCGCCTCTCGTTCTTGCGAATGAGGTTGTCGACGCGGTAAGCGAGACAGTTTCCGCTGACGATGAAGGCGGCAGCGAAGAGACTCCGCAGGAGGCAAGTGAGCCCGTGGGAGACGACGGCGCCCCAGGTGAGGCAGGCGAGGATGGTGAGCCAGCAGGCGACGAAGCAGAGGTGGTCGAAGAGGGTGCGGGCTCAGATGGTACACAAGGCGATGCGGGTGAGGATGCGACCGAGCCTGAGAGCGAAGCGGGTGAGCCACAAGACGATGGAACGGTCACGACCATTCAAACAGGTAACGCAACCGCGACCGCAGACACCGTGACCGTCACCAATACTAACGGCACGGGTGTTGATGCGACGGAAGGTGATGGCGGAGCGCCGATCGATCAGAACACCAAGACCAGCTCGTCTGATTCTTCGACCTCAACGACCCACATCACTCCCGCGGGCACCACGACCCACGAGTCGAGCGAGCAGACGCAGAGCACGAGTGGTGGAGGAAGCAGCTCCTCAGATACCACGAGCGCATCCTCGACCACGAAGGAGACCGATGAGGGCGTCGAGAGTACGAGCGAGGATCTCGCTTCCTCGACCGAGAAGACGCTCGTAAAGGATACTGCCTCAACCACGGTGGCAGCCGACAACACGGCGACCACGACGAGTGAGAGTAGTGTTGAGGTGGGTACCGGCGCCAACATCGCACGCAACGTCGGTGGCACGGCCATCGTCGACACGGGTGATGCGGTCGCGGTTGCCAACGTCATCACGATGGCAAACACCAACATCGTCAACTCGCAAGGTCTCGTTCACTTCCTGAACCTCATGTACGGCGAAGGGTCGATCGACCTGCGCGACGAGTTCGATCTCTTTGACCTTCCGTCAGACACCACGGCACAGTCGACCTGCTCGCTTCTCGAGTGCACCGATCGTGACGCGTCGCTGGAGATCTACACCGACAACACCGCGAACATTTTCAATGATGTCTTCGTGCGCTCCCAAACGGGTGGCAATGTGGCAGCTGCCGGCCCTGGTGGCGCTTACGTATCGACCGGTAATTCCTACGCTGCAGCGAACGTCATCAACCTCGCCAATACCAACTTCGTCGATTCCAACTACCTCCTCGTCGGTATCAACAACTTCGGCGACCTTGAGGATGACATCATCTTCCCGGGCCTCGATGTCTTTGAGCGCATGATGGGCAGCCGCACCGTGCTCGGCAACGCAGCGGTTGCGACGGACAACACCGCGGCGGTAGCTAACAACCTCGGTGTGATAGCAAATACAGGCGACAACGAAGCTGTGGGGACCTACGCAGGCGTTCTCACAGGCGACGCAACCGCGAACGCCGCCATCACAAATCAGGTAAATCAGAACTTCTTCAACTCCGATTCGGTCTACATTCTCGTCCGTGTCTTTGGTGATTGGGACGGAGAGCTCTTTGGCTTGCCACCTGGGCTCGTGTGGGAGCATACCCCTGAGGGCATCGTTATCAAGACCGATCCTGCAACGGGTCCGTCTCCGCTTGCCGGTGGGGCAGACCTCACATCAGAGACTCGTAACAACGCGACCATCAACAATGACGTGCAGGTCTACGCACTCACCGGCGACAACAAGGCACAGAGCGACGGAGGGGATGCACTGATCGCAACGGGTGATGCCTATGCCGCCGCGAACGTCTTCAATGTCGCCAATACGAATGTGGTAGGTCGCAACTGGGTGACCGCGGTCTTCAATATCTTCGGCGATTTCGACGGCAACATATCATTCGGCCAGCCCGACCTCTGGATCGGCGGTTCTGCTGAGGCAACCGAGGGAGGATTCACACCGGGCAAGGAAGTGGAGTACACCTTCACGGTGACCAACTTCGGTGATGCGGTCGCAAATGACGTGGTCATTCGACCGAGCTTCGAGTCCGAGTTCCTCGCCTTTGAGGATGCTGCGACCGACCCAGAAGACCCGCTTGCTCCGGGAGAGGACGAGCCTATTGCCTGGAACATCGGTTCGCTTGCGCCGGGCGAATCCAAGGAGGTGACCAAGAAGGCTACCATCTCGCGCGGTACGCTTTTGAATCCTCAAACGAGTGTCGTTCTCAATGCGAATGTTCGAGCGCACGAGGGTGATGCCAACTACGACGACAACGAAGAAGAAGTGACCCTGGTCGTCTCAAATGGAGCTCTATCGCGCTCGGGTGGCTCGGTCGCGTTGCGTTTGGGGGACCCCGAGCTGCTGGTCTCAAAGCGCGCACTCACCGAAGGCCCCATCACACCCTCGTCGACCGTGACCTACGAACTCACCATCGAGAACCGTGGTGACCACGCATTCCACACACTCCTCACCGACACGATCTACGGACCATCTGGACGAGCTATCTACAAGCAGGAGTGGGAGCTGGATACCATTTACGCTGACGAGGAGATCTACATCACCTACGACGTCTTCTACAATGCAAGCTCGACCCCGGGTGTCTACACCAACCGTGCGGTCATTGAAGGTATCGGTAATAACCCCTCACTTGATAAGGTGTACGGAAAGTTCTTCACGACGGAGCCGGCAGAGGCAGAGGTGCGAATTGTTGGTGTTGGCGAAGTTGTGGAGGAAGCGGCGGCACCGACCCCAGCAGTATGCGATGCCTACCTCACCAAGGACATCGAGTGGGGGGCTGATAATGACCCGGTTGCGGTCGCGAAGCTCCAGCAGTTCCTCAAGACCTACGAGGGGTACGAGGTTGCGGTCACGGGGGAGTACGACGCTGCAACGTACGCAGCAGTACGCTCCTTCCAGTCGCGCTACGCGAGCGAGATACTTTACCCGTGGGGTATCACCTCACCGACCGGCTTTGTCTACCACACAACGAAGCGGCAGGTGAACTACCTCTACTGCCAGGGTGCGCATGCGTTCCCGCTCACGCCCGAGCAGCTGTCTGAGATAGACACGTTCAAGGCAAAGACCGAGGATGAGAGCGTGCTCGATGAGCTCGGGAACACGGTTGGCCGTGTCGAGGGTAACTCAGATCCATTTGCGGTCGCGGTGCCACCTCGCTCGAGCATTGAGCGTCGTGCACCTTCAAACCAAACTGCAAACGCGATGGGTGCTTTCACTACGATAGAGTTGCCGGCAAGCCGCACGCTGGGTGACCGCTTGCGCACACGCCTCGACCGCTTCATGCAGTGGTTGAGCCAGGGCTACCAGCGTGTTGTTGCTATGACCATCGGTGAGACCGTGGAAGGGAAGGAGGTGGATTAGCTGCGTCGAACTCAACTGGTATAGAAGTGCTCCCACAGGTCTTCGGGAGAAACAAAGCGCCTCGTTTGGTTGTAAATCGCCTAGAGGGTACCTTTTGCGAGTGTTTTGTGGTTTGGGATCGTCAGCACCTGTCGACCGGCACGGCTCTCGCGAACGAGCTTACTGTGACTTGCGCGTTGTGAGGACACAGAAAAACCGAATTGGCGAAGTATATCTAGAACCTCATCCCCACTGAGTACCTTCAGTTTAGGCATACTGGAGCAACTCGTAGTTCACGAGAATATTTGGATCTTTGGTGAACGTTGCAGTAGAGGGATCTTCGCCTTCAAGATGTGATACAGCCGCACGAATGTTGAGTATGAGGGTATCCAGGTCATCTGCTTGAGTCACAACTGGAAGATCAACTCCTTCTGCGGTATAGGAGCTGCCCGTTTTCGTAATGGTGAACTGTGCGATGTTGCGCATGCCGTAACCATACCACACGACCAGGAGTTCATGTAGGCTTCGCATTGACTCATTGCCATCCCCGTCGTATACCCAGGTAATACACCTGTTATCCCTATTGACCATCGCTCGTTTTCTGCGATAGTGGCTATGACATTTCGAATTGGGGGGATGTCATAACACAAACGTGGTCGTTCCGACCGGCCAGGTGGTGGGGCTTAGAGGGCACGCCTCCTGGCGGTGGACGACTCGTAACATCATCGGGGTTGTATTGTGGTCAACAGCAGTAGGAGAACAGCGTTCTCCGCGTTGGCATACCTGCATCCGTCTCTGGCCAACGCGTCCGGGTCGATCGGGAAGCGATGGCTGGAGAGGGCATACACTCCAGTAGTTCTTAGTAGTGATTATCAATACGTGCGTGTTGGGGCGCACTGAACCCTAAGTTAAAAGCATTTATGAAACGAATCTTTCTATCGCTCGCGATGATCGTCTTTGTAGGCGCACTCGTTGCAGGTGGAACCGGTGCGTTCTTCAGCGACACCGAGACCTCGACCGGCAACGTCTTCGCTGCGGGCGCACTCGACCTCAAGGTCGACAGTGTTGCCCACTACAACGGCATGATCTGCTTCAATAGCGGTCCTGATTTCTCGGATGGCTACGCGTGGCATCCTGGCGACACTGTGGAGTGGGTCCCGGGCGATGATGACAACGACGGCTTCTATCAGCTTGTTCCCGGAACGGATCTGGGGCAGGCAATTGAGGACTTCAATGCTGCAAATCCTGCACTCAACCCGCAGGCGGGTGATGAGTGTGGTGGCACGTGGTCACTCACCGACCTCGGTCCCGAGCTCTTCCAGTTCTTCAACTTCGAGGACCTGAAGCCGGGCGACAACGGTGAGAA
>CAYWKE010000012.1:0-24018 GCA_964459075.1 uncultured Candidatus Saccharibacteria bacterium | reverse complement strand
CCTTTTCATTTAGCGCACATCATGCAATACATGCGTTACCACACCCCACACATCCACTCCCGTTTCTCCCTCGACCGGCACCAACCCTTCCTCACTCTCCAAGCACCACCCGCCCATCCGTCGCGTGAGGCGGCGCACGAGAAAGCCATCCTCGTGCCACACGACAGCCGTCGAGCCTCGACGTGGGTGAAGTGCGCGGTCGATGACCAAGATGTCTCCCTCAAATATCCCGAATGCCCCCATCGCACTCCCCTCCATCTTCATGAAGAACGTCGCCTCCGGGTGCCGCAACACGAGAGCATCCAGCGAGAGCCGATGATCTGACGCACCTTCCGCAGGACTCGGGAAGCCGGCAGATATACTAAACTCAAAAGAGACTAAAAACATTAGGGTAGTGCAGCAACAATGATGTGCGCCACACCAACCAAGACAAGGCCGAGAGTTAGCCAGCGCATGCTTTGGGCGTGATTATTCGATGCTTGAGTTGAAGATCCTAGGTTGCTATTCAGATTCTCAAGTTGCTCTGTAATCTTAAGATTTGATTTTTTTACATGATGTAACTGTGTACTTACATCACTTAGAGATAGATTTGAATGAAAGAGCGCCTCAACAAAGATTGCATTTGCTCCAGTTGTCGTCTCTTCTTTTTTTGACCTACTGATTAAGTGCTTCCAATTTTGAATTTGTTCGTCTACCATAGAATGATTGTTTACTGCTTTCGTAAGAAAGCACCTTCGCCAACACCTTATACATCTCATACTCGAACGCTCCCGTGGCGTAGGGCAGCTCCTCCTCGACACCCTCCTTTATGCGGATCGCGCGAGTGAGACACCACTGGTCCACTTCAAACTGCTCGATGAGGCCGTCCTCATGCTCTTCCGTCAGCACGACGGGGCTGTCGAAGGGCCACGCGCGCATTTGGAAGTTTGTGAGTGCACGCTCGAATACTTCGTTATATGCCGCAGGATCGACCTTCCCGCGGCAGGCTCCTGCGCAGGTTCCAAGCGATGAGCCAAAGCACGCACCGCGCCCTGCCTCAGCACCAACTTTTTTCTTGCACAACCCGTACACCTCGGCCCATGCAGCAAGTCGGTCTCTTCCCTGCTTCACGCTTTTGGCTACCCCGATGAGCTCGGGCAGGTCCGCGCGCTCGGGGCTTCCGCGCACGAGGCGAATACTGTGGTACCCTTCGGAATCCTCGTGCCGCAGCATCATGACCAACTCTTTCACCTTCCGAGAGCGGCGGTTGTAGAGCGGCTGCCGACTTTGGATGTGGTGAATTTCCCGCAGCAAGGCACCCAGCTCACCCGCCGTCTCCTCGACCTCTATGCGCGCCACGTCGCGCACCCACGCGCTCCTCTCGCGTGGCGAGGAGAAATGCGACAGTACCCGCGAGCGCACGTTCACACTTTTCCCGACGTAGAGAAGCTCATCGTCGGGCCCGAAAAAGAAGTAGACACCGGGCCCATCTGAGAGATCATCGACTGCACTCTGGGGGAGCTGGGGCGGCAGCGTGGGTCGGGCGAGCAAGACCGCGATCGTGCGGTGCACGACCTCACTTCCCAGCCCGGCGAGAACCTTCCTGAGGAACTGCTCCAGAACGTACGCATCGTCGAGCGCTCGGTGGCGATGCTTGCACACGAGCCCATGTCTCTCAATGAGCATGTCGAGGTTGTGACGGATGTGGCCCGGGTAGAGGCGACGCGAGAGGCGTGCGGTACACAGCTTCGGTGCGCCCCAGGCAATGCCTGCGCGTTTCAGTTCAGCCTGCACGAAACGATGGTCGAAGGCCGCATTGTGGGCCACAAAGATCGCACCCGCCAGTAACTCATGGATCTCCTCAGCGCGCTCGGCAAAGAGCGGCGCCTCATCCACCATCGCCTGCGTGATGCCGGTGAGATCGGTGATGAACGCAGGAATGCGCGCCTCCGGGTTCACGAGCGTGTGAAAGTGTCGCCGCGTACCATCGGGGTCAACCCGAATGAGCCCCACCTCGGTCACTCGATCACGCGAGCCGTGACTACCGGTCGTTTCTACGTCTACGAATACAAGGGGTTCGGGGTACATGAAGTATACTGAAAGCACAACGGTCTCGACCTCGGCGCATCGTCCATGGACAATGCGTCTGTTTTCTTATAGCGGTTCATACGTCCGCAACACGGCCCGCACGACGCCACCGATCGACAAGGACTCATCCGGGTAGAGATCGGGGTAGGCCGGGTTTGCGGCCTCAAGGTACTTTTGCCCACGCTTCTCGCGCAGGTACTTCAAGGTCCACTCACCATCAATCTGCGCGACGACGATGGAACCCACGGGGGCATCCTGTACGCACTCAATGAGAACGAGGTCATCCTCGTAAATACCCGCGCCGATCATGGAGTCTCCCTTCACCCGCAGCGCATACGTGATGTTCTTACTGGTGATCAATTCCTCGTCGAGCGACAAGGTCTCGAGCGCCTGCGCCTCGGCCGCACTCGGCAAGCCTGCTTCCACGAGGCCCGCCAGTACGATCTCACCCCGTAAACGGTTCGGTACCAGTCGTCCCTGCTTGTCTTTCTCCAAGACGCCTTCAGCGAGTAGCTTTTGCACCAGCTTGTGTGCGGCGTTCTTCGAGGCAAAGCCCATCAGGTCGGCTATCTCCTGGTAGGTGGGCATGCGCTTGTGCCGCTCGTAGAAGCGACTGATCTTTGATACGGCGTGCTGCATGCACCCAGTATAGGTGAACGAGCGTTCACCTGTCAATCCCCAGCGGGTACGTCAGAAGTTCACCGCCCCAGCCTTGAGGTCAAGGTACTGAGCGAACGTCATGACCGCCACATCCTCGCGCTCGGCGAGAGTACTCAGAAGCATGCGATACTCGTGGTACTTCCCACGAGCACGTCGCTCGCCGCCGCTCGTATAGTCCTGCGGGTGAAGCATGATAACGCACAGATCGTCACCACGCGCAAATGTGGCATCGCACTGCGCCATGATCTCATTGGTCGGCACGAAACGCTCCTCGTTATAATTCCAGGCAGCAGCATCATAGTCAAAGTGCTTCTGCCCTTCGGTCGAGACGACGTGGATGCCTGCTTCGTAGAGTGAGCGCTCAGCAGCGGGTGAGAGTTTGTTCTGAGGTGGGATGAAGCTCACGGGTTCGTAGTGAGGGACAAGGTTCGTGATCGCTTCATCAGCAAGCGCAAGCCGCTTACTGGCTGCGCGGTACGAGAGGTGTTCGAACTCCGCACGACCCGCTTCACTGTAGGCCACTCCCTCATCGTTGTGAGTGTAGCCGTGCAGGGCGATCTCGACGTTGCACTGGTTGTGCCTAAGGAACCGTACGAGCGACGTGTTCTGTTCGAGCTCAAAGGGGATGACCCCAGCGACGATAGGCAGGTCTCGAGCGTGTGCATCGCGCATCATCGACAATGAGAGGTTGCTCCACCCAAAGGCCTGCACGTCATCAAGTCGAAGGATGACCGTATACGGACGGTCCCCAGGCACCTCGATCGGGTCACACTGGTGCACCACATCGTAGGCGACCATGAAGTTGTTCTCGCCGCGCTCAACCGCAGCAAGAAAGAGGAAGCTGTAGTATCCAACACACCCGCCCGCAATGAGCGCAACGACCGAGAGCGAGACCCACTGACGCCGCGCCACCGAGCGAATCCCGCCCCGAGCAGTGCCTGTGAGGATGAAGACCACCGCACGCAGGAGCCCACCGATCGCAAGGATGACGAGGGAGATGAGAAACGAGAGTGCGGTTACAGGAAACGGGCTCATACAGCTTAGTTGTTGAACACTGCGTTCTTGCGCTGGAGGACGGACTCCGTGATGCGCTTGGGGTGGAACCAGGTCATCGAGCGCCTCCCCAGGACGACCTCGACAATGAATCGCTCGAGAAAGATGGTCGCGTTGACGTAGTTGATGAATACGGCGCACGGACTCCACAGAAAGAGATCGATACGCGATCGACGCATGGCTGCGTACGCCCCGATGATGAGGTATGCCGCAACGATGGTCGGGACAAGCGTGACAAAGAGCGAGAGGTTGATGAACGGAAGCAGCAGGAGAATGCCCGCCACGAGCAATCCCTCAATGTAGGCAAGGGTCAGCAAGAGTGCAGCATTGGGCATGGTCAGCACTTCACGGTGCTTGATCAGATTCTGCCACCCGCCACCATACCAGCGACGCATTTGGTTCACGTAGGAGTGGAGTGTCGGCGGGTCTTGGGTGAAGACGACCGCGCTGAGTGCGTAGGCGATGCGGTGTCCTTTTGCGTGAAGCGTGTAGGTCAGATCGAGGTCCTCGGTGAGCGTGTCGTGAGCAAAGTGAAGCGTGCCGTCCCGAAAGAGCGAGGTCTTGAACGCGCCTGCGCACCCGGGGATGACGAGCACGTAGTTGATGAACGATTGGGCGAGCTTGTACACATCCTGCCCTACAACATACTCGATCTCGCGCAGCGCGGTGAACATGTTGTGCCGCATGCTTTTGACGTAGCCCGCGACCGCACTCACATCCGGTTCGCGGCGAAAGGTGCGCTCGATCTCACGTATGAAATCAGGGTCGAGTATAGTGTCAGCATCGGTCGCGATAAAGATGTCGGTAGTGAGTGTTGTGATACCGACCTCTTGAGCACGGCTCTTGTTCCCCGTTGGTTCAGGTAGAGTGATGACACGAATGCGCTCTTCGTAACCAGCAAGTATCTCCGACGTGCGATCGCGTGAGCCATCATTCACGACGACGATCTCGTCTGCCGGGCGAGTTTGCGCTAGGCACGAGTCGATACATGCGGCTATCATCGCTTCTTCGTTGTGTGCCGGAATGAGTATGGCGATGGTGGGGCGTGTGGTCATGAGAGACGCAGAAAGGGCTCGTAGCTATGAAAAGCTACGTTGGCAAGAACCCGCTTTCGCGGCCTATTTCTACCAGTTTTTTACCCTTTCGTCAATCTCGAGTGCTGCACGACCTACAGCGACATCCTTTGGGTGCGATGTGTTCACGAACGAACTCCTCACCGTAATCGTACGTCAATTCCTCTCCTGGTTCGATACGTTTGATGGCGTAGATGAAGACCCTACCGCGTTCGATACGCGACTCACAATTAGGGTCACATGCGTGGTTGATGTAGCGCGCGATGTTCTCTCTTCCCTTCCCATCAATCGTCGTGCGCGATGAGATCTCGAAGAGGTACTGCCCCCCACGACGGTCCGCTTCGGTGTTCGTGATGCGCTCACCAGTGTACTCGATGATGCGCGCTCCCTTCTTGATGGGTTCGGATGCAAACAGGCCTAAGCCCGCACTCGCGCGACCGACACGGTAGGTGGTATGCATTGAGGCACTAGTCTACCACGCTTTGCGAGCGACGCATTGTGGAGTGCGCGCGCTGTCGCTTCCTCACACGTTGCACCACACTCGGTAACAGCACGACAACGCCCAAGAGCATAAGCGCGCCTAGGGTCACCGGCGAGAGCGCGTCCCCCGGTGAGTCGATCGTTGCCAGACGCGTCCCTGCGAGCACGAACGCTGCCGAGCCCGGAATGATGCCAATGAGGGTCGCCAAAAAAAAGGTGCGAGTAGGGACCTGCGCGAATGCCGGTGCCAGGTTCACCAAGACAAAAGGAAAAAGAGGTACGAGCCGCATGAAGAGCAGCGTGCGAAATGCGTTGTCCTTGAAGCGTGTGGCAAGCTCGGCCAGTCGCGCACCGTAGAGGCGCTGCATGTACGGTGCCAGCAACGTGCTCGCCAGCAGAAACACGGTCGTTGCACCCAGGGTCGCCACGAGGACCACGAGCATCGTCCCAACCCATACCCCAAAGAGAAATCCTGCAAGGAGTGAGAGGCCGGTCGCGATGGGAAGCGAGAAGGTGACCGCGAGGTAGTAGACGAACGCAAAAATAGTGAGCGCGAGGAGGTAGCGCCCCTCGATGAGAGCTGCGAGCGCAGCGCGTTCACTCTTGATCCGCTCGAACGAGAGGTACTGCCCAAGATCGAAGTACGTATAGAGAAGCACGACCGTAAGCCCACAACCAACGATGAGCGCCAGGCGCACAAGAAGCGGCCGCGTACCCCGTGCTACGGGCGAGGGACCTCGCTCGTTCAGTACTCGAAATCTGCCCACGGTTTACTGATGACCCGATCACGCTGCATTACCCGATCGACGCTCGCCATTTCGACATCGGTGAGTGTGACCGACAGTGAGGCGAGGTTGCGATCGATGTTGGTGAACTTTTGCGCACCGACCACGACCGGTATCCCCCGCTGTCGGTGCCACGCAAGAACGACCTCGGCACGAGTGATACCCTTGATGGTCGCCACCTCGCCCAACTCGTGCAAACTCAGGTCATTCCCTCCACCCAAGGGAGAGTGCGCAACGACCGCAACCCCCCGCTCCCAGCACGCACTGATGAGCGCATCCTGACGGAATGAAGGGTGTACCTCGACCTGGTTGATCACGGGTGTGTAGGAGTTTGCCAGAACATCGTCGAGGTGGTGCGCCGTGTAGTTGCTCACCCCATAGCCACGTATCTGTCCTGCCTCAATAAGGGCCTCGAGCGCGCCGAAGGTCTCCGTGGGAGGAATGAGACGGTTGGGCCAGTGCACCAAGAAGAGGTCGAGGTAGTCACTCTGGAGCTCCTTGAGGGTGCGCTCGCACGTCGCGATGACCTCGTCATAGCCAAGATGATCCCACCAGACCTTTGAGGTGAGCGTGATGTCCTTGCGCGGCACCTCCGAGCGCCGTAGCGCCTCGCCCACGATGTGCTGGTTCCTGTAGCGTTCGGCGCAATCAATATGTCGATAGCCGACCTCAAGGGCGCGGGACACACACTCGAGCGTCTGACGCTCGGAGAGGTGGTACGTACCGTAGCCGACCATAGGCAATGTGATACCGCCGGCTAGCGTGACAAAGGGTCCGTCCATGTCCTCTATGATACGTCACTCGAGGAGTGTGCGCAGTCTTTTCCATACACAACAAGGAAACTCTCGTCTCTCCCCCAGGTTATCCACAGCTTATACCTTGATTTACAGTATTTAGCCGTTATATCGGCAGTTGACACTGATACTAAAGCGCGTGACAATATCATTACTCCGGCAGGAATAAATCTATCTACATTTCAGGGGTTCAATCGCGCTTGCATTCTAAACGGGGTTTAGAGAGCAAAAATGCGAACACTCACAAGAAATTCATCATTCCTGCATGGAGGGCACGAGAAACACCGGTCGCAAGACCGGTGTTTCTCATTACCCACGTGTGCCCCGACCTCGTGCGCTATTTGTTGAATAGTTGTGCGTGTGTGCCAATGTTCACGAGCGTGAGTATCAGCATATCGCCATCGACCTGGTAGATGAGGAGTATATCAGGTGCAAGGTGACACTCACGGAAGCCCTTCAGTTGCCCCGTGAGGGTGTGATCGCGAAATGAGCTTGGAAGTGTATCGCCATTCGCAAGCATCGTGACCGCGCGCTTGAGTCGCTCCGGTTTGAAGCCGAGAAGCTGCCGCACGCGCTTCAGAGAGCGTTTGAAGCGGCTGGTGTAGACAATCTCGTACGTCATGCGCTAAAGCTCGAGGTCTGCGAACAGTTCGTCGGTATGCACGTAGCGCTTACCGCTCGTTATGGCCGCACGGGTCTCCTTGAGAAGCGCCTGCTCTTGAGCAAGGGTGAACCCATTCTCGGTGCGCAGGTCAAGGGGAATACCGCCGTAGGTGACCACGTTGGTGAGGAAGAGCTTTACCGCACTCGACATGTCGAGTCCCAGCGCGTCGAGTGTCTTTCGAGCCGCCGCTTTTGTTTTCTTATCGATACGTACTTGAATGGTGTCGTGTGCACTCATAGTGCGTCCATCATAGATACTTGTAGTGACAATGTCAATACAGCAGATTCACCTCAGCGATCGGAAATACTCGAAGAGCTCCTCGTAGACGTGCCGCTTGAGCTCATTGGTCTCTCGTATGGCATCCTCAAAGCTTACCCAGCGCCAGTCATCGAATTCGTCCTCGGTCGCATGCGAAAGATCTATCTCGCTACCAGCAGCTATTCTGAGGAACCACCATCTGTGGGCCTGCCCAAGACACTCCGGTCGACTACTTACCTCGATCATCTCTGGACTAAATTCGTAGAGCGTCCAGGTTGGGTACACATCGATCTGCTCGATGCTCTCCTGTGTAAGTCCCACTTCCTCAGAGAGTTCACGCCACAAGGTCTCCTCCGGCTGTTCACCAGCATCGATCCCACCCTGCTGGAACTGCCACACCCCGACCGGATGGGCAGCACGCCGAAACCACGCGACCTCACGCGCATCGTTGTAGATGACCGCACCCACGCCCGCGCGAAAGTAGTGGTTGTTCATGAGAGGGAGTGTACCACGACCTCCGACACTACACTCGTGTGGAGTATGCCCCTACCCGCGTTCGACCTATCGAGAAAGCTAGAGATGGCAACTCAAATACTTTTCCGAAGTGGTGGGCTATCGCGCGGACGTAGGTCCCCGAGGAGACGCGCAGGGTGAGGGAGACTGTGGGGAACGACACGTCGTAAAGGGATTCGAGCTCACGCTCCCAGACCGCGAGTATTTGCTCTTGACGGAAGTCACCTGAGACGCGCGCGATGCGCTCGCGAACCGTCGTAAGGAGCGCATCGCTCTTGATCGAACTCATCTTGGTGCAGAGAGCTTCGTGAATGGTTATCTCTTTTGACGGGATTTCAACCTCGTCCAACTTACCTTCCCGTGCCCACTGAAAAAGCGGCTTCCCATCAACCGGCTTTGAGGAGTAGGGCGGATAGGGTTGCTCGCGAGTACCCACGAGCGCCGACACCTCAGAAAACACATTTGCCGCAGGCACGATCGCGGGCGTGTCGCGCCCAGAGCACGCGGTGATGTGTCCGAGGATGTCGTAGGTGTCGGTCGCAACACCGAACAAGACCGTCAATTCGTACGTCTTATCCAAGGTGTCAAACCACACACGGTCGCGCTCACCCGGTCGCTCTGCAAGCAGAAGAACGCCTGAGGCGAGTGGGTCGAGCCGCCCGAGGTAGCTCCAGCCCTTCCCTGCCTCCTCGGGGTGCTCGCGCTCGAACCGCTGGATGGTCTGGAGTGGCGTCTCCCCCTCCTCTTTGTATACGTTGATGATACGACTCATTCTGCTACACTGAAGCGCACCATGAGTGAAAATACAAGCGGCCCCCTGTCAACCGAGCCGGTGCGCGGCGTACGTGACTTCCTCCCCCGCGACCAAGCACGCTTCACCTACATCCTCGACACGATGCGCACCACTGCCGAGCGCTTCGGCTTTCTTGAGTACAGTGCCTCCATCTTAGAGCCGACCGAGCTCTACACGAACAAGACGAGTGAGGAGATTGTCCGCGAGCAGACCTATACCTTTGAGGATAGAGGTGGACGCTCGCTGACGCTGCGCCCCGAGATGACACCCTCGGCCGCGCGCCTCATCGCCGGGCACCGACGCGAATTTCCTTTGCCCCAGAAGTGGTACTCCATTCCCGCCTGCTACCGCTACGAGCGCCCCCAGCGCGGCCGCCTGCGCGAGTTCTGGCAATTGAACTGCGACATTTTCGGCGCGACCGGCATCTACGGCGACGCAGAGATCATCCAACTTGCCCACGGCATCATGCGTGCGTTCGGCGCCACCGATGAGCAGTTCACCATCAAGCTCAACCACCGCGGTGTCATTCACGAGTTGTTGGACGCTGTTGCGGGCGAGGCGGGTATTTCACTCCCTCCCGATGATCATGCTGCGGTCCTGCGCGTTATGGACAAGAAAGACAAACTCTCGCGTGAGGAGTACGGGGCGGCGCTGGCTGAGGTCATTGGCGCCGAGCGGAGCGAGGCGCTTCTCACCCACCACACCAATGAGCGGGTCACGGAGCTACTCCCGACGCTCCCCTCATTCCAAGAGTTCACCACCCTCCTCCAGTTGCTGCAGCACCTGGGGCTTCAGAACGTTGCGCACGACGCCGGCTTGGTCCGCGGCTTTGACTACTACACCGGCATGGTCTTTGAGGTGTTTGACACCGCGCCCGAGAACAGCCGCTCCATCTTTGGCGGTGGCCGCTACGACAACCTCACCGAGCTCTTTGGTGGCGAGCCGGTCTCGGGTGTGGGCTTCGGTCTTGGAGAACCGCCTCTTGAAAACTTCCTCGAAACGCACGCACTCACGCCAGAGTACACCTCAACGACCGAACTCTTCCTCGCGACCATAGGCCCTGCTTCACGCACACACGCGTTCGCGCTTGCTACAGAGCTGCGCGGGCAGGATGTAGCCGTATCAGTGAACCTCATCGATCGCTCGGTCGGCGAGCAGCTTAAGTACGCCTCCGGGCAAGATATTCCCTTCGTCGTCGTTATCGGCGATGACGAGATCACCGCTCAAACCTACACGCTCAAACACCTTCTTTCCTCGCGCGAGCAGGCGGTCACGCGAGAGGCGATAGCGAATGCGCTCTTCTCCTTTGGCATGGATGAGGTTAGCGAGTAAGATGGTGCGATATGCGTATCGTCACCTTCGACATCGAGACCAGCAACATATTCTCTGACGTCGGCAAGAACGACCCGACCCTCCTCGACCTCGCCCTCATCGGCATACACGATTCTGAGACAAATACCTACACGAGCTACCTCCAGGAGGAACTCCCACAGCTCTGGCTTATCCTCGAACACACGGACGCGCTGGTGGGATGGAATTCCGACCACTTCGATCTCCCACTTCTCAATAAGTACTACCCGGGCGACCTGATGCAGATAAAGAGCATTGACCTCATGAAAGAGGTGTACGAGGTACTCGGACGTCGCCTCAAGTTGAACACGGTTGCCGAAGCTACCCTAGGTTTGAACAAGAGCGGAACAGGCCTCCAATCACTGCAGTGGTGGAAGAACGGCGAGGTCGAGCGTGTACGTGAGTACTGCCTCAAGGATGTCGAGGTTACCAAAAAGCTTTTCGACCACGCCCTCAAGAAAGGGTTCGTGAAGTACAAGGACTTCGGAGATGTCAGAAAGGTCACCCTCGATACCAGCTCTTGGCTTACCCCCAAAGCAAGCACGCTGACGCACACCCTGCCGTTCTAAAACGCGTGAAGGCGACCGTCAGGATGTCGCCACTTCCATGTCATCCTCGTATCCGGCATTCTTGAGCGCAGAGAGATCGACACATGTCGCTATACTCACAGCATTCATGATGTCTGAAACAGCGAGACCCATCGTCACACGGATCCTTACAACGTAACCCATTGTTATCTCCTATAGGCCCAGTCTCACCTGACGCTACCATAGGCGTATGTCATCAACAAACGACAGACTCTTGGTATTTGGGAGTTGCACTTCCAAACAGAAAACCTTGCGATATATCGCAAGGTTTTCTTGCGTTGCTGCGTGATGCTGTCCTGATCCGCATCACAGTTGTGTAGATCTCAAAATGATAACTTAGTGATTCGTAACTTGTTCGGATTTCATTATTCGAATTTCGTACTCTACACACCTACACCTCGAACTTCGTATCGATGACCCCCTTCTTGATGGTCATCTCCTCGGTACGGAAGATGGGGAGGTACTGACCATCCTCGGTCTGCGCCTCAATGACGACCTGGTACGTGCCCGGGCGTACCAAGCAGTAGTAGCGTCCCATGTGGTCGGTCACGACCTTCTTTGCAGGGCGCTCTTGGCCAGGAATGAACACCTTGATGACAGCGTAGGCAAGCGGTGCACCGGTATCCTTCTCGATGACCGTACCGTTCGTGCGTGGCTTCATGAACGCAAGACGCAAGATGATGACGATGGCGTAGATCGAGAGAATGATGCCGTTGAAGAGGGTGGGATTGAGGATGAGCACGAAGACCGCGAACGAGAGACCGAAGTAGAAGAGTACTGCTGAGAGGTAGTGGATGATGAGGTCGTAGCGTGAGTAGAAGGTCATGACCCCCAAGCGACGCTTCTCGAACTCGTTCCAGTCGAATTTCTCAGGATCCATCGGGATGTCGTGGATGAGCACGCTCTGCTCCTCGCCCTCACCCGAGACGGTCAACTCCTCACCGAAGTAGAGATGCTCGTAAATAGCATCGTCGCTCTTACCAATGAGGCGCCGCGAGGGGAAAACGTAGTTGGTCTTTTGCGCCTTGATGCGATAGGTACCTGGTGGCGCTGTGAAGCCGAAGCGGCCGTCGAGGTCGGTGATTGCGGAGGTCACCGCCTCATTCGTCTCAGCATTGATGAGCTCCACGTAGGCGGGGTCGAGCGGTTGCTTGCTGATACTGTCGTATACCGTGCCCCATGGTTTGCGTCGTTTTCGGATCCCGAGCCACGGGAAGAGCCACGCGAAGAGCTGTCCAATGTCTCCCACCCGGGAGAGCAGCACGTACCAGAACGAGGCACCAGAGAGGGCGGGTGCGACCGCGATCTGTATCGCAGGGGCCACGACGCCGGTCACTGCCGAACCAACCGTAATGATGCGTTGACGACCCGGGTCCTCAGGAACGATGCGGTCGACCTCCTCAGCGGTCTCACGAATGCGCGCACCGATGTTCTCTGCGGTATCGCGCACGACGTCTGGCACGCGCGGCAGCGAGGTCGTCGCACGTGGTCGCTCGACCGGTTCATCTATCTCACCGGGCTCGTTGCCAGGCTCGATGGGTACGTTGTCCGTGGTCGTTCCAGGGGTAGGAGTTGGGGTCACCGTATCATCGTCGGGAATGACGATGATGCCACCTCCGCCTCCGCCTCCGGTATCATCCTCATCATCGTCGGGGTCTGGCGGGGGTGGCGCGGGGACGTTGATCGTGATCGCGTCGCTGCGCGCCGATTCGTTCCCTACACCATCAACCGCTGAGACACGGTACAGGTAGGAGGTTCCCTGGGCGACCGTCGTGTCGACAAAGGAGAGGCCGCTGACTGAGGTCAGGAACGTGCCGTTGCGAAAGAGATTGTAGCTCGCCACACCAGAGCCAGCGTCGGTAGAGGCGTTCCATGCGAGCGCAACCGAGGGAACATCACCATCGGGGATACCTGAAAGACCAGCAGGCACACTCGGCGGCGTAGTATCAGGTGGAGGGGGAGGCGCGGGAATGGGAGCGGTGACGGGCGCTGTCTGCGCAGACTGGTTCCCTGCTGCGTCAAAGGCGGCAACACGGTACGTGTAGGTCGTATTGAACGTAACCGCCGTGTCGAGGTACGTCAGCCCTGTCGTTGTTGCGATCTGTACCCCGCCCCGAAAGACGCGGTAGCCCGCCAGTCCTGATCCGCCCGAGTCGGTCGATGCACTCCAGGTCAGAGTGACGGACGGTGCGGTTGTGTTTATGGTACGCGCGAGGTTTGTGGGAACGGAAGGCGCGGTCGTATCCGGCGCTACAGGCACGTTCGCGACCACCGCAGCGGACTGCGCTGATTGGTTCCCCTCACTGTCGTAGGCACTCACGCGGTAGGAGTAGCTCGTGTTGTTGAGAACAGTCGTGTCGGTGTACGTTGTCGTGGCGCTATCCGCAATGAGTACGCCGTTACGGAAGAGCCGGTACCCCCCGATCGTACTCTCAGTATCAGTCGCCACATCCCACGAAAGCGAGACCGAGGGTGGTGCTGAAGTAATGAGATCGACCGAGAGGTTCGCAGGCACGGTTGGTGGAGTGGTATCTGGCGGCAGCGAGACATCGACAAGGAGCGGGTCGGATTCATCCGACTCGTTCCCCGCACGGTCGACCGCCGAGACGGTGTAGATGTAGGTATTCCCGAGAACGACGGTGCTATCCTGGTACGTCGTACCCACAGACACCGAGGCGCGAAATACCCCGTCGCGGTAGACACGGTAGCGATCCATACCGCTCCCCGCATCCGTCGACGGATCCCACGAGAGGGTCACCTCAGGAATATTGAGATCGACGAGTGCACCTACGTTATCGGGGATCGTTGGAGGCGTGTTGTCACTCGCTCCACCTCCTCCCCCGGTATCCGTCACGAGTGCGGTTACGGTCGCAGAGCGAGCCGACTCGTTTCCGGTGAGATCGACCGCAGAGACCGTGTAGGCGTACGTGACATCGTAGAAGATGGACGTATCTGGGTAAGAAGTGAGCGTGGTCGACGCGTAGAGCGCGTTGTCGCGGTAGACGTTGTAGTAGGACATGTTCTGATCATCGGTCGAGGCATTCCACGACACGCTGATCTGGGGGATGGCTGAGATAGCTGTCGCGCTGACCCCGGACGGCACCGAGGGTGGAGTGACATCGGGCGTAAGGTCGATGAACACGCCGACCTCGAACTGCTGAGGACCCACATTCACCTGCGCACTGAGTACTGCTGGTACTGCTACGCACGCACACGCAATCACCGCCATCAGGCGAAACAACTCCATGGTACGGTTCAGTGTACCGCTTCGACGTGCTTTTCTCGAGTGATCTATGGGGATTGACTAGACCACGAGAAGGATGAGGGCTGCAAGGGCCAGCCGATAGTAGACGAACACCATGAGCGAGTGGGTCTTGAGGTAGCGCAGCAAGAAGAAAATAGCTCCGATACCCGAGAGGAACGCTGCCACAAATGCGAGAGAGAGCGGGATCGCGTGCTCAAGCAGGAAGCCAGCGCTTCCCAACTCAAGCGCTTTCATGCTTCCTGCTCCGAGGATGATGGGGATAGAGAGGAGAAACGCGAACCGTGCAGCTTCCTCGCGCGACAATCCTAGCAAGAGCCCTCCAGAGATGGTCGAACCGGAGCGCGACATGCCCGGCACCAAGGCGAGCGCTTGGAAACAGCCAATGGTCACTCCCCGTGTCAGCGAAACCGGTGACTCATCGGGTGACCTTTCTGTGGTGCGTGCCTGTCGACGCGCGTACCACTCAGCAAGCACGAAGAGGCCCGAACCTGCCACGAGCCCGACGACCACGAAGCGCGGGTCGCGGAAGGTAGTCGCAATGAGATCCTCCAGCAGGAGTCCGAGGAGGACGGCAGGTATCGTCCCGGCGATGAGCGCAAGGATAAGCGTGCGGTCTCGCTCATCGATACCTTGCCGCAGCACGAACGAGAGTGCTGCGTGGGCCAAGCGGGTGAGATCGCGACGGAAGTAGACCAGGACCGCAAGCGCGGTCGCAAAGTGCAAGACCGCATCGACCGCAAGTCCCTCAGCGCTCTGCACCCCCAAGACCTCACGCGCAAGGATGAGGTGTCCGGTCGAGGAGACCGGCAAAAACTCGGTCAATCCTTGAACGATGCCTAACAGCAATGCAGGTAGCAGTTCCATAGCATCCATACCACCACTGTGGTACAGTGATACCCATACTACCACTAACGCCCCTGAGGGGCACAGCATTTCTTTTCGTATGGACGCACCCTCCCACACACCACAACCTTCACGCGGTAACCCCTACCTTATCCCCCTCTCTATTCTTCTTGCAGGAGGTATGGTCGTCGGTGCCTTCTTCTACACGCGAGATGTAGCCCCTGAAGTGCGGCCGGAAGAGCAAGCGGCTCAGGCAGCACCGCGCGCGCCTGAGGTGCGCCCCGTCTCAGCAGAGGATCACGTACGCGGCAACCCCGACGCCGAGATCGTCATCATTGAGTACTCCGACTTCGACTGTCCGTTCTGTGCCCAGTTCCACGACACGATGAAAGCGATCATTGATGAGTACGGTAAGGACGGACAAGTTGCGTGGGTCTATCGTCACTTCCCTATAGAAGAGCTGCACCCAAACGCATTTCGTATAGCCATGGGGAGCGAGTGTGTTGCTGAGTTGGGTGGCAACGATGCGTTCTGGACGTTCACCGATGCGGTCTATGCGAGTGGCGAAGGGAACGAGCCGTTCGACCTCACCCTGATGTCGGACCTCGCTGAGGATGCCGGGGTCGCACGTGACGCGTTCAACGAGTGTATGGGCTCAGGCCGCACGCGTGCACTCGTCGAAGCAGACTTCACCGAGGCGACCACGGGGGCTGGTGCTCGTGGCACCCCCCACAACATCATCATCGCTGGTGGCCAGACCGCAGCCATCCCTGGCGCACAACCGCTGGAGTCGATGCGCAACATCATCGAGACCATTCTCCAGCAGATCTAGCACGCACAACTAGCTGCTTTCGCGTGCTTTGAGCGCATCGACCAGGGGGCAGTACGAACAGGTCTCTGGGTCGCAGGGTGTGTCCCAGAACGCGAGGTCGTATATCTCACCAGCCACACGCGATACCTCGCGTTTCAGTTGCTCGACCTCGTCGTCACTTGGCTCGAACACTTCGTGTGGTTTGAGTACGCCCTGCTTGGTGGGCTCTACGAACGCAAGTTCGCCACGTGCGCACGGGTGCGCACCTTCCTCGTACTGTTTGAGAAGAAGCGCATAGAATGTCAACTGCCTGTAGTAGTCCCCCGCCCCTCGGCCCTTGGTCTTTCCCAGGATGTGGTTGCGACTCTTTGGTGTTCCAGTCTTGTAGTCAACCACGACGAACGAGCCGCTAGGAAGAATATCGACCCGATCGAGTATGCCGCGCAGCGGGATGACAAGCTCATCGGTTATCCGCAGCTGCCCGGTGATCGACAGCTCGGTCGCGAAGACGGTCTGCCCGTCATCGAGGTGTGCTTCGAGGTAGTGTCTCAGGTGCTCCATACCGCGCTCGAGCAGTTCCTCGTAGATGTCCTGCGCAAGCGGCGCGCGCGAGAGGTGGAAGCGAAAGCGTTCAAGCGCTCGCTCGACACTCGCATCACCCCCTTCCCTCACTGCCTCAAAGTGGTCACGCAACGAGCCGTGAATGGCATTTCCATACAAGAGGTGTGGCGCGGGCGGCTGCGGCACGCGCAACAAGGAAGTGAAGAAGTACTCCCACGGGTCCTTGAGGTAGGTATTGAACGCGGTCACCGACAGCCCTTGCTCGAGGAAGGTCTCGCGCAAGAAGGTAAGGTCGGTCAGTGGCACCTCGCGTGTGGTGCGGTGCGCGATGAGCGCCGTGGGCGAAAGCGAGGATTCGAACGCCTCGGTCGCACTGGTGTGCACGTGCGCCTCATCTATCTCAGTGATGAACTGGCACGGCAGGAGCGCTCGACCCGAGAGCGCGGTCACGGGGTACGTGATGGTGACCCCGTGGCGTGCACGGGTAAGCGCGACGTAAAAGAGGCGTCGCTCATCATCCAAGGCATTCGTTGCATCTGCATCGCTCCCCGCGATGAGCGAGAAGTGCTCACTCGCGCGCCGATTCCCCCACACCCCATCGACCGCGCGCACGATGAAGACGTAGTCGAACTCCAACCCCTTCGCGCGGTGCGCGGTCATGAGCCGCACACGCGGAGTGCGCACGCGCAAGCGCGCCTGCTTCACCGATAACCCGTGGGTCTCAAGGAGCCCCAGGTAGCGCACGAAGTCCTCAAGTCGCGACGAGCGACGAACCTCAACGAGTGACTGTGCACTCGCAAGGAGTGCTCGGTACGCCTCGATGCGCTCACGCGCGTCCGGTAGAGATGCAAGGTAGGCCACAAAGCCCGAGGTGTGTGCGATAGTGTCGAGTGCAGCAAGGAGACCGGTGCTGTGCGCCGCTTGGTTGCAGGTGCGCAAGAGTGGCACGAGATCATACACTGGGGATCCCTGCGTGACCCCTACCGCGCGCAACTGCGCTTCATCCGCAAGGGTCATCACGAGACTTGCACGCTCGTTGCGCGCGCGACGCAGGATGTGGTACGCATCAAGAGGGTCCACAGCAAGAAAGGGGGCGAACAAGAGAGGTGTGACCAGCTCATCCTTACCCATGTCGACACTCGCCCGTAAGAGATCGACGAACGCACGCAGCGCCTCATCAGAAAGCGCGTTCGTGTCGGATTCAATGACGTACGGGATACCCAGCCGCTCGAGTGCAGGTGTGAGCGCCTCCGCCTCGCCGTTGGTGCGGTAGAGGAGCGCTATCTCCTCGGGCGGCACACCTTGGTCGAGGAGGTCGCGAATGCTGCGAGCCACGTAGGCGTGCTCATAGGCCGCCTCAGTGAAAGACGCGACCGTAACCTGCTCCTCTTGTCCCGCAAGGTGCGCCGTCAAGGGCTCCCTCAGTTCACCTTCGGCGAGCTCCCCTTTCTCAATGAGTGAGTAAGAGGAGTCGAGGATGCCCTGCGCGGAGCGGTAGTTGTCGGTAAGCGTGATGAGGTTCGCGTTCGGGTAGCGCTGTTTGAAGTAGAGGAAGTTCTCAAGTGAGGCGCCCTGAAAGCGGTAGATCGCTTGCTTGGCATCACCCACCAGAAAGAGGTTGGGCGCATCGTGAAAGCTCGCGAGCAACTCAAGCAAGCGATTCTGAGAATTGTTCGCATCCTGGTGCTCGTCAGCCAGGAGGTAGAGGTACTCCTCTTGGACACGCAAAAGGAGATCGGGGTCGGATTCGAGTGCTGAGACACTCTCCACGATCATGTCATCGAAGTCGTAGAGTGCGCGCTCACGCAAGAGCTCCTCGTATTTCTCATACACGAGGACCAGCTCCTCGTTCTTCTCCAGGCGCTTCTCCTCGTCCAGGTACACACCCTTCACCTTCCCCTTATGCGGTCCCTTCTCGTGCACCTTGTCGGGGATGGCCTCGAATGCTTCCCGTTTCTCTTTCGCCAACTCGTGTGCACGCGCGACCGAGACGTGCTCACGCTTGAGGTCACTTATCGCTGAGATGAGCGGCTTGAGGTAGTAGGTCGGGTCACCCGATGGTTTGAGGCGCTTCAGCGTGAGTGAGCGTAGTGCCTCCTCCACCAGCTCGACCTTATCGATGTCGGTCATCGCACTTGAGCCGATGATGCGTGGGAATGCGTCCGGATAGCGGCGGATGAGTTCGTTACAGAATGCGTGGAAGGTGTAGATCTCGACGTGGTAACCGCGGCTGCCGATGAGCTCAACGAGGCGCTTGCGCATCGCGTGGACCCCGGCCTCAGTGAACGTGAGTGCGAGAATGCCCGATGGCGGCGTGTCGGTCATCCGGAGAATGTTCGCGATGCGAAGCGTCAGTATCTGTGTCTTCCCCGTCCCCGGCCCCGCAATGACCATCACCGGCCCCTCAATGGTATCCACCGCTTGCTTCTGTGCCGGATTCAACCGCCCATACGCCGCCTGAAAACTCGCCCCGAGGTCACTCATACACCTATTGTACCAGTTTCCAAGAACAATGCTTTTCCTCAATTACCTCTGCTCCCTCACTTGGAAGTGGGACTTCCAAGTGAGTACATCCCGCATCAATGAACTAGGAAAATTGACAATATAGTGAATCCATAGTTTTATTCCTGCCAGCAAAGCTAGAAAGGCAAAGTCGATGTTGACAGCACATAGCCCCCGAGCCGGTATCGGATCAACAGTCGCTCTTATGGTGTGGGCGGGAGCATTCGCGGTTCTGCTCGTTGGAACCTTGTTCACCGCCACTTGGATGTCCGACTTCCAAATTCCTTCATACTCATACTCGCCCCTCATACTGCGCAGCGGGCTTCGCCCGTTGTGCACAACCCCCTTGCCAACCCAAAACCTCAGGCGTATAGTAGCCCGCGTACCGGTGCCCGTTAGCTGGCACCGACACTATTTTTAGCATTTTGTATGACGATAAACGGCAACCTACACGCGGTGAAGGATATCATGCGTCCGCCCATCTGTGTTCACGAGGAGGACACCCTCGAGGCGATCCTCGCGAAGATGATGGCCGAGCGACGCAACTCACTGACCGTGGTCGATGATGCTGGCAAGCTGGTGGGCGCGGTCAACGCTATCGACGTTATCAAAGCGGTTCTTCCAGATTACCTCGAGGACGACCTCGTGGCGGTGCGCTTCGCGAACGAATCCCTCCTGAAGGAGGACGCGGAGAAAGCGCGCCTGACACCCGTGAAGGAGTTCATGGCGAAAGACATTCCGCAGATCGACGAGGATGACGGCATCCTTGAAGCGGCCTCGATGGCCATTCAGCACGGGCGCGGTCGCATCACCGTTGTGGATAAGGACGGAAAGCCGGTCGGTGTCATTACTCGCACTGAGATCAAGCAGGTCATCGGTTCCCTCCTGGGGCTACCCGGCGCATTCGAATAACAATCCCTAACCCTCAAGCAGGACGATATCGCCTGTTTGTATAGCGTATGGACACCATTCAAATTATTTCCCTTGCGATCTTCGCCGTCACGTTCTTCTTCATTCTGACCGAGCGCATCCACCGCACCGTCATCGGATTGGCCGGTGCGGTCGCGATGCTCATCGCAGGTATCGCATTCCACTTCTACGAGCCACACGAGGCAATCGCTGCGGTCGACTTCAACACGCTCGGACTCCTTTTTGGGATGATGGTTATTGTGGCGATTCTCGAAGAGACCGGCGTGTTCCAGGCTCTGGGTATCTGGACCGCGAAAAAGACCCGTGGTAACCCGTGGTACTTGATGCTGGGGCTTGGTCTTCTGACCTCGGTCCTCTCGATGATCCTCGACAACGTCACGACCATTATTCTCATCGTACCCGTCACCATCATCGTCGCGCGCGTCCTTGGTATCAACCCGGCACCCATCCTCCTCGCTGAGGCGATTCTTTCAAATGTGGGAGGCACCGGTACCCTCATCGGTGACCCACCAAACATCATGATCGGCTCCGCTGCCGGCTTCACGTTCAACGACTTCTTGATGCACACGCTGCCGCCGGTCATCGTGGCGTGGATCGCGACCGTCTTCGTGTTGCGCTGGCTCTTCAAGGATGAGCTCGCCAAGAAGCCGCGCTCGATCGACGAACTCATGCAGATGAAAGAGGGCGAGGCCATTAAAGATTGGCCAACCCTCAAGAAGATCCTTGGGGTCTTGGGCTTCACGGTCATCCTGTTCTTCCTACATGGCATGCTTCACTTGGATGCGGCGGTCGTTGCGCTCATCGGTGCCTCACTCGCGCTCCTGTTGGTCCACGCGACCAAAGACCCGCAGCCCATTCTGCAGAAGACCGAGCTCTCAGTGCTTCTCTTCTTTGGCGCACTGTTCGTCATTGTCGGTGGACTGGAACACGCAGGCGTGCTTGAACTCCTTGCACGAGCGATCTCTGCAGGCGCTGCAGAGAACCTGCTCATAACGGCCCTGATCGTCTTGTGGGCATCAGCCATTCTCTCGGCGATCGTGGACAATATCCCTATGACGGTCGCGATGATTCCTATCATCGGCTTCCTTGGAACCCAAGGTATTGACGTGAACATCCTCTGGTGGGCACTCGCGCTTGGTGTCGGGTTCGGTGGCAACATAACGCCGATCGGCTCGACCGCGGGCATCATCGTCACGTGCAAATCCGAACAGACCGATGATCCCATTTCCTTCAAGCGCTGGCTTGCAACCGGTACACCGGCTGCGTTTGTTGGGCTCGTGATTGCCTCGCTGTTCATCATTGTGTACTACGAGACCGGCTTTGTTGCTGGGCACGGAGAACCCGCCGCAATGGCCAGTGGTGGACATGGTGCACCCACCCATGAGGGTGTAGAGGACATGCCTGTCGAGCCAGTCGAGGCGGCACGCGAGTAGCGAAGCGAACAGGGTACGGCACGAGGGAATGCCGCGCCCCTTTCGGGGCGCGGCATTCGTTGCGCGTACTAGTAGTTCTTCAGCTGCTTGCTCTTCTCGTGATGACGTATCTTCTCGATGGCCTTCGCCTCGATCTGGCGAATACGCTCGCGCGTCACGCCGAACTGCTTTCCCACCTCCTCCAGCGTGTGGTAGATGCCGTCCGCAAGCCCGTGGCGCAACTCGAGGATCATCCGTTCCTTGGGCGAGAGATCGCCGAGGATGCTCTGAATTTGATCGGTGAGGATGCGGTGAGCGCTCTCTTGGTCGGGCGCCATGATCTTATCGTCCGCGAGGAAGTCCCCGAGCGTTGAGCGATCGTCCTCATCAGACCCCACAGGCGCCTCAAGGGAGACGGTATCCTGGTTGATCTTTTCAATAGTGTGTATCTTGTCGACGTCGACATTCATCTCGACCGCGATCTCCTCAGGCATCGGGTCGCGTCCCAGATCCTGCGCGAGACGTCGAAAGACCTGCTTGTACTTGGCAATGGTCTCCACCATATGAACCGGGATGCGAATGGTTCGGCTCTGGTCGGCCAACGCGCGCGTGATCGCCTGACGTATCCACCAGGTTGCGTACGTGGAGAACTTGTATCCCTTCGTGTAGTCGAACTTATCGACCGCCTTGAAGAGTCCGATGTTCCCTTCCTGGATAAGGTCGAGCAAGGTGAGGTCGGGCGAGCGACCGATGTACTTCTTGGCGATTGAAACGACCAAGCGCAAGTTGGCGCGGGCGAGCAGGTTCTTCGCCTCCTCATCGCCCTCCATGACACGCTTGGCGAGCGCGCGCTCCTCGGGTGTGGTCAAGAGCGGATACTGACCGATCTCACGCAGGTACATCTGAATGGAATCGTAGCCGCTATCGTTGCGCTTGTAGATGTTGCGCTTGTCGAGGAGGGTGTCGACCGAATCGTCGGTCAGGATGTTCCCACTCTCAAGGACGTCGACACCGGCGACCGCGAACTTCTCGTACAGCTCTTCCAAAAAAACAATGTCCTGCTCGATCTTGGGTAGCTCGCGCAGTATCTCGTCGTAGGTGATGTAGCCGCGATCGCGACCTTTCTGCAGGAGTTTCTCAGCGACCTTCTCCTGCGCACCGAGTGTTGCCTGCGAGCGCTTGGGCGCAGCCGCATGCTTTGCTGCTGCAGCTTTTTTGGGTGCTGCTTTCTTCGAGACGACTTTCTTCGCGGGCTTCTTTGCAGGCGCTTGCTTGCGCGCCGACGAGGCACGCTTCTTCACCAGCGCACGCACCGCCTGTGCGCTCACTTTTTTTGTGGTCTTCTTGACCGTCGTTGCTGCTCCCTTCTTCTTTGAGGTGGCACGTGTGGTTGTTGCTTTTGTGGTCGCGGTCTTTGCCGGACGCCGTGAAGCCGTGCTTCGTGCCTTAGGGGTCGTCGTTTTCACGACCTTCTTCACTGCAGTCTTTTTTTGTGCAGTTTTTTTACTTGCCATGTATGGCGTTGGTAACGAACGTGCACCCTGTTATACTACAGACCGCTCCCTTGCACAAGGCGTGCGAGTTCTGCTGAGCGTGCGAGAAGCACCTCTACCTCCTTGCTATCGCCTCGGCGTTCGGCCTCACGCAGCATCCGGGAAACCCGCTCAGCTTCCGCGCGTGCTTCAACACGGGCAAGCTCCTCAAGTAATTCTTCAATGACCTGCTCCGGGTGCTCGAGCTCACTGAGTGCCAGTTCTGCCTCAAAGAGGTACCGCACTCGCTCCGGCGCCAACTCCTCCTCCCATGCAGCAAATGCTGCGGGCGCAATGGTGGCGAGGCGACGTTCAATGGCATCCGCGGGCGGCTCACTCACCTCCGGCTTCTCTTTCAAAAACCACACCAGAGGGACGAGCGAACGCAGGATGACATCGGTGCGTGTGAGGGTACGTGCATCCTTTTGTGCCTCTGCCTCAAGACGTGTCGGCGCAGGGTTGTCTGATGCGGCGGCATCGTCGTGCTCGCGAGGAGCGTCTATCGCAATACCCGCAACCTCCTCGGTGACGGCTCCCTCAGGAACCCCCAACCGCTCGGCTATTCGCCCCACAAAGTGGGCACGATCGATGGGACTTTGAATACGCGCAACAAATGGTACCACTTCGCGACGCACGAGGGTTGCAAATTGTCGCTCATCTTTCGCATCACGACGCAAGACCTCAAGCAACACCTCAATGATGTGTCGCGCACCTTTGATCGCCTCTTTCCACATCTGCGGATCTTCTTTGACGAGGTCGGCCGGATCAACACCCGGAGGCAGGGAGGCCACCTTAACCTCCATACCCATCGACAGCGCAAGCATCGTGCCCCGCTCAGCAGAACGCAACCCCGCGCGATCGGCATCGAATGCCATCACCACATTCCCCGTGAGTCGCTTTACAAGTTCGAGGTGGTGCGCGGTAAGTCCTGTTCCAGAGACCGCAACCGTATTCGGGAAACCTCCCTGATGGCTCATGACAAGATCCATCTGCCCTTCAACGAGAATGGCGAAATCATACTTGCGCATGACACTCTTCGCTCGATCGTAGCCGTACAAAACGCGTGACTTATCGAAGAGTGGTGT
>CAYWKE010000011.1:0-26969 GCA_964459075.1 uncultured Candidatus Saccharibacteria bacterium | reverse complement strand
TTTTCACACTCTAAACGAGGGCGCCGTCGTAGAGGATGTTCGAACTGTGTTTGAGGAGAATAATGATACGACGCTTTTTATCCCAACCTTAAATATATCTCTATCGCAACTTTAGCAGATTAGAACTGGTTAAATTGAGTATGAAAAAAATCGGATTAACACTACTTGGAGTTGGCATTATTTCAGTTGTGATTCAAAATACTTTTTACGGGTACGTAGACGCAGACGGTATTTTACATGACAGTCTCTTTCTCCCACTGGGGGCACTTGCGATACTATCTGGGTCAGCAGTTTTGTTAGTATCAGGAATACTCTCTCTGGTGAGAAAAATGAAGAAACCAGTTCTACCTTCTCGGTAGGGTGTCCAGAAAAACCTTTATAAAACTTACTTCAAAATGCTGGGCGCCGTCGTAGAGGATGTTCGAACTGTGTTTGAACTTAAGGGAGATGATAGTATCTTTATTCCAAACATTCTAAAAGTTACTTATTGAGTTCAGAAAGATTGTCTGGCTTTTTCAAATAGTCTTCAACGAGTACAGAGATTTGTCGTAGTTGCAATTTAGAGGCGTCAAAATATTTTCCACCACGTATGTCTAATACAAATTGACTCATTCCAGAGTCAACGTAGGTTGGGTACAAGATTAGGTTGTATAAGGTGTTGTCCCAATATATTCCGCCCAACAATGTCGGTAACTCATCAATAATATATTCAGCCAATCTATGTCTATCTTGCTCGGATACTTCTGCCTGTCTAAGTTCAATGTACTTATCAACAAAATGTAGGACTGCTTTCTGGAAGTTTTCGTTATTTGTGTACTCTTCTTCAATAACTTCTCGAAGTTTGTCATAACCCCAGTTATAAATATCTTCCCAAAAAATAACGTGTATTCGAGATATGTATCCCATATCACCAGTTTCTCTGGCTAGCGTTCGTCTAGCTTTATCAAACATTCCTGCCACTCCATATCCCTTTTGTTCAGCCTTCTGAGCTGACTCTTCAGGAGAAAGACCACGGAAAACTTCCCAATTAATCGCATCAATTTTGTCTGCAATTAATATTACCGCGTTCTTGTTTGTATGATCGTGTGCCCACTGTACATAATGTTTGGCAAGTTCAGGAGTTAAGAGTTTATTGCCTAGACTGATACCTACAAAAATATTGAATATTTTCTGTCCAACTTCTTTCTCGGTGACATTAAAGTATTCCATCTCGCTAGTATAACAAAAGTTCTTAATTCTATTTTGGGGTGTGAAATGTTGAACTGAAATGTGTTTGTATATCTTCACAAAATGAAGATATTTTCAGATGGGCGGCTATCGGGAATCGACCCGCTTTGTCTAATTCGCTGCGCTCATAAGACCGCTGGTCGCGGCTCGCCTCCCCGGAGGGGACCCCGGCTCCGCCGTTCGATTCCCGATAGCCATACCAAAATATAGTCCTGAATGCATACGCATTCAGTTCCTTATTTTGGGCGGCTATCGGGAATCGAACCCGAATCGAAGGCTCCACAAACCTCAGTGTTAACCGTTACACCATAGCCGCCATCTGTGTGCGTCTGCGTTTTTCAGTGCGTGGAAGTGTCCCGAGTGTAGCAGAAAGGGGGCAAAAAAAGAAGACCGACCGCGGGAACCCGCGGCCGGTGGTGGGCGGTATCACGCCGCCTCTTGAAGAGCTTCATTGACGGCCTCTTCGCTCAACATGCGAACGAAGGCCTCCCAGACGTTCTCCTTTCCCTCGATGAGCGCAGCGACGACGTTGTTGAGGCCATGCTCTGCAGCAATACCACTTACAGTGTCCAGCTGGGAGCTCTCGTAGAAGTGAGACCCCAGCGGCTTGATCTCGGCGTAGCCGAGGCGGTTGCAGACCTTGGCGAGCTCAAGGATCGTCCGCCGCATGTCGGGCGTGTCGTTCTCGAAGTTGTCGCCGTCCGAGCAGTGGAACGCGTAGATGTTCCAGTGATCGGGGTGGAAGCGCTCGGCAATGATCTCGAGAGCCAATTTGTATCCCGATGAGATCATCGTGCCGCCAGATTCGCCTTTGTGGAAGAACTCTTCTTCGGACACCTCCTTCGCTTGACTGTGGTGGGCGATGAAGACAAGCTCTACGCGCTCGTACTGCCGCTTGATGAACTGATAGAGGAGCATGAAGAAGCTGCGGGCCAGATACTTCTTCATGGTGTCCATGGACCCGGAGGTATCCATGATGCACATCACGACCGCGTTGCTCTCTTGTTTGGGTCGCGTCTTTTTGACCCGCTTATAGCGACGCATGTCGGGAGTGAAGACGTGCGGAGACGGCCCTTCGCAGTCATCCTCTTTCCACTCCCGCAGTTCATCCATCTTTGCGCGAGCGACGGCGTCCTTGATCCGCTCTTTCATTGTTGCCCGCGCATTGAAGCGAGCCGGATTTCCTTTGCGAACCTTTCCGCGCGGCCGAGGACGGGTTTGGACGGTGACTTGGCGCAAAATTTTCTGAGCCAGGTCGGGGAGCTTGAGATCCTGGAAGACCATCTTGAGGAATTCGTCAATGGTCACACCGGTCTCGTAGTAGTCGACGCCGGGCTGATCGCCGGCCTTGCCTGGCTCGCCCTGCCCGTCCTGGCGCTCGCCGACGACCTGGCCCGGTTGGGTGTCGCCTTGGCCGCTGCCAACGCCGCATTGATTGTCGCCGTAGACGAAGCGGTACTCCTTCACGCCGCGTACCGGGATCTTGATCACCTTGTCGCGGTCGCGGCCGATGATGCTTTCTTCGGCGATGATGTCGGCGATTCCTTCCTGAATCGCTTTCTTGACCTTACCGAGGTGACGCTTTCGGTCTCGAGCAGTACGATCGCTCCCGAGCGAACCGCTTCTGTCGAAAGGTCGGAAGATGGATTCAACCATCTGTACGTCTCCTTGCATGGAACTGGGTTACGCCGCTCACACGGCTTCTTCTTCGAGACTATCGACTTCTCCCAAAAAAGCAAGCGGCGCGACCCGAGAAGAATTGGGTCGCGCCGATTCATGAGCTGGCGTTAGTCGAGCGGGAACGGGATGAACGGGGGCTTTTCCTTGAACTTCTCCGCACCTTTCTTCAGGAGTGCTCGTGCCCCTCCTTCCGAGTACCCGATCTTAACGAGCCTTGCGACGAGCCCTTCGTACTCTTCTTGAGCTTCCGCATCAGTCCTGTCCTTGGACAGCATCTCCATGAGTCGCATACGGGCGAGCTCGATGGCCTGAAGCCGAGTGGCGTGAAGAAGCACGTCCGCGATCGGGGGTTTTCCGCCCTGGGCGCGACCTCCAGCACGAGCTATATCGGAGAGTGAGGGTATGACGATGTTCTGAAAGAGCATCCCCGCCTCGCTCCTTTCTCCAGATTGCATATCCTCAGGCGCGGACTCTCTGAATATACCGATCGCTGCTTGCGTAGCAACAAGAACACCGGGATCGAACGTGAAGCCCTCTTCTTCATCGGGAACACCGCGAAAGACACTCAAGTGCCGCATATAGATCGTGGCAAGTTCCTTTGCGCGGCGTTCGATCTCCCCCGGCGCGAACGCCTCAAGAACATCGAGGAGAAGAATTCCCCACAGCACCTTCTCGGCGTCGCCCAGAACGTTCTTGAACTTCTTATTCGGGAAGATAGGTTCTTGACCATTCCCCCTCAAACGCTCAAGTAAGATCCAAGGAAGCCACGCGTCGTGTTCACACCCCACGATGCAAGCCTGTACCAGCGCAACAACTTCGCGAGGACAGAGACTACCCTCGTCTTCGGTGCCGTCATTTGGATAAGCGGACCGAAGTTCGTGCATGCTCTTTCGTGCGTCATACCCGTTGTGATAGTAGATCTCTCCCTCGTAGAGGAAAAGACGCACGATGCGCTCATGGTCACCTTCATTCGTGTAGCGGCTCAATACCGCAACCGCAGCGATGAGTTCGAGGAAGCGAGGTGAACCCGCAACCAGATCGTGTGTGGCGAACTGGTCACGCAGCGAGCGCAGCTGCTCCCGAAACCGAAGGATCATCGGCATGATGATCAGGATCGTACGCTGCCTCATGGGCTCATCGAGTGGATGGCTCCCTGCCTTGAGCTTACCGAGAACCGGTTTGTTTCCAGTCGCGATCATAGCCGGAGCTATGGAGAAACGTCCCGCTTTGCCTGCAAGGGTATACCCCTCACCTGCCAAGACCGCATGAAGAAGCCCGACCACGTCCTCGATATGCTCTGCCAGGTGGTCGATCTGAATGAGCGCGCCGTGGCCGACCCGGAGCGCATCGAGGAGCGCTGCAACGTTCGCTTCGCTGTCATTTCCGAGTTGAACCGCCGCATTCCACGCGAGCTGTGCCAGATCGACGGCAATCACCTTATGATTGCTCAGCGATTTTACTGTGACTTCTTTGCACGGTCGCCCCGGCACATGGGAAATACCAAAGGCTTCCGCGAGTTCATGTTGCTGCTCTGGACTCAGGAGGTACAGAGCACTCTCGTGGTACGGCGAGCCCTCAATGTGGAAAGTCCGCGCACCGGTGAGCAGTCCGGAAAGGAACTCGAGCAGCGTGGTTTTGCCACAGCCCGCAGGACCTTGGAGGTAGAGCAGGTGCCGTAGTCGCTCACGCCCAACAAAGATGCCCTTGACGGCGTCCACAAGCTGCGCAACCACGTAGTCCGTGTCACACAGCCCCGGGATCACGACCTTTGGAGGTATCCCCGCCGGGTACAGCACCTGAAGTCTTTTGGCTTCAGCATCGCTTCGATGCTGCTTGAGTGCCTCAAGCGCCGCTACGATATGAAGGAAGGGATGCATGAGCGCGTCACGCACCGCAGCTTCATCACCCAGAAACTCCGTAAGGGTGAGCGCTGGAAGCTGAGCACCCTCACCGTTATCTGCGATTTCCTGACGAAGCTTTGCAAGCGCGTCTTTCACGACACGTTTGCCACCATGGGAAAGTACATCGTTCATCGAACCTGCCTTTCAGGCTAAGGGTTGTATCTTGAGGCAAGGTACTGATAATTATTCTTAGTGTCAAACTCTTCATCGCATCCTTCCCTTTCCTTGTCACACCAGCTCAAATCGGGCATACTAGCGTCTACCGCATGTCCAAGTGGCGGAACTGGTAGACGCGCTACCTTGAGGGGGTAGTGGGAGCGATCCCGTGGAGGTTCAAGTCCTCTCTTGGACACAAACGGCCCGACCCAGAGCGATAGCTTTGGGTCGATTGCCGTTTGCAACAAGAGAGGGCTTGAAAGCCGCAGCAGGGGTCCCCTCTGGGGATGCAAGGCGGGGCAGCAAGTACTTAACGAACACGTGAGATTAGTAACCTGCGCCAAGTCCTCTCTTGGACACAAAACAAAGGAGCCGGATGCGATGAGCACTCGGCGACTATTGTTTTGTTGTTCTGGAGAGGACTTGAACGGCGGAGGCGGGGTTCCCTGCGAGAAGCTTTGCTTCGAGTAGGGCCCCGAGCCGGGTCCGGCGGTCGGTACGAACGAAGCGCATTACAAAACAAACCGGCTCTTCGCCGGTTCGTTTCTCTAGTCTTTCTTTTCTTCCTCAGCTTTCTCCTCGGCGGGAGCTTCGTCTGCGTTTGCTTGTGACTCCCCTGCCGCTTTCGCCTCCTCATCGGCTTTCTGTGATGCTTCTTCCTCTGCTTTCTTTTGAGCTTCTGCCTCGGCTCGCTCTGCTTCTTTCTTTGCTTCTTCCTCAGCGGCTTTTGCTTCCTCGATCGCGCTACCGGTCGAAACATCTGAGGCAACTGCTCCGCGCATCGTGCGTCGGATCTCGCGGGCTACCTTGTCACGAATGTAGTAGAGCTTCGCTCGGCGTACCTTCGTGCGCTTCACGATCTCGATCTTGTCGATCGAAGGCGAGTAGAGCGGGAACGTCCGCTCGACACCCACGCCGCTGGCGACCCGGCGCACCGTGAACGTGCCGCCCGGGGTGTTGCCGTGCTTGCGGAAGAGGACGAGGCCCTCAAAGACCTGGATGCGGGTTTTCCCCTTCTCCTCGATCTTCTGGTGGACACGCACTGTATCTCCAGCTTTGAGGCCGATCTCTTTGCGTTTTTCCGAGTTGACCGGAGACAGTATTGCCTGGTTCATAGCGGATGAACTGTAGCACGAGAGGGGGGATCAATCAAGGGTCTCCAGTGCGGCCTGCGCCGCCTCAAAATCTGCCGGGAGCGGGGCTTCGACCGTTGTCTCCTGCCCCGTGAGGGTTTCGAACGTAAGCTTCCTGGCGTGGAGCGCGAGCCGCGAAAAGCCCAAAGCGCAGGGCCGTTTTGGTGCGTAGAGTCGGTCACCGACGAGCGGGTGGTCGATCGCCTTCATGTGTACCCGAAGCTGGTGGGTGCGACCGGTCTTGGGAGAGAGGGCAACCAGTGAGTGCTCCGTGCCCGCGCGCAGCACCGTGTAGTGGGTAAGCGCCTCGCGCAGGGTGCCACCAACATCCTTGCCCGCACTCCACCGTGGTGGACCCTTGCTCTTTGCCCTTCCGATGGGCGCATCGATGGTCCCGCGCTCCACGTTGAACCCACCCCACACGAACGCGAGGTACTCCTTCTCCATCGTGCGACCCTGGAATTGTGCCTTGAGGTGCGTATGCGCTTCCTGCGTTTTAGCGAGAATAAGGACACCGCTCGTCTGTGCATCCAGCCGGTGCACCACGCCGGGCCGCATGATCTCTTCCCCGCTCTGCAGACGCTGCGTCTCCCCGACCTCGGCCGCCTCGGGGTAGCGTGCGAGGAACCAATCAACGACCGTGGACCCTACAGTGCGCCCATCTGCGTGCACCATCAGACCCGCAGGCTTGTCGATGACAACGCACGCATCATCCTCGAATAGGACTGATACGCGGGAGAGCACCTCACTTGCCGTGCCGTCGCTCACGTTCGCCATACGCTTTCAGTATTTCCGTAAATTCCTCTTTGGTGAATGCAGGCCAGTAGGTATCGACGAAGGCGAGCTCACTGTAGACCGACTCCCACGTGAGAAAGCCCGAGAGGCGCTGCACACCACCGGTGCGAATGATGAGGTCAGGATCGGGCACGTCGCGGGTCCAGAGGTGGCGCTTCACGTCTCCCTCGGTGACCTCCTTGCAGTCGCGTACCATCGTGTTGATCGCCTGTAAGAGGTCGGCACGACCACCGTAGGAAATGGCAAGCGCGAGCGTCAAGGGATTATCTTTGGAGCGCTCTTCAATATCAGCGATCTGCGCTTGGATGTCCTCCGCGAGGCGCTCTTTCTGACCAACAACAATAACGCGCGCTCCCCCATCAATGAGCTTCTGTGTGTCGCTGGCGAGGTACTCACGTATGAGGTCCATGAGGTAGGTCACTTCCTCTTCGCTCCTCCCCCAGTTCTCGGTGGAGAAGGTGTAGATGGTGAGTGCTTGCACACCCGCATCCCGCGCGACCTCAGCGATAGCGCCCAAGGTCTCGGCTCCCTTGCGATGTCCCTCCACGAGCGGCAGCCCCTGCTCGCGGGCCCAGCGGCGGTTTCCATCCATGATGATGCCGACCGAGCGTGGCACGTTCTGTATCTCACTCATTATCTAGTTGCTAACTACGTCGAAGTGATCAAAGGTTTCCTCTGGAGTTTCCCACGTCACCGCAACAAAATCAACGCGTGCCAGGGGAGGGCCGACCTCGAGTTTCTTGAGATACTTTTTCAAGAACGCCTCGCCACCTTGCGCGACAACCCGCACTTCACCAGAAGGCTCGTTGCGTACCCACCCGGTGATGCGCAACTTCTCTGCCTCCTCCTCGGCAAACGCACGGAAGAAGACCCCCTGCACCTTGCCTGAAATGGTAACGTTCACCTGCTTCATAGGGGGGCGGAACGAACTCGCTCGTACAGCTTCACGAACAAGAGGAACGCGTTGCCCCACAGCGGCGGCAACCACAGTGGGATGGAGTAGAGTACGGGAGCAGTGTACGACCAGTGCCCGAACGCGATGCCTACCATTTCCGCAACCGGCCCCAAGATGCAGGTTGCCAGGTACGTGATCACGAGCGGTCGCTCAAACGCCTGACGCGCCAGCTGCACGATACCAAGCGCGACCAACAAACTAAACGCGAGCACTTGGTACTGACCGAGGAGCGCCACGACCGCAAGTGAACTCCCCGACACACCGATGAAGAGGATCCAGCCACGCACGCTGTGGTCCGGTGTGCGGATCACAGGCGCATGAAGTAACTGGTGAGTGCGCCGCGGTATTCCGGAAAGAGCGGGCGAGCATCAAGTTCGTTCTTGCCTATCCATGCAAGCTCTGCCACTTCACCTCCTCGGGGTCGCACCTCAACGGACGGATCCGCCAAACGTGCCGCCCACGCAATGAGGAGTGCATTCATGCCATCTCGCTCATGAAAGAACTGCTCAGCGTACACCGGCTCGTGCACCACGATCTCGATACCCAGCTCCTCCAGCACTTCCCGCGCAACACCCGCCTTGGGATCCTCACCCACGTTCAAGCGACCACCAGGCAGTTCCCACGTATCCGGGTCTCGCTCATCGCGCGTGATGAGCACGGTCCCATCTCCCCGATCGATGACGGCTTTTTGCGCTACCTTTCCGATGAAGTGTTCCTCATTGCTCATATGTACAGAGACGCTACCACACCCGCCTCCTCGCTACCACTCACTCCTTCGGTGCCTTCTGAAACACACCGATCATCTCCGGAAAGAGGTGTGCGTGGGTCAGGTTGTTGAGGCGGTAGGCCGCCAGGCGCAGTGGTTGCTGCCATCCGAACTGCTTCCCGTAGGGACGCACGTACTCAAATGACTCGAGCGTGAGGCCGCTCTCTTCAAGGAGTGGCAACGTGTAGAAACTCCAGTAGTTGAGGTGGCCACCGTCCCACAGGTAGAGGTGCTTGGGAATGGCATCCGTACGCCCGAGCGCACGGTCGATGCGATACTTGAGGTACGCCCACCTACCGTTGGGGAGCTTGAGAACGAGTCGACCTCCGGGCTTCAGGAGCGTGCGCATGCGCGCAAGTGCCGCCCAGAAATCGTTGACGTGCTCGAGGCAATCGAGGAGCGTGACGAGGTCGAAGTGCTGCGTGCTCTCATACGTTTCGATGGTGCCGAGATCACCCTCGATACCGAAGTACTCCCTCGCCATTGCTTGGTAGTGCGGCTCGACCTCAAGCGTGCGCAGGTGCTCAGTCGGTACCCCGCGTTCTTGGAGCGCGTGTAAGAAGAAGCCCCCCGACGAGCCGACATCAAGTGCGTAGAGAGATTCGCCATACCAGCGCAGAGCTCGGTCGGCCCACTGAGCGTAGAGGTCGTCCTTCTCCATCCCCGACTTCGGGTACTTCTTCTTTGCGGCAGCGAGCTTCGCTTCATCGAGCGGTTGGGTCGATGCTTGATGAAAGCGCTCCTGCTGCCGCGCGCGCTCCTCGGGCGAGAGGAAGAAGAAACCGCAGTCGCGACACTTCCGCATCTCACACAGATGCACCTCTACGTTCGTACTCTTGCACAGAAGGCACGTGGTCATGACAGATACGATACCATGACCCGCGCACTATCCTGAATGGCGCAAGGCGCCGCTTGCGCGGCGCCTTACTTCAAGGTACTTGAGAGGGCGAGGAGGTTGTCGCTAGTTATGCCGAGTGCATTAGCAACAACGGGATAGTCCAAAGGCTCGAACTCCTTGTTCGAAGCTGTTGTCCCTAGGAGCTGACAAAACAAACGAACCTCATCAAACGCATCCACGATCGCAAAGATCCCGCCCCAACGCCCCTTGAAACCGTGGAGCTCCGCACATTCACGGCAAAGAAGAGGTATTTTTCTTCCGTGTAAGAGCGGCGTCGAAGGGACAGATAGGTCTCGTCGTGCATACACTCTTCCCCCCGGAACGCTGAGAATGAGGTATAAGGTTGTTAATCGCAACACTACTCCCGATACCCCAACCCTTTCAGGGTCTCGTTTTGAGTCGTCCATCGGTAACTCCCCAGATAGGCGTCTAGCATTTGAGCTTAACACCTCTTACCCCGCTCGACTAGCGCTGGATGAGAAAGTGTTCCCCGGGCACCTCGACCTGCCCCCACTCAACAGACAGCGCAGAGAGTTCGCTCGTGGGTGAACCACCCTGGAGCCCTGCAAGGAACGTAGTGAGTATGTCCTCACTCCCCTCCGCAGAAAACCGGATGCGATCATCCTCTTTCCGCACCCACCCGGTAAGCGCACGGTGGTCAGCCGACTCCTTGATGAAGTCGACGAGGCGCTCGAGGTTCTCTCCAGTGCAGGTGCCGGTGATGCAGGGAGTCATACGAATTGCATTTCTTTCAATTCCTCACTATACTGCCACACACAGGCATGAAGGGCGATTAGCTCAGTTGGTAGAGCAGGATGTTTACACCATCAAGGTCGGGGGTTCAAGTCCCTCATCGCCCACAGAAACACGAACCGGATGCGAATGCATTCGGTTCGTTCGTTTCGTAGGGCGATGAGGGACTTGAAAGACTGCTCCGGTATACAAGAACCGACCGAAGGGAGGTTGCTTGTCGGAGCAGTCGGGGTCGCGGAGCTCAGACATTCTGGAACCCAAAGGGTGAACAGAATGTCGAGCGAGGTGACCAAGTCCGTCGTCCACAACCGGCTAGCCGCAGAGCATGTCTCTGCGGCTGTTGCCGTTGTGCGGCGATGAGGGGCTTGAAAGCCGCAGGCGGGGCCCCCTCTGGGGAGCTGAGGCCTGTCCCGCGGTCGTTATGAACGGAGTGAACTACGAACCGTCAGGACAAGTCCCACACCAAGAGGCTTACATCAATACTTTCGTGTGCTCCCGGAGGGAATCGAACCCCCATCTAGGGCTTAGAACACCCCAGCTTTATCCATTAAGCTACGGGAGCATACAACAGATCTTAACACCCCTGGTTCGGAAGTGTCCCACACTTCCTCACTCCTTTGAGCTATGGGGGCGATACATCTATCGTAGCCGTCATGCTAGCACGAGGGGCGTGGCTCGCAAGCTAGGGCACGAGGTCAACCTGCTGTGGTGGAGCATCCTCCTCCTCACCGACGAGAGCGCGGTCCTCGGGCGTGCGAGGAACCTCATCCTCTTCTGCAGTTACTGGTGGTGTGGGCACAACAGTCTGATACCGAGTGAGCACCGCCTGGTACTCCTCATCACGCGTCGTGAACTGCTCGAGAACCTGCGCTATCTCCTCCTCTGCGATCAGCACACGCTGCGCGGTGTCTCCCGTATGATCAGCCCCACGCAGTGCCGACACTTCAAGAAAACGAGTTGCAGCGTAGCCGGCACCACCCAGGGCGCACAGTGCAGCTGCCGCAAGCAGGAGGAGCCAGTCGCGGGTTGGCGCAATGAGACCCAGCCGACGCACGCGTGCTGAGAGTCCACTGAGAGAAAAAGATGATGAGGAGAGGTGAGGAAGGTTCATAAGATCATGAGGTGTTCTCGGACTGCTCGGCAAACGCATCAACGTCTTGCGCGACCACCAGCCGCAGGTCCAAACGCCACCGGGCGATTGTTCCGGTCTCAGCAAGGGTCATACGCTCTATGCGCAGCGTGTAGGGCATGGTCTCGATGAGGGTGAGGAGATCAACCAGGTTCGCATACGGCCCAAAGGCAGTGAGGTCAACAGCGACCGCAGCCGTCTCAAGTTCAGGCGAGAGTTCCATCGTCGCCTCTTGTACACGCAGGTCCTCTTCCAGGGTCGCTCCTGTTCGCAGAACGTGGGATTCGAGAACATCCAAAAAGAGAATGATGCTCTCAGTACCCACGAACGTGCGGTCGAGCCGCTGCCGTTGCGGTGCAATGTCCCGCACCGTGCGTTTCAGCTCTTCCATGCGATCGACCTGACCCTGGGCGAGCTGGACATCCTGCTCAAGCTCCTCGATGCTCGCCACGTTCTCACGGATGACGTAGTGCGCTGCACCGATCGCTCCCGCGCACACCACGAGGATGGTGCTCAAGAGGATGAGGCCGTTGCCAAGCGATGTGATGCGGGAGAAGATCATAGGTCGGTCAGTTGGATGGTGAGGTCGAACGGTATGTCGGTGTTGCGTCCGAGATCATCGAATGGGAACGAGTAGTCCTGCACGAATGGCAGTGCATCGAGTGCTTGAGTGAACGTGAGGAGCTGGGTACGCCCGACGGCCGTCCCTTTGATCGAGAGCGCGGGACGACCGATGCTCTGCGTGAGCGAGATCGAGTTCACGCGCACGCCATCAGGTACCACACTCACGACCAGATCCAGGGTCTGGCGTACGGAGCGCTGGTCAAATATCTCACGCGCAAGGGCGACCCGACGGTCGGTCTCGGCGAGGTAGCGGGTCGTCTCCTCACTCCCACCGGCAGCAAGCTCAGCTGAAAGCGCTTCGTGCTGCGCGGAGAGCGACGTGCGCTGCACGGACGAGAGAATGACGCTCGGCAGCAACAGGAACGCAACGAAAGCAAGCACAGCCCCCAGAAGGGCGACCGCCACAACTCCCAAGCGCAGCAGGTAGCGGCGGCGAAGGGCTCGTTGTTCGAATTCTGGTAGTAGGTTCATGGGTCACTCAACAGCGCGCAGTGCCAGCCCGATCGCGGTCGCGTACTGCACCGAGTCACGCTTGTCTATCGGCGGGACGTACTCCTCAAAGGGTGCCACGTTACTCCACACGTTGCCAAGGTAGACCGGGACACTCATCGTCGCCATCAGGTAGTCCACCAAGCCACGCAGGTTCGCCCCGCCCCCCGTGAGGAGGATGTGGTCGACGTCGGGCGTAGCGAGGTGGTGCTGGGTCGCCCCGTGCATGTGCCAGTACGTGAGGTGCTTATTGATGTCGTCGCGCAGATCGGAGACGGGGCCCAGGAGCGCCTCAAAGAGATCGTTGTTCTCCTCGTTCTTGACGAACCCGCGCTCCTCCTTGATCGCTTCCGCTTCCGTGAAGGAGACCTGCATGAAGCGCTTCACGACGTTGGTGATGTCGTTGCCGCTCACCTCAAGCGTGGTGATGAATAGCGGAGCACCCTGGTGCACGATGGAGAGCTCGGAGCTGAGGCGGCCGATGTCGACGATCATGACCGTCTCAAAGGTACCCGCCCCGACCAGCGAGCGCGCATCTGCCTGCGACTCGGTTTCGAACGAGAGCGGTTGAATACCTGCATCTTTCAACACGCTGGTGTAGCCCTCGACGATCTCACGCGGGTAGACCGAGACCGCGGCCATGTGCCGTTTGTGCACCAGTCCCGGGAGGATGGTGTAGTCAAAGAGGAGTTCTTCGGGTGGGATGGGGACATTCTCCTTGAGCGAGAACTCGATCGTCGTTGCGTACTGGTTCGGAGGCGTGTCCGCGGGGAGCTCTGTCTGGAACTGGTAGGCATACTCGGCCGGCAGCGACGCGTGGACGAACTCGAAAGCGTGCTCGCGGTTGAGCTCCTGGAGTGTCTGGACCACACTGGTTGCTTCTTTGATCTTGCCATTGAGAATACTCCCCTCAGGCAGCGAGGCCTGGCCGAACCTCCCGAGACGAATGCCCCAAGCGGTGCGTAGGAGCTCAACGTACTTGATCTGGTTGTCGGAGAGATCGAGGCCCACCGCAGGCATGGTGAGGTAGCGGGGCGGAGGGAATGCGCGTGCTAGTGCAGAAACGATACTCATAGAGAACGGTCCCTCATATTATACGGGTAGGTTGGAGTACGGGGAACCGCACGTGTCGAATACGCGCTAGTGTAGAAGGAGTAGTGCAGCAAGTGCACCCGCGAGAACCACACCCGCAGTGAGGTAGTTCGCCCATCGCAAGCCCCACTCTGCAAACACAGCCCCAAAGCGACCCGCCACCCACGCAATGATGAGGTAGCGTAGCCCACGACCGAGTATGGAGGCGATAAGGAACGGCACAAATGCGATGTGGAAGAAACCACCCGCAAGTACGAACACCTTGTAGGGGATGGGTGTGAACGCAGCCGTGAACATCACCCAGAACGCTTTTTGAGAAAAGAGCGTTTCAACGTAGGCAAACTCATCCTCAAGGTGGTAGAGGTGAACGATGCGCTCACCGATGAGGTCAAAGAAGAAGTAGCCGATGAGGTAGCCTGCAAGCGCGCCCAAGACCGAGGCGAATGTTGTGAAGAGTGCGTAAAAGATCCAGCGTCTGCCGTCGGCAGCGAGCATGGGGACGAGCAAGACCTCGGGTGGCACGATGAAGACGGAGGATTCGGTGAAGGAAAGGAGGAAGAGCCACGCGCGTGCGTGCGTCGTGTGCGCACGCTCGCTGAACCACGTCCAGATGACCTCACCGAGATATTTCATGCCTGTGTTAGGAGAGGCGGGTGCCGGGGCGAATGTCATCGCTCACGGGAAGGAGTGAGAACGCGTCACCGTCCTTGGCGGCAAGTATCATGCCGTTCGATTCCAGGTCGCGGATGGTGCGCGGGGCGAGGTTGGTGACGAAGGGTACGCGTTTGCCGACGAGGGCCTCGGGCTCGGGAAACCAGGCCGCGATCCCGGAGACGATCTGGCGAGGCTCTGATTCGCCGACGTCAACCGAAAGGCGTAGGAGCTTGTCCGCATTCTCCACTTTCTCTGCAGCGAGTATCTCGCCCACGGTGAGCTCGACCTTTGCAAAGTCGTCGATGGAGATCTTGGGCTCACTGCGCTGCTCTTTCTGAGGTGCGTCCGCTTCGTGCTCTGGTTGTGGTGGTTGGTTGTTCATATATGTAGCGATAGTCCCCGCACTATAGCGGACAATCACCGCTCACGCGAGCGTGCGAGGTAGCTTTCAAGTATGAGAGCCGCAGCGGAGTCATCGAGGGGGCTGCGGTCCGCTTTCTTGCGCGTCTTCTCCTTTGTGTCGCGCTGGCGCATCGCGCCGCTCGTTGAGTAGTGCTCATCAACGAACGTGAGGGGGAAGTCGGTCGCTTCTGCGAGGCGCGCGCCAAAGGCGCGCGCCTCGGTCGTCACCGCATTCGCTGCCCCTGAGCGCTCCTTGGGTTCACCCACGACGAGTTGCGTCACTCCCTCTTCGCGCGCAAGCTGCGCAAGCGCGCCCACCGCCCGCTCATCGTTCGTCACGATACTGTGTGGGAACGCAAAACTACCGCTCTCATCACTGAGCGCCACGCCTATCTTTCTCGTTCCGTAATCGATTCCCATGACTCGCATGAGATGAGTCTAGCACGTGCAGTGCATGTATGCTTCTGATACCATTACGCCATGGAAGAAGCACTGGGAACTGAGTTGTTCGCACTGTTGGTGTTTCTCACCGTCATCACCATTCCCCTCAAGGGATGGGCCATGTGGCTTGCAGCACAGCGACGGGAGCGGGTGTGGTTCGTCGTGTTTCTCATCAGCAATACCATGGGTGTTGTCGAGCTCATCTACATTTACTTCATCGCCAAACGTTCAGCCACAAAGAATGATGACGAACACACAAACGATGGGTCCGACGGTGACGACAACGACATCAATCCCACTCACGACCAGAACTACCGTCTTCCAGGATATTGAGGTATAGTCTCAGTCACGCTTACACCCGAGGGAGGGGTGGCAGAGTGGTTGAATGCAGCGGTCTTGAAAACCGCCAGGTCAGAAATGACCTCGGGAGTTCGAATCTCCCCCCCTCCGCCGTTTAGAGCTAGCACGAGACACTATGTTCCGTGCTAGTCTTTGTTTATGAAAAGTAAACCTAGAGACATAGAAAAGTTTTTTGAAACTATGGGTGAAATATGGAGGGATATGTGTCTCATTGAGTTTCTCATGAGGTGTGCACTTGCCAGGAAAGAAGGTGATATAAATGAACTACCCTGGGCTCACGCCCAGGGTATCAACGACAGCTGCGCTGTCTTTCAGTCAAACTGCGTAGCTGTTTGACTTGTGTCTCAAACGACACAGGAACTCACTCCATCCCCGCCCTTACGGGACGGGGTATTTTTGTGGAATAAATGAACTACCCCGCTGCAGAGCAGACGGGGTATCGGCGTTGGACTACGAGGTGAATAAGGAAGCTTGCGCTGGTGCGGAGTGGAGTTGGGTATAGTTTGGGAGACCTTGGTTCTGTACGTAGTTAGTGATGATTGACATGTTTGCATTGCCGACGGTATTGGCGTAGTAGCCCTGGGTCCAGAAGTTTCCACCCCACAGCTTTGTCTTCACCTCTCTATGGTGGGTAAATATGTATTTGGCGGTAATACTTTTGATTTTTTTGACGGTGTCTGAGAGCCGTATGTTTGGAATGGTTTGGATGAGAAAGTGTACGTGGTCACTATCGATACCAATCTCAAGAAACTGTATGTCGTAGGCGGGTCCAAATTCCAAACATACGGCTCTCAGGGACTGTGACACACTATCGGTGAAGACGTCGCGACGGTACTTCACGGGACAGACGAGGTGGTAGATTAGGAGGGTTTTGTTGTGTGGTTTGCGGATGTGTGACGGGGTGCCTGACATTACTGCCTAGCTTAACAGAGTTTTCCCCGATGCAGAGCATGCGGGGTAATTTCTTGGAATATAAATCGGGACAGTCCTCATTTTTTCAGTCCCGGTTTACAGCCCGTTTGCAAAAGACAGATTTAATTTGCATCTTCACATCTAAAATTACGATCTGGTGATTCTTCACGTGCCAAACAAATAATGAACCGAATAGACAGCCAGGCCGACAGCCACTACTACAGCTAAACCAATTACCAACCGCGAATAGGCACGAGATTCGGTGTTGCTTTTAGATTGAAGTGTCTCCATCACTTCAATCGTATCAGTAATTCGTCGATGATAGCAGTCATCTGTTGCGCTTCTTCCTTGGACACACCTATATAAAAGGCGTTCAAAAAAGCTGTAGTGATCGTATGATCTCAAACATTATCGACTCATGTTCTCTAGGTGCATACAACATATCTTTCTTGCCTTTAATGTTGAACCATGTTCCGTTCCTCGGGATTAAATATGCAACGGATGGTGCACCACTAATGAACGAGTCATACTGATATGCAGTATGACCACTCAACGACACTTCGAAAAAAATAACTCCGTCTGAGCGCATATCTCTCATAGCCGGTATCATCCACGAGTCGGGGGTTATGTTTATGAGTATGGCATCTACCACCACATACTCTGTCGGCTCAACCGCCATATTGAATAAACTGACCTTGCTTCCAAAGGCTGGCTCGCGAATTTCCCAATCAGCGGGATACTCAAAGGCAAATCCCCACTCGTCGTTGCGGTAGGTTTTCACATCACCATCGACACTTGATCCGCTTGAGTCTTGGATACTATCATGCTCATTGACAGTCGTTGTACCAGATGTGACAGAATCGACTTCCTGCGTATCTGCTTTAGTTCCAAACTCAACATACTGAACTGAGAACACGGCTAGGCCGACAGCCACTACTAGAGCTAAACCAATTACCAACCGCGAATAGGCACGAGATTCGGTGTTGCTTTTAGATTGAAGTGTCTCCATCACTTCAATCGTATCAGTAATTCGTCGATGATAGCAGTCATCTGCTGTGCATCTTCTTCGAGCACACCTCTTCCCGTGCGCCTTTCGATCAGACCCTTGAGATTCTTGAGAGTAAGGGTCAGTAGGACACTTCGGTCATTCTCATAGAAGTGTTCTGCGGCAGCGATGTTGCCTTTGACACGAAGCTTGAGGAATCGGGGTGAAATGTCGGCGTTATCAGCTGTTTCGTCAAGGGCAGCAAGTAGGTCTTCGATGGTTCGTTCTACGACATTGATCTCCTCGTCTGCAGTGACCTCAACAATGAATCCCAGTGGCGGAATGGAGCTGATCGGCTCGTCTTCAGCAAGAACAATGGTTTCGTCTCCCCCGGTGAATGTGAGTGAGTACGTGTCAGTCGGCTCTGCGCCCTCGATCGGAAACACTTCGATCACATACTGTCCTTCTTTTAATTCCGGCCCATACACGATATCAACCGGGTTGCCGTCATGACCTTTCATACCCTCTGTGTAATACAGCTCGCCGGGGATCTCACGCAGGTATTCTTCCTCAGTAATTTCGACCATGCCAGCTGCGAGTGTGTTGCCATCCGGATCGGTCACCGCGAGGTCGACCGGGGAACCGGCCTCGACCTTCATGGCGAGCTTGGCATTGGCGATACGGCGGAAGCCACGGAAGGCAGGGTCGCTATCTCGAGCGTATGTTTCGATACTTCTTGACACGATTCCGGTATCTCTTGATTCCGCATTGACCACATCCCACCCTCCTTGATCGCCAACAAACATCGCGGTGTGATCGATACGACTGTCGCCACGATAGTTGAAGTAGAGCGTGTCACCTGGTTCCAGTTCGTCACGGTCAACTTCGAAGGACTGACCATTTGTGGACTGGAACTGTCCGTCGGCACCTTCATACTTCACAAAGTTCTTCGTAAGGTATGCGTCCGGATCGTTTGCGTAATTGTACGACCACATGACAAGACCGGAGCAATCAACTCCCTTACCCGGTGTTGTACGGCCGAGGGCCAGATCGTAATACGAATACCCAGAGAGCACGTTTGCCGCGGAAATGAACCCACCCTCATCATAGTCCCAGCCCTTAGCACCGAGCGTATAACCGTCGGGCGTGTCAACGAGCTCGATCGCGTTCTCGGCTGCTTGGTAGCGCAAAGGTAATTCTATCGGTCCCGGTGACACAAAAACAGAAATACTGCAGACCGTTTGTCCCCCTTCTCCAACCACTGTGAGTTCATAGGTTGTTGTTTCTGTTGGTGAAATGGCCTGACTCCCTTCGGTAGCCACAATGCCGACATCCGGATTGATGGTCGCAACTGACGCATATTCACTATCCCACGATAGCGTGACGGTTTCTCCTGCTACGATGCTTTCGGGATTGGCGGCAAGTGCGCACGTTGGCGGTGGGGCTGCTGCCGAGCCCTCCTCCTGAATCTCAAAGCGCATGGTAGCCAGATAGAGGTAGTCAGGATAGGCGTACGCGGTCGGGATCAGCCACTGCGCAAAACTCTTCATGGCTGGAGCGTGCTGATTGACTCTCAACTCCACTTCGTAGATATCCAGCTCGTAGGTCCCCGCCTGCGTCCACGTCATCGAATCATTGCTGAAGTCAAAGTTTTCAACCAATTCTCGTGGACCGCTATCCGGCACGAAGTACAACTCTCCAGTAAAGCCGAAGAGCGGACTGGGACCTGCGATCTCGAACTGCAATGGTTCATCAAAGGGCGCCTCGTATGATCCTTCGTGTTCGATGGTCAATCGAGTCACAAACGTATCGTTCTGTTCTTCGTACCAGACAAATGCATACGAGCTCGGATCATCGGGTGCTGGCGACTGGGCGGACGTTGAGTATGCAAACAGACTCATGACACCGAGAAGAACTATCGAGGCGATGGATACTGTTTTGATGGAGCGGATCATAGAGATGGAGGAGGTTAGTGATAACGTTTTTATTGAGTCACACTGTTGTGATACTCGCAAGATAATAACCCTGTCCATAAGCTGTGTGTAAGTCGTGCTGATAGCAGCTTTTGACGCAAAACACATAAAAGCACCCTAATGAGTGGGTGCTTTAGTGTTCTGCCGCTCTCTAGCCCGGTGTGCTGTGTCGGAATAGATGCCAGGGGAGGTCTGCACCCTCTCGGGGAATGGGGACAGGGACAATTTATTGCGAAAATGTGTGGTGTAATATCACCTTCTCGGTCTCCCTACCCCTCTCACCGTATGCCCCAGCTTGAATTGATCGACCATAGCATCCAACCATAAAAAAGGCTCCTGACCCCTTTTCTGACCCCTTTTCCCCTGACCCCTTTTCCCAGAATGAGTGTCCGATGTTTGGGGTACCTTTCATGACCCCTTTTCTCTTTTCTCCCTTTTCTGAAGAATGTCAGATACCGTTCTAGTGCTCCATGTGTGAATCCCCACTCCCCACCTCGCACCTCCCGCGCGAGTGGGAGTGCGTGCTAGTATGGAGGGGTCATGGATGAGGAGCTGCAACCGTTTCAGCTGCCCCAGCGCATTCAGTGGGAGGGGTACGAACACGAACACCGGGAGAAAACACCCGACTGGTTCTGGGGATTGGGTCTGGTGGTGTTGGCCATCTTCATTCTGGCCATCTTCTTCAACAACGTGCTCTTTGGCATCCTGGTGTTGGTCGCCGGCTTCACGATGGCCCTCTTTGCCCTGAAAGAGCCAAAGCTGACCCGCTTCACGCTCACGCACCGCGGCCTCATCATCGAGCGAACGCTCTACCCATTCACCACACTTGAATCGTTCTGGATCGACGACATCGATGAGGAGATCGAGCCAAAGCTTTTGGTGAAGAGCAAACGCCCGCTCACCCCGCTTTTGGTCATCCCCGTGCACCCCGACGACGTCGATGAGGTTCACCAGTTCCTGCTCGCGCACCTCCATGAGATCGAGGACGCCGAGCCCATCGCACACAAGCTCTTCGACCTGGTGGGGTTCTAGCATGTCAAGGGAACAACCTCCATCTCGCACAGAAAGTAAGGCAGAGGAGGAGCTGAGGATACCGAAGCAGGCAATCCTCTCTTTCGAGGAGTACCGTGACACTCCCTTCGCAAACGCTGAAGATGAGCGGAAGTATGCCTACTGTGTTGAGGCGGCAGGCAAATCGATCCACGTATTTGGCACGGCACACCTACATGAGCCGGGTGACCCCCTGTTCGACGAGATCGAGCGGGCTCTATACGACGCACACCCTGATATCGTTCTCGTCGAGGGAAAAAGATACCTCAATGAGCACAAGGATCGTGTACGTGCTCATCTGCAGCAGGAAGATGTTGCTCATCTGTATGAAGAAGGTGAGTCAATTGTCGCACTCAAACACGCGGTCGAACTGGGAGCAGACTTTGAATCACCCGAACCAGATCTTCAGGAAGAAGTAGCACGGATACTCTCGGAGGGCTTCACGCCCCGAGATGTCTTCACCTACTACGCGTACCGCTCAATTGCTCAGTACCTCCGCGAACACACGGACCCACGAGTTGAGGAGTGTCGTGCTCACCTCTCACTTGAGCTCAAGGAGTTTCGCCGCAAATCCGGCTGGGACGAACAGGTGCTGCACGAGCTCGAAGCCACTCTCCTGGACGAGCTTGATATCAATGACCGAACCCGATACGAGACACAGTCTGACCCAGTGCCGTGGGAAGGGGTACCGCAGGCCCTAGTGAATGGAGTTGCTCGTGCGTCGTGCCAAGTACGCGACGAACACATCCTAGAGCGTGTTGCAGAGCTCATGAAAACCTACGACCGCCTGTTCATTCTCTACGGCTCAGCCCACGCCGTTCGGCTTGAGCCTGCCATCCGCCAGCTTATTGAGGAGAGAGCCGAGCAAACCTGAAGAACCCCTAGCCGGAACAATAAAAGTCTGGTATCTTCTCTCCTACTTGCTCCCGTAGTTTAACGGATAAAACATCGGCTTGCGGAGCCGACGCTCCAGGTTCGATTCCTGGCGGGAGCACAAATCGGCCGACCTCAAAGCATGTCTTTGAGGTCGCTGCCATTCGTAGCTCCCGGCAGGGATCGAAGGCCGCAGCCGGGGTTCCCTGCTCGTAGCGAAGCGAAGAGTAGGGCGGCGAGGCGGGGTCGCAAGTGCTTAGGATTTGAGGCGCTTCGCGTCGAACAATCCTTAGCAACTCGTGACCGATTCCTGGTATCTGCAGCACAACCCAGCCCACAATGACACATGTCGTCACAGCTGTTGCCGTTCGTAGCTCCTAGTAGGGATTGTTCTGATGCAGAACCGCCGCCCTTTCGGGCGGCGGTTCTCATGCACTGGTCTAGCTTACTTCTTCGTTGCGAGTCCCTTGAGGAATGCGTTGAGTCGGCTCTTCTTGCGCGAAGCGGTGTTATCCTTGATGACCCCGCGCTTGGCCGCCTTATCGATCGCTTGGTAGGCCTCGGGGAGCTTGGCCGTTGCCTCTTTGAGCTTGCCGGCTGTGGCAAGCGTGCGCACCTCTTTCACGACGTCGCGCATGGTGCGGGTGCGGCGCAGATTGAAGACACGCTTGCGCTCGCTGGCGCGCATTGCTTTCTGAGCGTTCTTTGTGATCGGCATAGTGGCACGATAGTACCATAGTTTTTAGAAGGTGCAACATGGTGCTGCTTGACTGTAGTTTGTGGGAGGGGTACAAGGGGTATGGAACAAAAAACGAGGTCTGTTGCTGTCGCCTATCGAATTTTCCTTCGGAGGGAGTGAAAATGCTTAACCCGTACCCAGTGTCCCTCATCCTTCAGGGGATCCTCGCAAGTCTCCTGATTGTGGTGGGGATTCTATGGTGGAGGTTCTGCCCATTGATGATAGATCGACCTTTCCTTGCTTATGCGTGGCCAATCTTTCTGCTTTGTGGAGGACTACTTCACATTCGAAACGAGCGGCTGTGCAGGGTGGTAGAAGAAGTGGATCCTGAGACCTTCGGAAGATTTTCTCCAATTGCGTGCTCAACAAGCTGGCTGCGGAGCGTGTATGGTGCTCTTTTTTCTCGTCATTCCTGATTGGTTCTGGCGCTTGCTCATGCCGGTAGTGACCGACTCAAACCTACCCGAGCAAGACCTAACGAATGTTCTTGAGCCACTCCTTCCAGGGTTGTCCTTCTACGTCGGCCACGGTCTGTTTTCTTTCTGGCTTTCTTGTCGATTTGGTGGAGCAGACCTCGACAATGGTTCAATGGGACGGGTCCGCGATAACATCGCAAACCCTTCACGTTTTTGATTGCCAACCATCGCGGCACGCTGTATCGTGTTTTTCATGATCGCCCACCTCTCGGGGAACATCCTGTCGATGAACGACACCTCACTCATCCTGGTAGTGGGGGGTATGGGCTACCGCGTTCACGTCCCCCAGGAGATACTGCTGCGTACCGCACCGGGTGAGGAACTCGCCCTTCACACCCACCTTGCCGTGCGCGAGACCGCAATGGAGCTCTTCGGATTTCTTGAGGAGCACGACCTGCACCTCTTTGAGCTTCTCATAAGCGTCTCGGGCATCGGCCCGCGCTCGGCGCTTCAGATACTCAACCTCGCTCCGGCCGAGGTCCTCATCCCCGGCATCAAGAAAGGCGACACAACGCACCTCACCAAGGTCTCGGGTATCGGCGCCAAGAGCGCGCAGAAGATCGTGCTCGAACTCAAGGACAAGCTCGAGGGCTTTAGCTTTGCTGAGGCGAGCGAGGACGACGCGGATGTGCTCGACGCCCTCTCCGCGCTGGGCTACTCTCTTGCTGAGGCGCGTGAGGCGCTCAAGGCCGTACCTAAGGATGCCGCGACGCCCCAAGAGCGCATCAAGGCAGCTTTATCCGCACTCTCTCACTGACCATGCTCGACCGTTTTCGCCACACGCCCACCTTCAAACGGCTTCAGCCGACCTACCACCTCGCGCTCGCATTCCTCGCGGCACTGCGCTTTGGCTTCCCCTCGAAGAAACTTGTCGTCATCGGGGTCACCGGCACCAAGGGAAAGTCGAGTGTCGTTGAGCTCACCTCGGAGTTGCTGCGCGCAGGGGGGCTCAAGGTTGCGACCCTCTCCACCATTCACTTTCAGATAGGCGATGAGGACCGTCCGAACACATTCAAGATGACCATGCCCGGCCGCTTCTTCGTGCACCGTTTCCTGCACGAGGCGGCTGCTGCGGGCTGCACCCACGCGGTCATTGAGATGTCGAGTGAGGGAGCGAAGTTGTGGCGGCACGCGTTCGTTGAGATGAACGCGCTCGTGTTCACCAACCTCACGCCTGAGCACATCGAGGCTCATGGCTCTTTTGAGAAATACAAAGCGTGCAAGCTCAGGCTGCGCGACCGGCTCATCCACTCGAAGAAAGCGCGGAGGTACATCGTCGCCAACCACGAGAGCGAGCACGCGCGCGATTTCCTCGACGTTCCTCAGGAGGTGGAGCGCATCACATTCACCCTTGAGGATGCGCGCCCCTACCACACCAACGAGCGCGGCGTCCTCTTCACCGTGCACGGCGAGAGTGTGCACTGCCCCCTAGTGGGTGAGTTTGCGATTCGCAACATCCTTGCAGCGTGGTGCGTGGCTGAAACCGAAGGTGTGGCATTCGACGCGATGAAACAACGACTCGCCACCCTCGCAACCATTAAGGGAAGAGGGGAGCATATCGATGCGGGGCAGGAATTCACTGCCATCGTCGACTATGCGCACACTGCCGAATCGCTCGAGGCGCTCTACCAAGCATTCACGCCCAAAGCGCCCGGGAAACGTATCTGTGTCTTGGGGAACACGGGTGGCGGTCGCGACACCTGGAAGCGCCCCAAGATGGGCGAAGTGGCCGACCAGTACTGTGACCACATCATCCTCACGAATGAGGATCCCTACGACGAGGAGCCGATGGCGATCGTGCGCGCAATGCAGGAAGGTATCACCGAAACACGTACTGAGGTCATCATGAAGAGGCGTGAGGCCATTCACTACGCGCTCTCGCTCGCCCACGACCCGCGTGACATCGTACTCGTTTCAGGCAAAGGGACCGACCCCTACATCATGGGACCTAATGGAACGAAAGAGGAGTGGAGTGATGCAGCGGTCGTACGCGAGGAGTTAGAGAAAATGCACGCACAGGAGTCACTCAAAACTCACGGCAAAGTGCACAGCCACAGATCAAAGGTTTAAGCTGGTGAGTACATTCGCTCATTCTGGGCTTTGCGGTGTAGTTGTGCGTTTTGACCTTTTCCCTTTGACCTTATTTAGTGCACCTGCACCAAGACTATCCCCGCAGCCACACTCACGTTGAGCGACTCCTTCTTCCCCATTTGCGGTATCTCGACGATGACATCGGCACTATCGAGTACGTCGGGCGCAACGCCCTGCACCTCATCTCCCAGGATATAGGCAGCTCGCTCAGGTAGTGTGAATTCGGGAAGTGTAACTGCACGCGGGTTCTGCTCGACGGCAACTATCTGAAACCTGTGTGTGCGCACGCGCTTAACACACGCGAGTGTGCTCTCAAAGTATTCCCACGACAGGATGGATTCCGCTCCTAGAGCGACCTTGGCGATGTCCGCTCTCGTGCGCCCGAAACGGTCAGTCGGAGTGGGCGTCGTGCCGCAGAGGTAGAGAGTGCTCGCGCCCAGTGCTTCCGCGGTGCGAAAGATGGATCCGACGTTGTGGGTGCTGCGAACGTTGTCGAGGATGACAACGACCTCCCTTTTTGCTACGGTCATGCGAGGCATCGTAGCACAAACGGGAGGACAAAGTGGCCAAGGGCAAACGTTCGCCTGGAACAAACGGGTCGGCTCGACAACGTCGACGTGTCAGGGACAAAAAGCTGCACCTGAATCGATATACCAAAGGAGAAAAATGGCACAAAAAGAAGAAGGGCAGGCGGTCATGATCCTACCTGAGTTCGAGAAAATCCCTCGTGGATGTAAGCGCCACCCCATTCGTGCGAAGCTTCGCGTGCGGCATTTCAGACGCAGGCACCTCGAAGCTGTGTACCGCGCACGGCGATGGAAACGTGAACGGGCGGCCAAACGTGAGCCGCCCGATCTCTCTTTAATGATATACTCGACCCATGCTGAGTTTGTTTCCGGAACTTCTCGCGTTCGACCTCGTCGGCATTCTGTTGTTGCGCGTTTCGGTCGGGTTCATCTTTCTCTCTGTGGGATGGCGACTTTTTGCCGCACGAGCTCTCGAGCAAGAAGACAAGCAGCGCCGACCCGGTAAACTCATGGGAATCTACGCACTCGCAACCGGTGCACTCTTGACTGTTGGCCTCTACACCCAAGGTGCCGTGCTCGCCGGTATCGTGCTCTCGCTCGCGCTCGCGCACTTCGCACGCACACGTTCTTCACTTCTGAGCGAACCCCTCACCTACCACCTCACCGCGCTTATCTGCCTCGCACTCCTCTTCCTGGGGCCGGGCGCCTTCGGTATCGACCTTCCCCTCTAGTCGTATGCGCGGCGAGCTCAAACGAAAGCTCATACATATAGTGATCGGGTTCGCATTCGCACTCGCACCGTTTCCACCGTTTTCTGTCGAGAAGGATCTACTCACGACGGCAGTATCCATCCTCGCTGCCCTCCTCCTTCTGTATGAACTTCTCTCGCACTACCTTCCCTTTGAGTGGTGGCTGATCCGACCAGGAGGGTTTCTCTTTATCATCGGTATTGGTTTGTGTGTGTACCTCTTCCTCCCCCAATTCGCGCTCGCCTACCTCTTTGGTGTGCTCACCCTCACGCTGGCCGATAGTGCCGCGGCGTTGGTAGGCACGTACTGGGGCCGCACGCCCTACCTCATCTTTCGCAGCACCAAGACGGTCGAGGGCTCACTCGCGTTCTTCGCAACAACCTTTGCACTTCTATTCTGGCTCCTGCCCGAGCGCGACCTCTTGCGCATCTTCGCGGTCGCGGTCCTTCTCACTCATGTCGAGCTGTTCTCAGTGCGCGGTGTCGACAACCTGACCGTACCCCTAACCGGCAGCGTGCTCTACGTCGTTCTGACGAGCTGACAAATTCACTTTTTGTGGTACTCTTTGAGCCACCCCCTGTAGCTCAGGTGGTGGAGGTGAGGAAGTTTGGGAAACTTCCGAACGCCTTTTAAGCTTAAAAGGTCGCACTCATCTTCAGTACCTGGTCTATAGGATCAGAGACGCACCAGTACCCCCTGTAGCTCAGCTGGTAGAGCAGCGGCCTTTTAAGCCGACGGTCCCAGGTTCGAGCCCTGGCGGGGGGACAAAATCTACACGCCGCGACACACGTCGCGGCGTGTAGATTTTGTCCCCCCGCAGAACGGTGCCTGCGCACCGTTCGTCAGAGCTCGAACGGCGCAGCCATGTCGCTCTGCGACGGCGAGCCTAGACGAACTGCGCTTAGAATTTTGGGAATACTTGGACCAAAATACTAGCGACAGATCGTCGAGCCCGACTTATATTCACAACTCGCGACCAGCGTTCTTACGACCGAAGGGAGTTAAAAAAAGCGGGTCGACCCCTCCCTGGGGACAGCATTCAACTGTTGTCCAGTCTATCAGTACGAATTTCATACGATATATCGTATGAATTTCGAAGAGATACCTTCTGGATATTTTGTGCTAGATAGTAAGCACCC
>CAYWKE010000010.1:0-27838 GCA_964459075.1 uncultured Candidatus Saccharibacteria bacterium | reverse complement strand
AAGAAGCAGTACACGGCAGCCGAAGCCGAGGCTGAGAAGCGTTCGATGACGCCCGAGGCGGTACTCATCTCGAACGGTGAGTTGACCGAAGATGACCTACGGCGCATGCAGTCCTACGTCTTGGGCATCCCCTTCATCGACCTCAAGGGCGAGAAGATCGACTTCGACGTGCTCTCCCTCATCCCTGAACCCATCGCGCGCACGCACAACATCGTCGCGTACAAGCGCAACGAGAATGACATCGAGGTGGCGATGATGGACACGGAGGCGCTGCAGTCGATCGAGTTCATCAAGAAGAAGCTCGGCCTGAAGATCATGCCGCGGCTCACCGACACCGACTCTATCAAGCAGGCGCTCCTGCAGTATCAAAAGACCCTCAAGGATGAGTTCGGTGACCTCATCCAGCGTGAGTCAGAATCGATCGAGCTCGTCGATGAGGAGGGTGAGGAGGTCACGGAGGAGAGCTTGAAGAAGATGGCTGAGGACCTGCCGGTCGTGCGTATCGTCAATGCACTGCTGAAGCACGCCATCATTCAGAATGCGTCCGACATCCACATCGAACCTATGGAAAAGAAGGTCCTCGTGCGCTACCGCATCGATGGCTTGCTGCACGACGCGATGACCCTCCCGGGAAGCGCGGCTGCGTCGATCTCTGCGCGCATCAAGGTCCTCGCCTCGCTCAAGCTCGATGAGAAGCGCCTTCCCCAAGACGGCCGCTTCAAGATGGAGATCGACGGTGAGAAGGTTTCGTTCCGCGTCTCGACCCTGCCGGTCTACTACGGCGAGAAGGTCGTGATGCGCCTTCTGCGCGAGGGGGGTGGCGGCTTCACGCTCGAGAGTTTGGGCTTCCACGGCACGGGGCTTGAGCGATTGCACGACGCCTTGAAGCAGACGACCGGCATGATCCTCACCACAGGGCCGACCGGCTCGGGAAAGACGACCACTCTCTACACGATGCTCGACATCCTCAACACGGCGGGCGTGAACATATCGACCGTCGAGGACCCCATCGAGTACCAGATGCCGCGTATCAACCAGACCCAAGTGCGCCCCGACATCGGCCTCTCGTTCTCAAATGGCCTGCGCGCCCTCATGCGCCAGGACCCCGACATCATCATGGTCGGTGAGGTGCGCGACCAAGAGACCGCGAGCTTGGCGGTCAACGCCTCGCTCACCGGGCACTTGGTGCTCTCCACGCTGCACACGAACTCAGCCGCCGGTACCGTGCCGCGCCTCATCGATATGGGCGTGGAGCCGTTCCTCTTGGTCTCGACCGTCAACGTCATCATCGCGCAGCGTCTGGTGCGCAAGCTCACCAAGAGCCGCGAGCCCTACACGCTCTCCAAAGAAGAGATCATCAACCTCAAGCAGAACATCGATACCGACAAGGTCGTCGCGGCACTTCGAGAAGAGGGTCTCGTCGAGAAGGGGGCTACGCTCGAATCCATACCGTTCTACAAGCCCGTACCCTCGGAGGAATCGGATGACGGGTTCAAGGGGCGCATCGGTATCCACGAGGTACTCAAGATCACCCCGGCCATTCGCGAGCTCGTGATGACCGGCAAGCCGGCAAGCGACATCGATGCGCAAGCGCGGGAGGAGGGCATGCTCTCCATGTTCGAGGATGGGCTCTTCAAGGCGGCACAGGGTGTGACCACCATCGAGGAGGTCTTGCGTGTCATCAGCGAGTAGCGAACACCGCGATGTTCGAGCGGTCGCACCATGAAATTCACCTACACGGCAACTGATACCGACGGCCACACCTACAGTAAGCAGGTCGAGGCTGAGAACCGTTTCGAGGTGTACGGCCTCGTGCGCAAAGAGGGAGCGACCATCGTCTCGGTCAAGGAAGCGGGGAGTGGCATGTCGCTCGGTGGCCTCGAGCACATGAGTTTCGCCACGCTCTTCTCACGCATCAAGATGATCGAGAAGATCCTCTTCGCGCGCAACCTCGGCGCGATGATCTCGGCTGGGCTCACCGTCACCCGCGCCATCGAGGTGATGGATCGCCAGAGCAAGAACCCGAAGTTCAAGGAGGTCCTCACCACCCTGCGCGAGGACATTGCTAAGGGTGGCGACCTCAACTCCGCCATGCAGAAGCACCCGCAGGTGTTCTCCTCACTGATGGTCTCGATGGTGCGCGCAGGTGAGGAGTCGGGTAAACTCGCCGAGGCACTGGGACAGATCTCCGTCCAGATGGAGAAAGTGTACGAACTGCGCAAGCGCATCAAGGGCGCGATGATCTATCCGGCGATCATCGTCTTCGCGCTCATCGTCATCGGTGCTCTCATGATGATTTACATCGTGCCGACGCTCAGCGACACGTTTACGGCGATGGATGTTGAGCTGCCTGCCACCACGCAGTTCGTCATCTCGCTCTCAAACTTCCTCGTGAACTACACCCTCCTCGCGCTTCTCATGCTCGTGGGCTCTGTTGCCACTCTCTACTATGGCCTGAAGACCAAGGTCGGTAGCGAGCTCTTTGATACGTTTGTGCTCAAGATACCGATGATCGGTGGCATCGTGCGGGAAGCCAATGCGGCCTCGACCGCGCGCACGCTTGCCTCCCTGCTCTCCTCGGGCGTGCAGGTCCTCTCATCGTTTGAGATCACTGAGGACGTCATCCAGAACCACCACTTCAAGGGTGTGCTGCGGCAAGCCCGGGAGCAGGTTCAGAAAGGGGTCGAGGTCTCAAGTGTGTTCCGGCAGAACGAGCACCTCTACCCGCCCCTCGTGGGCGAGATGATCTCGGTCGGTGAGGAGACCGGCAAGCTCCCGGATCTGCTGGACGAGCTCGCGAAATACTACGAACGCGAGGTCGAGCAGAAGACCGCGAACATGTCGACCTTCATCGAACCGTTCCTCATGCTGATCGTTGGTGCAGCGGTCGGCTTCTTTGCCATCTCCATGCTCTCACCGATCTACTCCATCACCTCATCCATCCAGTAACATGCGTCCCGTGTGCACTGCGCAGCGAGAGAAGGGAACGACGCTCATCGAGCTCTTGGTCGCGCTTTTTGTGATGGGTCTGATCATGGCAAGCATGATCTCACTCTTCCTTGCTGCCGGAGAGATCCTCAGTGGCAACAAAGCGCGCGCGGGAGCGCTCACCCTTGCACAAGATCGCCTCGAGTACCTGCGCTCGCTCTCGTACCGTGAGGTCGGCACCGTAGGCGGTATTCCTGCGGGTGTGGCAAGCGGCACTGAGGTTCTCGTGCTCAACGACACGCGCTACACCGTTCGCACCCTGATCCAGTACGTCGATGACGATGCTGATGGACTCGGTGGTGGGGACACGACCGGGGTCACTGCAGACTACAAGCGGGCGAAGGTCGAGGTGTCGTGGTTTGACCGGGGTGCAACGAGCTCGCTCACGCTCGTCAGCAGTGTGGTGCCGGTCGGGATCGAGAATTTGGATGGCGGAGGGACCTTGCGCCTGGCGGTCATTGATTCGGTGGGGCTACCCGTGGAAGGTGCGACCGTGGCTATACTCAATAATACGATCGCGACCTCGGTCGACACCTTTGCCCTGACCACTGCTGCAGGCGAGGTCATCTTTCCGGGTGCTCCCGTAGGGAGCGGCTACCAGGTCAGCGTGAGCAAGGCGGGATACTCCACGGATGGGACCTACTCGGTCACCGGAGAGAATCCCAACCCACAGCCGGGGCACCTCTCGGTCGCTGACGCGGCGACGACGCCAGGGACCTTCATCATCGATGCGACCTCGCAGCTCACCGTCGTGACCCGCGAGCCGATCGATAGTGCGTCGACCACAGATACGTTCCTCGACACGAGTGGTCTGCTCTCACTCGAGGCGACCACGGTCACGGGTGGGTACCTCGCAGCAAGCTCAAGCGGCAGCACCTACCCCGCAGCGGCGACCGCGACCAGCCTCACCATTGCTCCCGCGGGGTTGGTTGCCTGGGGGGAGGTCGACGTTGCAAAAAGTGAACCGGCGAGTACCTCGGTGCGGGTGCAGGTCCTCTCGGATGCATCGGGAAGCTTCGAGCCCGTCAGTGATGCGCTGGTGCCGGGCAATGGTCAGGGACTTCTGAGTGTACCCATCGACCTCTCTGCGCTTGACCCTGCGGTCCACACCCAGCTGCGTCTGCGTGCGCGCTTTGCCAGCGAGGACCCGAATGAGACGGCACTCCTTGACGCGTGGTCGGTGAGCTACGACGCTGGTTTCGTCCCCATCCCGAACGTCGCGTTCTCCATTCGCGGCGAGCACGACATCGGTTTGAAGGGCATCAGTCCGGTCTACTACTTCGCGGCATCCTCGACGACCGATGGTTCGGGCGAGGTTGTGTTCGGGGACGTGCGCTTCGATGCCTACACCATTCAGCTTGACCCTGCTGAAGGATACGATGTCGCTGAGTACTGCGACAGTAATCCGGTCACGGTGCCGGCGGGCAGTGAGGTCACCCGGGCGCTCTCGCTCGTGCCAGACACCGCGCACACAGCGCGGGTCGTCGTCGTCGATGATGCCAACGCCCCCGTCTCCGATGCAACGGTCGAGCTCACCCGGCCTGGCTTCTCGGAGACCCAACTCACCACGAGCTGCGGCCAGGCATTCTTCTCAGGACTGGCAAACGCTGCTGACTACGATCTAACTGTGACGCACCCGAGCCACCCTCCACAGACCCTCCTCACCCAGAGCGTGAGTGGGGACGTTCGATTTGATATTGCCTTGCCCTAACATGCAACACGCTCGCGGCTTCACTCTCATTGAGACCATCGTGGTCATTGCCGTCACGGCGATCGCCTCATTGATGATTTTTGCGGGCATCAACACGCTCTACGAAGATCACCGCATCTCGCTTGAGCAGGCGAGTGCCATCCAGTCGGCACGTCGCGCCATCGAGGACATCGCAGAGACGCTGCGTCGGACGACCCAGGCCTCTGATGGCTCGTACCCCATCGCGGTGATGGATCCCTACGCGATCACGTTCTATGCGGACGAGGAGGGTGACGGGCTCGTTGAGCGTGTCCGGTACACGCTTTCGGGTGAGGAGTTGGTGCGCGGCATCACTGAGCCCACGGGGACGCCACTCTCCTATGATCCCGTGGCGAATGAGGTCGTTGCGACCACCACGACCGATGTGCGCAACATTCCCCTCGCGACACCACTGTTTCGGTACTATGATAGTGCTGGTGCTGAGGTCACCAACATGGGGAACGTCGATGAGGTACGCTTTGTTGAGGTTGAGGTAATCATCAACATCAACCCAGCGACCCTCCCCACTGACTTCACCCTCTACTCATCGGCCGCGCTGCGAAACCTCAAGGATAACCTATGAGCACCTCCCGAGCACAGCATCACTCCAGAGAACGCGGCGGCCTGCTTGCGGTGACGCTGGTTTTTCTGTTCGTCTTTCTCTTGCTCTTCACCTCGCTCCTCTCGTTCGTACTTTCGCAACGCGAGCTGCAGATCCAGCGGGTCGAATCTGGACGCGCTTTTGCGATCGCCGAAGCGGGTCTCGACTACTACAAGTGGTACCTCGCGCACTACCCGGACGACACGAACCACGGCACAACGACGCCCGGCCCGCACATCGTTCGATACGAGGATCCCGAGCTCGGTGAGATCGGAGAGTTCTCACTCGATATCTCGGGGAACCTGCAGTGTGGCGAGCTGGGTCGGGTCGACATCACCGCAACCGGCTACACGGACAAACGACCCCAGACACGGCGCACGGTGTTCGGACGCTACGCGAGGCCAACGGTCGCCGACTACGCCTACATCATCGACAGTAACGTGTGGGCCGGAAGCGATCGGGAGATCTACGGGCCGTACCACTCAAACAACGGCATACGGATGGATGGCACCAACTTCTCGACCGTCTCGAGCGCCCAGGCGACCTGGACCTGCTCGACGAGCTTCGGGTGCGACCCCGAGGATACTGATGCGCCTGGCGTGACGGGGGATGGCCCGAACGATAACCTCTGGGCGACCGGTACCCCTAACATCAGTTTCAACGAGGTGACCGCCGACCTTGCTTCCATTCGTGCGCTCACCAAGGGCGGCAGTGGCCTCTACTTCCCGCAGGTCTCGGGCGGCTCGACCCGCCGCGGCTACCGAGTGCGCTTCAATGGGGACGACACGGTATCTGTGTTTGAGGTCGAGGACAGCGCGCGGTACTGGAGCTACAAGTCGACCGACGATCCTCGCTGGCAAGAGCGCTACGAGTGGATCACTGATGAGGACGAGGTCACTGGCTCACCCTTCACGTTGCCTCCAGACTGTGCGGTTATCTACGTGGAGGATCGCGTGTGGGTCGAGGGAGTCGTCGATGGACGCGTCTCCTTGGTCGCAGCCGACCTCATTGCGACCTCGACCTACAACCCCGACATCATCCTCAACGGCAACCTCACGTACCTCGATGATGATGGGTCAGACGGCATCACGCTCATTGCTGAGAACGACATCACGATACCGCTGCGGGTGCCGGTGGGCACCGATAGCAGCGTCGAGGACATGGAACTCAACGGTATCTTCATCGCCCAGAACGGTCGGTTTGGCCGCAACCACTACACCACCGGGGGTGATGAGGATGTACCCGATTCGCTCGATGGCTTCGTACTGCGTGGTGATACTGCGGTACCGGGCTCTGGTGAACTCTCAATAACGGGCACTATCGTCTCAAGCGGGCGCGTTGGGACGCAGTGGGTCTCTGGGGGCAATCCGGTCTCCGGCTTTCTCACGCGCGTCAATTCCTACGACGCGTTCCTCGCGGACGACCCGCCTCCCCTGACCCCCACGGTCTCAGATGATTACCGGTTCATCCTCTGGCGCGAAGAGTAGTCGTGCTAAAATGCCCGGTATGGCTCACAGCAAAAAACTCATCGTCGGTAACTGGAAGATGAAGCCGGCGACCCTCAAAGAGGCGAAGCAGATACTCGGGAAGATCGAGAAGGGTGTTGCAGCGTACAGGAAGATCGACGTAGTGGTGTGTCCACCGCAGCCCGCCGCGGGCGTACTTCGCAAAGAGAGTCGCAGTCGCAAGCTTGCCTTTGGTGCACAAGATTGTTTCTGGGAGCGCGCTGCATCCCAGACGGGTGAATCCTCACCCGCACTTCTCAAAGGACTTGGCCTCACACACGTTATCATCGGTCACTCGGAACGTCGCACCCGGGGAGAAACGAACGACGAGGTGAATCGAAAGGTGCACGCGGCGCTCGCGGAAGGACTCACGCCCATCATTTGTTTCGGGGAGACGGCACGCGACAAAGCGGGGAACTACGTCACATTCCTCACCGACCAGCTCACCGCGGCGCTCTCAGGACTTTCCAAAGCGCAGGTGGGTAGTATCGTCATTGCCTACGAGCCCTTGTGGGCTATCGGCAAGAGTGCCGCGGAGTCGGCCGTCACCCCGACCCAGGTGCACGAGATGGTCATCTTTGTACGGAAGCACCTCGCGGGGAAGTTTGGCCGCACGCTCGCAGAGAGTGTGCCGGTTCTCTACGGTGGCTCGGTCGAGTCCGCCAATTGCGGCCCGCTCTTGTTCGATGGTCACGCAGATGGACTCCTCATCGGGCACAGCTCGATCGTCCCCGGTGAGTTCCTTGAGATCCTCGCGATCGCGAATGAACCACCCCGTGTATGACCTTCCGCCGCCTCACTGATATCGAGGAGCTCTCCGGCAAGCGGGTCATCGTACGTGCGGGCCTCAACGTGCCGATCAAGGAGGGTATCGTCACCAACTCGTTCCGCATCGAGAAGGCGATCGAGACCATTGCCTACCTCAAAAAGCGGGGAGCAATCGTCGTGGTGCTCGCGCACATCGGGCGCGACCCACAAGAGACGCTTGAGCCGGTCGCTGCGGCATTCCCTCGTGAACTGGGAATGAGTTTTTTGCACGACATTACGAGTGAGGAGGCGAGAGAGCGTATTGCCTCTGCACCACCCGGCACCGTATTCCTGTGCGAGAATGTGCGGCGCTATCCGGGTGAGAAGAAGAACGACCCCGAGCTGGCAGCGCTCTTCGCGTCGCGAGGCGATCTCTACGTGAACGATGCGTTCTCCGCGAGTCACCGAGCACACGCATCGATCGTCGGCATTCCCGCGCACCTGCCTGCTTATGCGGGGCTCCTCTTCGCGCGTGAGATCGACGAACTTTCACAAGCGCTCACACCCACCGCACCATCGCTCTTCATCCTCGGAGGTGCGAAGTTCGAGACCAAGCTGCCTATCCTGCGCGCGACGCGCGAGCACTACGACACCATCTTCATTGGTGGCGCGTTGGCGAACGATTTCATCCGCGCGCAGGGGAACGCGATCGGCACCTCGCTGGTGTCGGAGGATACCGACGGCATTGATGAGCTACTGGCTGACCCGCGGGTCATGGTGCCTACTGATGTTGTTGTTGCAAGTGCCTCGGGCGAGCGACATATTCGAGCGTCGGGCGAGGTCAAGGATGATGAGAAGATACTTGATGTCGGGCCAGAATCGGTACGTGCGCTCTCAGCGTGTGTCCGCGAGGCATCGTTCGTTCTGTGGAATGGACCCTTGGGCTTCTTTGAAGGTGGGTACGCCGGCGCGACACGCGCCATCGCGCAGTTGGTCGCTGATTGTGAGAACACCTCGATCGTTGGCGGAGGAGACACGGTTGCGGCGATAGCAGAAGCGGGGCTTGAGGATTCCTATACCTTCCTCTCCACCGGCGGTGGCGCTATGCTCGATTTCTTGGCGGATGGGACGGTGCCGGGGCTTGACCCTCTGGTGGCCTAGTATCCCCACATAGACGTTCGCGTGGAGACCTGCTTGGGCTAGTATGGGTGCATACAGGCTCTAACTATATTGTATGGATAAGGATGAGCAGCTTTCCCCTCCCGAAGAAGGTAGCGTAGAAAATGACGTACAGCCCCTCCAAGAGAGCGCGCCTTCACAACCGTTTGCAGAGACCTCGGGCGAGACGCTCACGTCACCACCGCAAACACACCAGACACACGGTTCACACGGCCCTGCGACCTTCGTTGCCGGCATGGTCTTTCTTGGCCTCTTGGTCGTAGGGGGCGCCGTCGGCTATGGCTTTTGGAACGGAACGCTCTCCTCGATGCTTGCACCCGACACGCACCCACCCCTTACGCGCATGGCAGGAGCGATGGCAGAAGTGGAGACATACGCTTTTGATGTGCGCATGCAGGTCGAAAGCGCGATGGCAATGCAGACAACGGACGAGGAAAACCCTTTTGCGCAAGCACTTGCTGAAGAAGACGTCACGGTAGGTGTTGAAGGAGCGCTGACCGGTGTCGTTGACGCTCGTGAGTTGCCAGCGGTCACGGTAGAAGCGAACGCTGCAGGGTCATTTGAAATGACTCAAGGGTTCATCTCTTTGACTATGGGACTTGATGCAGACGTTCTCCTCGATAGTTCAGAGACCATCTATGTTCGACTCAATGAGCTTCCCGCAATGCTTGGTGCGATGGTCGGGAGTGACATGGAAGGCCAGTGGTTCTCAGGAAGCTACGCAGATCTCGATGAGGGAAGCGTTCCCATCGAGGAGCTCTCGGAAACACTGAGCGAGGATGAGCTGGCTGCACTGCGTGAGGAGCTTGAGGCATACATGCTCACGCACCCCATCGTGGTCTTGGGTGAGCCGCGATCTGAGACCGCTCCCCTTGATCCTTCTGTCAACGTGCATGCCTACCCACTTACCATTGACATGGATGAGTTCATGGAGTTCGTGAAGTTCGCGCTCGTCCGCACGCAGGAGGCGACCGAGAGCACGCAGGTACCGCTACCGCCTGAGGCAGAGGAGGCGCTGCGGGCGTTCTTTGGTAGTTTTGAGAATGAGACCTTTGAGGTATGGATCGGGGAAGAAGACGACCGACTGTATCGCTTTCTTCTTACGGGGCGCTTCTCACCCACGTCAGAGTTACAGGCGCTCCTGGACATGCAGAGCATTGAGGCCGAAAGCGGTATGAGCTTCAGGTACGCTGACTACACTATCGATGCATCGTACGGTGCGTACAACGAACCGGTTTCGGTCGAGGCGCCTGAGGATGCGGTCGACATGGAGTCCTTCATGCGTGAGCAGCAGGAAGCGCGACTGCGCGAGATGGGCATCGATCCTGAGCTCTTGCGTGAGTTTGAGGAGCTCCAGCTCGAGGTGGAGGACGTGTCGCGCGAGGATGGCGACGGTGAGGCAGATGCGAGCGGCTTCCCCAATCCTGCTGCGCTCTTCTCGAACTTGCCGCTTGAAAACCTCGGTGCGTCGCTCGGGGATCTCTTTGTGCCTCGGTAGAGGTCAAAGCCTAGTAGCATTACCAACATATCATTCTCATATTTATGTATCCAGACGAACAGCACCCAGTAAACAGTGACGGCTCAGTCCCTCCTCCGATCTCGACCGAACCGACCCATACGGCAGTCTCTAAACCGCAAGACGGACAAGCTGCTGACGCTGATACTCCCGCACCACAAGCTGCTCCTCAGCAGAGTGAGGCACCTCACCAGGAAAGGTCACGACATATAGTGCTGTGGGTAGTGATCGCTATCCTCGGCTTCTTTGGTCTTGCGGGGGTACTGTACGTCGCCATGACCACGATACTGTTGTCTGACGCGCGCAGTGACGCTCGGCAAGCCGCGTTTAGGAGCGTGGTCGCGGGCGAAGTGGGCATGCTTATCATAGGGTGCGAAATGGGCGACCTCTCTCCACCAACCGACACTGCACTCGTAGACTGGGACGACACGTTTGTGGAGCAGGACTGTGGTTCTGGAGGTGAAGGAACATTCCGTATCGAGGCCCAGGGTGCTGGTGGGGTCGAGTGTAGGGCTATTGTGTCCGAGCAGGGCGCGACCTTCAGTGATTCATCAGGTGGTACGTGCGTGACTTCTTGACACAAGGTGTATACTGGAGGAGTTCATTAGTAGTAGTTTAACCATTGCTGCTTATGTCACTTATTAAGTGGGAGCCGTTTGATGAGTTCGATCGTTTCTTTCGGGATGCGAGCGCATTCCCGATGCTGCGAAATGGTCAGGGAGGTTTCGACCTCGCGGTCGATGTGTACGAGGATGGCGAGAACCTCGTCGCGGAGATGAACCTCCCTGGCATCGACGCCGAGAAGATCGACGTCGAGGTCGAGGACAACTACCTGCGCATCGCGGGTCGTCGCGAGGAAGTGAACGAGAAGAAAGAGAAAAGCCACTACGCGAAAGAGATTCGTCGTGGCTCATTCGAGCGCGTGGTCGCCCTGCCCGATATGGTCGAGCAGGAGAAGGTCGCTGCGGAGTACGAGAATGGTGTCCTCAAGATCACCATGCCCAAGCGTGCACAAGAGAGCAGAGGGAAGGTGAAGGTTGCGGTGAAGAAGTAGCCAGTCTTCTAGAAGGCGAAACGGGCCGCGTGAGCGGTCCGTTTTTCAATGGACTACTCCGTCGCATGGGGAGAGTCGAGAGTCTTAGCAGAACCACTGAAACAAGCTGAATCCTTCATTCGTTGTATCGCGGGGGGTATCGCTGGGGTTACCGGCGGTTGATGCAACAGGAGAAGAAATATATATGTTCTAAGCCGTAGAATTCATACGATATATCGTATGAATCGAGAGAGGGTAGTGTGTTGAGCGGCGCTTTGCTGGGCTGATGCCCGGTTGTTGATTTCTAATCACTGCTGCAAGAACTCTCGAACCATAGTATAGAACTCAGGCTGTGCGAACAGGTCGTTGTGGTTGGCGTCGTCGATGAGTGCGAATTGCTTGTCTCGAGTTGCGAGTGCTTCGAAGTAGGCGCGGGAGAGCGTGGGCGGAATGAGAGAATCATCTGCTCCAGCGATAATGAGCGCGCGGGGAGTGGTGTTCGCCCAGAGAGCCGCGTCGTAGCGCTCGCGCATGAGAAAGCCGGGATAGATGGGGTAGTGGTGTCGGGCGACATCGGTGAGTGTGGGGAATGGTGAGACAGCAATGAGTGCGAAGGCGGGGCGCAGGGATACGTGGTAGCTTGCGACGGCGGTCCCCAAGCTCTCGCCGAACACGACCTCCTCAGTAAACGAGTGCGATGCGAGCCACTCGGTCACCTCCCGCGCATTCCGAAGGAGTGCATCGCGGCTCGGCCGCTTCCCGTCACCCGCGTAACCGGTGTACTCGACCAGAAGCCAACTCATGCCAAGAGGCTCGGCGAGATTGGTCACCAGAAATGAGCGGTCGCACGCATTGCCCGCATTTCCGTGGTAGACGATGAGAATGTCAGATGTGCTCGCTGAGGATCTACCGAAGTACGCGCGGGTAGTGGGTCCGACTACGACCTGTGACTCAGGAGGCAGGAGCGTGCACTCCTCAAACGCACGCTCGTCGGGGTAGTAGATGTAGCTTCGCTGGAAGAGAAACAGCACGAGCCCGAGTCCGAGGTAGATGAGGATGAGTGAGGGGAGGAGGTGGTTGACGAGGATCTTTCTCATCTGGGTATGGTATCACAGCGCGAGAACGTGTATGCTCGCGTAAGAAAGAGACGCACCTGACGTTTCTGGTGTACCAGTAAAAAGAGGAGTAGACCATGCGTTTAGCACTAGTGTGCGCGCTCGTGGTTTTCTCCTCGGGCGCACACGCGAGCGACTACCATCTTAACCTCGGTCCCTTGGTGAGCTTTTTGACCGAGGTCGAGGAGCCCGATCCGCACGACCAGGTTGAGGAACGGTTCACGATCAAGGCATCAGCTCCGATCAAGTTTCCGGTCGCACCCGGCTTTGCGCTCCTGGTTCGCCCTGGAGTAGAGACCAGGTGCAGGCCATCGGGATGCGGTGAGTTCGTCCCGATACTCACCAGCGAACTTCGTTGGGACGAAACGAAGTTTAAGTTCCATCTTGGCCACACCTACGATCTTGCCGAGGGAAAGGGGAAGGTCGAGTTCGCTCCGACGGTACGATTCGGCCAGGCCTCGGTCACTAGTCGCATCGTGCGGGAGCTTGGAGATAATCGGACGCTGCTTCAGTTCAAGCCCGCGCTCGATCTCGATCCGGCCGAGGCGTATGCGGAGTTATCGCAGAGCTTTGGCGGGTTGGGTGAGAGCGAGACGCTCGTTGTCCTGGGCACGCGTATGCGTATTGCTCCAAACACTCACGTTGCTGCGAAAGTGCGTGTCGAAAGCGGAACCTTCCAAGAAGTGGTGGGGGTTTCATACCACGTAAGCGACAAGCACTTCGTGGAAGTGGAAGCGAAGTGCTTACAGGCACGACGGAACTCCTGCGAGGTACTTGCTCGAGGAGTGCTCAGGTTCCCTTGAGGCGGCAGCGCACGTGCGCGAGCCGCCTCATTGTATTGTGCTACACTCTTGTCCATGTACCACAAGACCGTCGAGAAGATCGAGGCGCTGTTGAACGAACAGGGAATCGAGTACAAGAAGTTCGAGCACGAATCGGTGCGAACGAGCGAGGAAGCCGCACGGGTGAGGCCAGAATATTCACTCGCGCAAGGCGCGAAAGCGCTCATCATTCGGGTTAAGAAGAACGGGGAGAAGTACTTCGTCCAGATCGTCGTCCCGGGAGATGCGCGGTTTGATTCAAAAAAAGCGCGTGACGTTCTCGGCACGCCCGACATTCGTTTTGCTTCAGAAGAAGAAGTTATGGAAATTACTAATGGCGTGCAACCGGGTGGCGTGCCGCCGTTTGGGACACTCTGGAACTTGCCTGTGTATTGCGACACGCGCGTGGTTGAAAACGAAGAGATCATTTTTAACGCTGGAGACCGCTCGGTATCTATCGCACTTTCTGCACGGGAGTGGGAGCGTGTGGTGAAGCCAAACGTCATTCCTCTGGTCTGAACCCCATGAAGCACTGTGTCTACATGCTTCGCTGTAGTGATGGCACCTTCTACACGGGCTACTCGACCGATATCGAACGTCGCGTCGCTGAACACAATCAAGGCGCACGCGGCGCACGCTACACCAGAGGACGTCGCCCGGTCGTGCTCGTGTATCGCGAGTGCTTCTCGACGCGTGGGCTCGCGCAGCAGCGCGAGGCGCACATCAAGCAACTCTCACGCGCCCAAAAAAGCGCGCTTATTGGGCAGCCTCTGCTTGAAAAAATTCACGGATCGCTGCGGCCTCTGTTTCGAGCGTCTCATCGTCTGCGGCACCGTGTGGGGTGAGGGTGAGTGGTGTTCCTTCGGGCACGGGGTAGAGGCGGATGTGAGCATGCGGTACCTCGAACCCCTCGACGACGACACATACTCGGCGAGGAGAGAACGCCTGGTCCATTGCACGCGCGGTCAATCGCGCGACACTCCACAGTTTCGTGTACAGCTCTTCGGGCAGATCCCATAGTGAATCGATCTGTTCCTTGGGAATGACCAAGGTCTGCCCCGCAACAGCGGGAAACTTATCCATGAGCACTATGATGTGCTCGTCCTGCCACACGATCACCCCTGGCACCTCGCCAGCGATGATCTTTGTGAATATCGATGGTTCCATAGAGAACCATACTACCCGAGTGGTATACTAAGGTGCAATGCCGCCCCGCCACGATCGCTCGCTCGATGTTGATGCACCCGCGTTCCTCTTTGCGGTGAAGTTCGTTGCCGTGGTGGCGCTCATGGTGGGAGCGACACACGTGGGGGTCTCCGCGCTTGCTGAGAGTTGGTTCTCAGGAGAGACGACCACCGCATCGGTTCCCCTGCGTGAGACGTACACGCTCCTTGATGGGGCGACCTCTATCGGCTCCCAGTTCGTACCGTCGGTCACCCAAGCCGCAGCGCCTGAAGCAGAATCGCTGCGCGCGTTCGTGCCCGCAACCGGTAAGTTCATCGGCATCGATCTGGGTGAGCGCGAGGTGCGCCTCTACGAGCGTGGGTCGTTGGTTGATATCTTCCCCATCCTCAAAGCTCCCGTACCTGGCACCCACTGGGACCCACCGCAGGGGAGCTATGAGGTCATCGATCGGCACACCAACCACCGCTCGCACGTGAGCGGGGTCTCCCTCCCGTACACGGTCGAGTTCTTCGGCAACTTCTTCATCCACGGCTGGCCGTACACCCCTCAAGGGGGCGCGGTTGCCGAGGACTATCCTGGTGGTGGCGTGACCCTCGCGTCGCGTGATGCGCAGGCGGTATTCTCGTTCGCTCGTGTGGGCACTCCGGTCCATGTCGTCACTAGCAGCAACCTCACCGCGACCCGCGCACGTTCACTCGGGGTGCGTGGGGACCTTGCGCCACCGCGACTCTCTGCCCGCGCGTACGTTGTGGGAGACCTCGCGACCGGCGAGGTACTCCTCGGGAAGGATGAGGACAGGCGGCTGCCGATCGCTTCGGTCACCAAGCTCATGACCGCGGTCGTGGCAGGGGACATGATCCACCAAGACGAGCTGGTCTACCTGCCGTACAAGGGCGACTCGTACACCTCATCCGATCTCCTCTACCCGCTGATGCTACGTTCTGATAACGCGGTATCGAATGCGTACGCCAACCACGCCGACTGGGACACCTTCATGCGTTGGATGAACGAGAAGGCCGACGCACTGGGGATGCGCGATACCGCCTTCCAGGATCCCTCGGGACTCTCAGCCAGGAACATCTCGACACCACTCGACCTCTTTCGTCTTGCGCGCCACCTCTACACCGAAACTGCCTACATACTCGCGGCCAGTAAAGAAGATGCATGGTCGATCACGTCATCGCGAGGAAGTCGGTGGAGCATGACCAACCAGAATCGCTTTGCAGGGGATGCGTACTTTGTCGGGGGTAAGCTCGGCTTCACGGACGAGGCGAAGAAGACCGGCCTCTCGGTACTCGCGGTCCCGATCGATGACGATGTACGCATCGTCACGGTCGTCATCCTGGGTTCGGACGACTGGAAGGGGGACACCGATAAGCTTGTGGCGTGGCTCACGCGTGCGGGGATGGCGAAGTAGTATGGTGCGCGCGACCGTATCGACCGACCGTCATGCATCCCCGTCTACACCGAGTGAGGAGCTTGTGCGCGCGTTACTCGCCAAGCGCGGGATAACGACCGAGGAGGAAGTGGCACACTTCCTCGCGCCTGATTACGAACGCGACACGCATGACCCGTATCTGCTTCCTGATATGGAACGCTCGGTCGCGCTCATCGAAGAAGCACTCAAACACAACACGCAGATAGCCCTCTTTTGTGACTACGATGCTGATGGCATCCCCGGCGGGGTCGTACTGTATGATGCACTCACGAAGCTTGGTGCACGCGACGTCGTCGTATACATCCCGCACCGCAACCGTGAGGGTTTTGGGCTGAACACGACCGCCATCGATTCGCTTGCTGAGAAAGGGGTCGAACTCCTCATCACGGTAGATTGCGGGAGCGCAAATGCAGCTGAGGTCGCACACGCGAAAGCGCGAGGCATGACGGTCATCGTGACCGACCACCATCACGTTCCCGAGGAGGAACCGCCCGCTGATGCACTCGTGAACCCAAATCGGGCCGGCTCAGCGTATCCGAACACAGCGTTGTGTGGTGCTGGTGTTGCATTCAAGTTCGCGAGTGCGCTCCTCGCGCGCTCAAGCGTGGTGCCGGGCTGGGAGAAGTGGCTCCTCGATATGGTCGCCATCGCGACCGTCTCGGATATGGTCTCCCTGAGAGAGCAGGAGAATCGAGCGCTTGCATCCTTCGGACTCGTGGTGCTGCGTAAATCGCGCAGGCCCGGCATTGTGCACCTGTGCAGAAAGCTGGGTCTTTCTCAGCGTCACCTCACCGAGGATGATATCGGCTTCTCGATCGCGCCACGCATCAACGCAGCGAGTCGGATGGATGAACCAGAGCTTGCGTTCCGCTTGCTTGCAACGAGCGATGAGCGCGAGGCGGGGGAGCTCACGCGCATGCTCGATCGTCTCAACAATGAGCGCAAGGGGGTCGTGGCTGCGATGGTGCGCAAGGTACGCGAGAAGCTGGCGACGCGCTCCACACTCAACCCCGTTCTTGTGGCGGGGGACCCATCGTGGCAGCCGTCGTTGGTGGGGCTCGTTGCGGGCTCCTTGATGGATGAGTACCAACGGCCGGTCTTCGTGTGGGGGCGCGATGGCAATGGCGTTCTCAAAGGTTCGGTGCGTGCGCCCGCAGGGAGCAACATCATCTCGCTCATGGAAGGACTTGCTGAGGAGTCACTCATCGAGTTCGGGGGGCACGCGTGTGCGGGCGGATTCTCCGTGAGTCATGACCGCATCCACTCGCTTGAGGAAGAGTTGTCCGCGCTTCTTGAGGAGCAGGGAGCGCAGACCACCACCGAGGAACGTGAGCCCGACCTTACCCTCGTACCTGATAGTTCGCTGCGTGATGTGTACACGCTCCTCTCGCGCTTGGCTCCGTTTGGTATCGATAACCCAAAACCGCTCGTTCGCATTGAGCAGATAGCAGACGTGTCCGTGCGTCGCTTCGGGAAGGGAAATGAACACATAGAGCTCTCCCTGACCCACAAAGAAGGAGGCCGCATCAAGGCAATTCGGTTCTTCTCGCACGAGAATCCAGACCCACACGCGATCACGTCAATTGCTGGGAACCTCGAACTCTCGCGCTTTGCGGGGAGAGAGGAGTTACGATTGCGTCTCGCTCGCTGAGTTGATCAGCTCCTTGAGCTTCCGGGCGCGCCCTGCGTGGTCCCTGCAGCTTTGGTGTTGCCGTGCGTGCGCGTCACGCAGCTGGATCAGAAAGAGTTCTTGATTCTCGATCTCGGCGTCTACATCTTTGGTTGAAGAAAGTGTGTAGAGTTCATCTCGGCGCTTCGTCTGCTCTTCGATCAATTGCGTTAAGAACACTAATTGTTTGATCGCTTCGCCCTGCAGCATAATGTGTTCTCGGTACTCCTGTGTGTTGGCATCAAACTCGTGCTCTTGTTCCAGGAGCGGAATACGATTCTCTAGAAATGCGATCTGTTCCTCAACCACATCGAGCACCTCCTGCACCAGTGTGTAGCCAGCATCTTCAGGGGCAAGCTCGTCACATGCGAGCTGTAGGACACTACGTTGTTTCAGAGCAGCTGCATGCGCTTCTTTCTCGCGCTTCAGCTCTTCTTTGATATGTGCTTTCTCTTTATCCGAGTATGCCTCAGGCTGGAGTGGGTGTGGTTGCCGCTCAAGATCCATATATCGTGCCCTATGGTACACTGACCGATAATGAGAACAGTCTACCTCTATACGGACGGCGGTGCACGCGGCAATCCAGGGCCCGCTGGGATAGGTGTGCAGATCGTCGAGGATGGCGAGGTCAAGGGAGAGCTTTCCAAGTTCCTCGGGTACCAGACCAACAACTACGCCGAGTACCAGGCGCTCGTGCACGGCTTGCGCCTGTTACAAGAGATGTACGGTGCGTCGCTTCAGGAGTGCACTGTTATCGCACGCCTCGACAGTGAGTTGGTCGTGAAGCAACTCAACCACATCTACCAGGTGAAGGATGCGACCCTCAAGGGCTTGTTTGCAGAGGCCGAAGAGCTGCGGCAGCACATTCCCCACATCACGTTCACCCACATTGAGCGAGCGGAGAACAAGGAAGCCGATCGCCTCGCCAACGTTGCCATGGACGCGAGCGCGTAGCCGCATCTCCTATGGTCGGCTGGCCACTTTCCGCAGGAGCACTCGGCCTTGCGGGCGGGGTGGCGCTGGGTTCGTCGGGCGCGGCTGGGGTTCACGCTGCTCTTGCTAGTGCCCTGTGCGCGCTCGCGATCGCGCTGTGTGCTCGGGCGGGACTCGTGCGAAGCGAGGTCGGACTCATCGTCCTCGCGCTCATCACCTGCGCGCTGGGAATCGTCAGGAGCGAGCGGGTGGTTGAGCAGTATGAAGCGGATGGGAGCGCCCTCCAGGCGCGCGCAGGGGAGCAGGTAGTGCTCGAGGGAGTGGTTGCCGCCTCGCCGGACGAGCGCGAAGGGAGAACGCTCTACACGGTCGACGTTGTTGATTCCAATGCGCGTATCATGGTGATCGCGCCCGCCTACCCCGCGCTTTCCTTTAGTGAGCGGGTCGAGGTGGTGGGTGAGCTGCGCTCACTTGCGCCGTTCGCGAGTGAGCACGGACGCGTCTTCAACTACCCTCGCTACCGCGCGGTCACCGGGGTACATTTCGATCTCTTTGCTGACTCAGTTCGCTCACGTGGCCCTGAGCCAGAGTACGCCCCGCTTGCCCGAGTGCTCTACCGCACCAAAGAGAGTTTCCTCGCGCACATCGAGTCGGTCATCCCCGAGCCCGCTTCAGCGCTTGCGGGTGGCATTCTGCTGGGCGAGAAGCGAGCTTTGGGTGAGGAGTTGACCGAATCCTTTCGACGGGCTGGGGTCATTCACATCGTCGTGCTCTCGGGGTTCAACGTCACCATCATCGCTGAGTTCATTCGACTCTCGCTGCGGTTCTTGCCCCTTGTCGCGCAGGTCTCGGTCAGTAGCGTGCTCATGATCCTCTTCGCGCTCATGGTCGGTGGAGGGGCGACCATCGTTCGGGCTACCATCATGGGGCTCTTGGCGATGCTCGCGCGCGCGACGGGAAGTGTGTACCTCGTGACGCGCGCCCTCATTCTCGCAGGCGTCGTCATGATCTGGTGGAACCCGTTCATTCTCCTCTACGACCCATCCTTTCAGCTCTCGTTCTTGGCCACACTGGGTCTCATCCACCTCGCGCCCGTGTGTGAGCGCTTCCTCACCCTCATTCCGAGCATCCTCTCACTGCGGGCGTATGCGGCGATCACCATCGCGACCCAACTGGCGGTCGCACCGTTCCTCCTCTACCAGATGGGAGAGATATCACTCGTTGCGGTCCTCGCGAACATGCTCGTGCTGATCGCGGTCCCTCCGGCGATGCTCGCATCCTTCGTCGTTGGATGTTTGGCGTACCTCATCGCCCCCGGCACGCTCCTGCTGAGTGTGGTCGGCGCGATCGCCTACGCACTCCTCGCCTACATCATCGGGATCGCCTCGTGGCTCGGTTCCTTACCGCTTGCTTCAGTGAGTGTGCCACCTTTCTCGTTCGTGCTCGTTGTCGGCGCCTATGCGCTGCTCATCTACCTATGGCACACGGCCCGACCACGTGAGGGGTCGGGCCGTGTCGCACCGTAGGCGAGCGCTCCGCACTGCTACTTGTTCGTGAGTGCATCGAACCGCGCTGCGACCGTGTTCCAGTTGAGGGCATCGAGGTAGGCGTTGAGGTAGGTGCCCTTGTCGCCGGGCACGTAATCCACCATGTACGCGTGCTCCCAAAAATCGAGTGCAATGACGGCGGGTAACGTCGCCAGCTGCCCCTCATCGTGGTTCGTGACCCAGTTGTTGTGGAACCGTCCAGCGACTGGATCCCAGTTGAGGATGATCCAGCCGGAGCCCCGTGCTGCGGTCGCGGTGAAGGCATCGCGCCACGCCTCAAGCCCACCGAACTGGGTTTTCAGGGTCTCGAACAGAGCTGATTCTGGTGAAAGTGCTTGGGCGCCCCCCTCTAGGTCGCCGAAGTAGTACTCGTGGAGGCGCATGCCGTTGAACTCAAAGCCGAGGCGACGGCGTAGTTCTTGCATCACGTGACCGTACTTGTCTTTGTTCTGCGTGAACTCAGATAGCTCCATGTACAGCTTGTTGACGTGGGTGACATACCCTTCGTAGAGTTTGATGTGTTCGTCGAGTTGCTTCTGTGATATTCCCGCTACCTGGGGAAGATTGAACGTGCGTGCTTGGTAGGTCGTCATAGAAATGGATTAGCTTGTAGCAACACTTTGTAAGTATACCAGAGACACGGGGCACTCGTGAGGATAGTGGATTACTCTTTCGGTTGTGCCGCGAACGACTGGTACTATGGTGCCATGCGCCCGCACCGCAGTAATCCAGGTGAGCTCGCGTTCGTGCTTGCTGCAACTGTGATATCGTTTTCTTTTTTCAGTTCTCTCCAGCACACGAGCAACAGTGCGCTCGTCGCGAGCGTTGCCGATTCCACATCGAGTGTCGAAGGAACCGAGGAAAGCACCGTACAACACAACTCGAAAATGCAAGAGACCGCCACGGCACACGATACATCGGTACCTGTGGAGGATACAGGCAGTGCAGGCGATGATGTGATCGCCTACGAGGTGATTATTTTCGAACTACCAGCTGCTCCGCCGACGGTGCCCTCGGGAACCATCACTGAACTCACTGATGAGGAACACACGAATACTGAGGATGCGTCTTCACGATCGTCCGATTATCTGCGGATCGATTTTGACACTGACCCACCTGTCTCCCCAGAAGAGACCACCCCCACCAGCGCACGCGACGCTTCTGTTGGGCCTGTTGCGGTTGAGATCGTGAGTGGAAGAGTGGTTGCTATCCGATTGAGCGTGAGCGAACCGGCGGTTGCGCGCTTGTTCTACCGAGCTCCTACCGAAGCAACCCAACGCGAGCGAGGGTCTGTGCGCGGGGAACGCCACACGTTCATTTTGGACGATCTCACGCCCAACAGCGAGTATACCTACGCCATCTCCCTCACGTTCGACGATGGAAGTGAGCGGTGGGTGAGCAGTGGCGCTCGCTTCAGAACACCTGCAGGGTCTTCGGTCTCCTCAGAACCTGAACGGGTTGACCCCAGTACCCCTGTGAGGACTGAGCAGGCGACGGGTGCCCCTGAGCGATCCACCCCACCAACCTCTGGCGGGAACGTACCTTCTGAAGCACCCTCGAACACCCAACCACAAACCACATCTATCGATCGTTCGCTCGAAACGCTGCGAACCGTGTACGAGTACGCGCCACGTGAGGAGCGTGCACAGCGACTCCTGACAACCGAGCGTGCCCGACCTCAGGCACTCCTCGACTCGGACGGCGACGGCATTGTGGATTTTGATGAGGTCGTACTTTTTGGTACTGACCCGCTCAACGCTCGCACAGCTGGGGCAGAGGGCACCGATGGCGAGTTGGTGCTGGCGGGGCGTGATCCACAAGAGCCGTCACGGATGATCGTACCCGAGGACCCACGCACATCGAATGCTCCCGTGCTTGCGCTCTTAGAGCTCGAAAGCCTCTCTGTTGTCTCAGTCAACGAGGCACGCGAGCAGGTGCGGCTGAGTGGCCGTGCCCTCCCCAGTGCCATGGTGACCCTCTACATTTTCAGCGCACCCATCGTGGTACGGGTACGAGCGGATGAGTCGGGCTTCTGGAAGTACACGCTCGAGGACGAGCTTCCAGACGGTACTCACACCGCGTTTGTGGCAGTGGTCGACCGCACCGGAGCCATCCAAGCGCAAAGTGCGCCTGCGCCGTTCGTGAAAGAGGCACAAGCAGTCGAGTTCGTCGCAACGGCAGCCAGTGATGCGGAACTCGCACGTAGTCACGGTTTGTTCGCGAGCACCTTCCCTACGATCATCGCGCTTATGACCCTTGCCGCATTCCTCCTCGCGCTGGTACTCCTCGGCTCGCACAAACGCCCAGAAGAGGACGTCTCACCACCCACGCATGCGTAGTGTCACCGACATCATTCGCAGGGGACTCAACGTCGTCGGCGAGAACTCACAGCTCAACTACACGCTCTTTGTCATGCTCGTCGTGGTCGTGGTGTTCACGTACCTTGCCACACAGTTCGTCGGCATCGCACGTGATGCGCAGGATCGGTTGGTACGCGTGCGTGCAGGTGCGATCCACGATGTGGTGACCCTTTTCAGTAGCGCCGAGCAGCTCTCCGATATCGCCTACTCCCGAGAGCGTATCGAAGCGCTCGCGGGACTCAACCAGACGTTGCGCTCATTCGTGGTCGTCTCTTTCACAAACGAGGGGCCCGAGGTCGTGAATGCGCTCGACCCTCGACTCATCGGCAGTTTCGATAGTGACTACCTTGAGCTGTACCAACTCGCCTCCACAGACCCGCGTCGCTCGTTTGCCCATGAGACGGTCGATGGAGAAGAGCGCATGTATGAAGTGATCAGGGTGCTTACCAACGAGCAGGGTGAGGTGGTCGGCGCGGTCCGCACGGGCCTCACGCTTTCTGAGGCAGACCGCCTCATCAATGCCAACATCCAACAGAGCTTGGTCGGGTTCACGGTCCTCCTCGTACTTCTTCTCATTCTCTTCTTGCGCCATGCGCGTATCGTCGATTACGCGTCACTCTATCGGCGCTTGCAGGAAGTGGACGCTTTGAAAGATGACTTCATCGCGATGGCGACACATGAGCTGCGCACCCCGCTGACCGTCGTGCGGGGATACATAGAACTCTTGTCAGAGTCGCGCGACCTCAGCGATACAGACCGCGAACACCTAAAGAAGATCGAGATATCGGCAGAGCAGCTACAGGAACTTATCGAGGACATGCTTGATGTCTCCCGTGTTGAGCAAGGTCGTATGACCTTTGAGCTTGAGACCGTGTCGCTTGGGTCAGAGCTTGAGGAGCAAGCAAGCAACCTCCGCGAGAATGCGTCGCAGAAGGGGCTTGCGCTCAACCTCGAGGTCGAGCAGGAGTGTACCGTCGTTGTGGACCGGAAACGATTCCGTCAGATCATGACCAACATCATCGGCAACGCGATCAAATACACACTCGCGGGGAGTGTCACGATATCGCTGCGCTACGAGAACGGACGGGCGATCATTCGCGTGCGGGACACGGGTATCGGCATGAGTGCAGCTGAGCGCGAGCAGCTCTTCGAGAAGTTCTCTCGTATCCAGAACGCCGACACGCAAGGCATACGGGGCACTGGTCTGGGCTTGTGGCTTACCAAGCAGATGGTCGAGGAGATGCAGGGGACCATTGCGATCGAGTCCATTCGAAACATCGGTACGCACGTCATCATCACCTTCCCGTGCGAGCCACCCGCATGAGTGACCACGTGCGAGACCGTGGTCTTGCCGTGCGCGCGGTGAGTGCGATGCTTCTTCTAGGGGCATCGTTTGTTGTCTGGGGACCAACAGGTGTGGGTGCGGGGGGAGAGCGTCTCCTCTCGGTAACGTTCCTTGATGTTGGTCAGGGAGATGCGACCTTTATCCAAGCCCCCAATGGCGCTCAAGTCCTGATCGATGGGGGGCGTGAGGGCTCGGTCGTGCTGCGAGAGTTGGGGAGCGTGATGCCTCTCTGGGACCGAGACATTGATGTCGTCATTGCAACACATCCCGACCAAGACCACATCGGTGGGCTACCAGCAGTTATTGAGCGGTACGTGATCTCGCACGCGCTCGTCAGTGGCGCGCGCAGCGAAACGGATCTTGATGAGGCACTGGATGAGGCACTTGCGCGCGAGGGTGCCACGGTACACGTCGCACGGCGTGGTGAGCGTATCTGGCTTGATGAGGAGCGTGGGGTACTACTCGAGGTGCTCTACCCTAACCGGGACATGAGCGAGGAGCGTGACACCAATGATGCTTCCATTGTGGCACGCCTCGTGTACGGTGACCATGTGTTCCTCTTCACTGGCGATGCGTCACGTGACATTGAGGAGTATCTGGTCTGGCTCGACAGTGATTCTGTTGAGGCGGACGTGCTCAAGGTCGGCCACCATGGGTCACGCACCTCGACCTCACGTATCTTTCTCTCGTGGGTGGATCCCGATCACGCGGTCATTTCAGCGGGGAAAGATAATCCGTACGGCCACCCGCACGAGGAGGTCATTGCACTCCTTACCCACCAAGAGGTCGAGGTACACGAAACCGCACACGAAGGGCGTGTGCGGTTCACGAGTGATGGGGTCGTACTCAGTGTTTCGCAGAAGTGATACGACAGACCAAAACACCAGCGTGCTACTTCTTCACCACTTTGGTGATGGTCTCAACTGCTTGCGCGGGATCGGAACCCAAGCGCTCGAAGGCGCGCAATACCTCAAGGGGGACGGCGAAGATGACCGTGTTGGATTTATCAGATGAGAGGTCATTGAGGGTTTGAAGACTGCGAAGGTGCAGTGCTCCCGTTTGTCCCGAAAGAACTTTTGCCGCTTCTGCCAGGTTCTGTGCGGCGGTCTTCTCTCCCTCGGCCTTGATGATGACGGAGCGCTTCTCACGCTCGGCTTCCGCCTGCTTACCAATGGTGCGTTTGAGGTTCTCGGGTAGCTCGACGTGCTTGAGCTCGACCGCATCGACCGCGATACCCCACGGATCGGAAGCCTTATCGACGATCGCGCGAATGCGCTTGCTGACCTGGTCGCGGTTCGCGAGAAGCTCATCCAGCTCCATCTCGCCTACCACGTCTCGCATGGTGGTCTGCGCGAGCTGGCTTATCGCGCACCGGAAGTCCTCAACATGCAGGAGCGCAGTTGCTGGGTCGCGCACTTGGTAGTACACGACCGCATTCACGTTGACGGAGATGTTGTCCTTGGTGATGGCGTCCTGGTCGGGAACATCAATGACCGCCACGCGGATGTCGACCTTTAAGAGCTGCTGAAAGAGGGGAATAACAATGCGCCAGCCGGGCTCGAGAACCCCCGTGAAGCGGCCGAGCGTGAGGACGACCCCGCGTTCGTACTGATTGACCTGGCGAATGAGGACGGTCGCAAGTACGATCGCAATGATGAGTATAGCGAGTGGCATGGTGAATGAACTAGTGACAAATTAAGTATTGAGATACACTCTAGTGTATCACAGTTTGTGATGCGCACGGATACACAAAGGAACGGCGGCCTGTGGCCGCCGTTCCTCATACCCATACTTTTCCTTCGTACTCCTTCCTAGATCACGCCTGCTTCTTTGAGAACCTGGTATGCACCCTTCTTGTTGATGGTCTTGATAGCTTTTGCAGAGAGGTTCGCGGTGACGTAGGTGTTGAGTTCGGGCACGAAGATGCGGCGTTTCTGAATGTTCGCCTTACGACGTACCGTGCCACCCGGGTTGAATTGCGTAGCACGCACGCGGTTGCTGTAGCGTCCGCCCGTTTGCACACTTTTGCCGGTTACTGCGCAGGTCTTTGCCATAGATGAGTCACTAATGTACCACAGATGTTCATGAACGCAAGGAGCGCTCCGTCACGTATTCAACCCTGTGGTATAGTAGGTGAACTAACGTATGGATCCTGTCCTCCTGACATTCCTCATCGGTGCGCTTGTCCTGTCGATCGTCGCGCATGAAGCGGCACACGGCTACGCAGCGGACGCGCTTGGTGACCCGACCGCACGGCTCCAGGGTCGGCTCACCCTCAATCCGCTCCCCCACATCGACCCGCTCGGCTCGGTTCTGGTGCCGGGGCTACTCGTCTTTACCGGGGCGCCATTTCTGTTCGGTTGGGCGAAACCCGTCCCCTATAATCCGTATAATCTGAAGAACCAAAAGTGGGGTGAGGCGCTCGTTGCGGCCGCAGGGCCGGCCACCAACCTCGCCATCGCTCTCTTTTTCGGACTGCTCATACGCTTCGGGTTAGCTGCGGAAATAGGGCCTATTTTCGAGCAGCTTGCGCGTATTACGGTCTACCTCAACATATTGCTGGCGCTCTTCAACTCTATCCCCATCCCACCTCTGGATGGTTCGAAGATGCTCAAAGCGCTCCTGCCGTGGCGCGCAGCGCTCTCGTACGGCAAGTTTGAGAGCTTCATGGCGCGCAACGGCTTCCTCGGACTCATCCTCTTCCTCTTCCTGTTCGTCACCCTCTTTAGCGAGCCGTTCTTTGCGCTCATCCAACTCGCCATGTTCCTGTTCACCGGCTCGTCGCAGTTGGTCTGATCTCGCACAGGAAAACGAACGCTTTGTACTATGCGCCTCGTTCGCTCACAGCTTCCACCTCGTCACAATATTGCCCGCATGGGGAAGCTTGGGGTGTTGGCGTATGGTATCTCTCTGCTCGCGGGCCTCCTCTTGGGATTTGCGGTTGGGTACCCGACCGACACCTTCGTCTCTGACATACCGCGCGATATCTGGATCTTGGCGATGGCAACCTCGGCACTCATCGTCTACGGGGTCAGTAAGTGGTATTTCTTCGACCCACGCGTGGTGCCCTCGGTCCGGGAGGGGGCCCTCTTCGGCTCGGTCCTTGTGGGTATCAGCTTCATCATCGACCTTCTGCTCGTGCTGCCGCTGTGGCTCTCAGGAAGCGAGGGTATGTACAGTTTTTACACCCAGCCGCTTTTCTTCGTGACCTTGCTGGGCGCCATCGGGGTCGCAGCACTTGTCGGGTTCGAGGAGACCTACATACGGCGAGTTGCCACGCACGGCGCGTAAGACTTGCGCTCTCCACATCGCTGTAGTACAGTATGCGGGCATTGGTGCCTACTGGTGCGCCTTTTAGCTATGCCAACCATCAACCAACTGGTCCGCAAACCACGCAAGGACAAGACCCGCAAGTACAAGACGGTGGCCCTCCAGCGTGGCTTCAACCAGCTGAAGAACAAGCCAACCTTCTACCCCAGCCCCTTCAAGCGTGGCGTGTGTGTGAAGGTGACGACCAAGACGCCTCGTAAGCCGAACTCTGCTATTCGTAAGATCGCCCGCGTGCGCCTCACGAACGGTCAGGAGATCACCGCCTACATTCCGGGTGAGGGTCACAACCTGCAGGAGCACTCGGTCGTTCTGGTGCGCGGCGGTCGTGTGAAGGACGTCAACCTCCGCTACACCATCGTGCGTGGTAAGCTCGACACCGCCGGTGTTGAGAAGCGCACCCAGGGTCGTTCGCTCTACGGCGCGAAGAAGCCCAAGAAAGACTAGTGACTGAATAATTCTCGCGATATCCCATGCGACGACCCATCAAGAAAAAGAACATCATCACCGGTGATACCCGCTACGACTCGCTCAAGGTCGAGAAGCTCATCAACTACATGATGTGGGACGGCAAGAAAGAGACCGCTCGCACGCTCGTGTATGCAGCGCTTGAGGAGGTGAAGAAGCTCGGTGAGACCGAGGACCCTGTTGCGCTTCTTGAAGAGGCGCTCAAGAATGCAGGCCCGTCCGTTGAGGTGCGCTCACGTCGCGTGGGCGGTGCCAACTACCAGGTACCCCGCGAGGTGCGCCCTGAGCGCCGTTTGACCCTCGCACTCCGCTGGATCCGCGATGCTGCGCGC
>CAYWKE010000009.1:10141-28220 GCA_964459075.1 uncultured Candidatus Saccharibacteria bacterium | reverse complement strand
GTTACAGAATCCTGTCGTGTGGGGGACCGGCTTGAGCGTCTATGTGCTCCTGCTTGCGGCCGTGTTCGGGCTCGTGAGTACCGCAGGCGCTCAGAGTCCACAAGGGGTAGATCCGGGTGCTCATGCTTGTAACAAGTATAACAGTGCGAATGTGGCTATGTATAAGGGGTACGGACTTCCGATCAATCTTTTTACAACGTTCTACGACCAGCAGCAGAATGCTTTCAACGAGGTTACGATACGCGCTATGTGTGACATTTTTTACGATGGAAGACAAAACTTGCCCGTCAGGTTTGGCGCTGCACCACAGAACACGTTTACGTATAAGTATGCGTACCGCTGGGATACGCAAGATACTCGTTGGGTTCGCATGAATGTGCAGGCAGACGGAGTGAAGTCTGGCGACTGGATCTCAGGTCTCTCAGAGATACGGATACCAGCGCAAGAACTAAGCTACGACGACGACCCAAATTATGTGGTCGGGTACATCTGTACCTATGTCAACGGCAACAATGAAGACGAGCGCACCTTTGAGGTAGATGGGGGGAAGTGGAAGTGTGGATGTAGCAACAAGCAATGTGCACAGGGGATGTGGCAACTACAGGAATTCAACGTGCAATCTGCTGGCCCGGCAGTTCCAGCAGCGCCAGGCGTACCTCGATAGAAAGCGGTTTTGTACGAGCAGAAAAAAGCAACCTTAGGTTGCTTTTTTCTTATGCTCGCGGCATGCTGAGAACCTATGGAGGAAACTCTCAAGACCGTGCTTCAACAGGCGGCGGCAAAGGTCGCGGGGCGAGATGTCGAGATCGTGCTTGAGCATCCTGCGGAATTGGCGCACGGTGATCTTGCGTGCACGGTTGCGCTCGCGCTTGCAAAGGAAGTGGGAGAAGCGCCGCGAGTGGTTGCAGAGCGCATTGTCGCAGAGCTCGGTGCCATTGATGGTGTCGAGAAGATCGAGATAGCAGGACCGGGGTTCATTAACGTCACCCTGTCACGAGACGCGCGCGTCGCAAGTGTTGAAGATGTGCTCAAGGCGGATGCATCGTGGGGCGCCAACTCAACACACGCGGGTGAGAAGATCATCTGCGAGTACACCGACCCAAACCCCTTCAAGGCGTTCCACATCGGGCATCTCATGAGCAACGCTATCGGTGAATCGATCGCGCGCCTCATGGAGTACACGGGGGCACAGGTGAAGCGAGCAAATTACCAGGGCGATGTGGGGCGGCACGTGGCGTGCGCCATCTGGGCGCTCAGGCAAGCCGGTGAGGAACCCATGGATGCCGAGCAGTTGGGGCGCGCGTACACGCGAGGCGCCATCGCGTTCAAGGAAGATGAGGAAGCGAAACGTGAGATCGTAGCGATCAACAAAGCGCTCTACGTAGGCGAAGATGCGGAGTTGATGGCGCTCTATGAGAAAGGGAGGCAGACCTCGCTCGACTCGTTCGAGAAGGTGTATGCACTTCTGGGCACGAAGTTCGATCACTACTTCTTTGAGAGCACGACGGGGCCGTTCGGTAAAGAATTGGTCGAAGCGAACACAGATAATGGTGTCTTTGAGAAGAGTGAGGGAGCGGTTGTCTACCCGGGTGAGCGTGATGGATTACATACGCGCGTATTCCTCAATGCTGAAGGATTGCCCACCTACGAAGCGAAGGAGTTAGGCCTCGCGAAAATGAAGTACGACACCTATCCCTATGACCGCTCATTCATTATCACCGCGAACGAGATAAACGAGTACTTCAAGGTCTTGCTCGCCGCAATGCGCCACATTTGGCCAGAGCTCTCACAGCGGACGGAGCACCTGGGGCACGGCATGCTGCAGCTCTCCTCAGGGAAGATGTCCTCGAGCAAAGGGAATGTCATCACCGGAGAAGCACTCATCAATGACATGCGAGGTAAGGCGCTTCAGAAACTCGAAGGGAGGAACATTCCTGAGAGCGAAAAGCACGCGGTTGCTAACGCAGTTGCGGTTGCGGGTATCAAGTACACCATTTTGCGACAGGGGATGGGAAAGAACATCACCTTTGATCCTGAGCGGTCGCTTTCCCTTGAGGGGGATTCCGGCCCCTACCTCCAGTACGCCCACACGCGGGCGCGCTCTATCTTAAAGAAAGCAGAAGCGGAGGGTGTTGCGCTTTCGACCGAACAGGCGTCTGCGGGTGTGGTGAATCTTGAGCGATTGCTCTATCGGTTCCCTGAGGTCGTGCGCCGAGCCCAGGAAGAGTACGAGCCGCATCACGTTGCAGGGTTTCTTCTTCTCATCGCAGGTGAGTTTAACAGCTGGTATGCACGAGAGCAGATCGTGGACAAGGGTGACCCTTTGAGCCCGTACAAGGTTGCGCTTACACAGGCGTTCGCAACCACCATGAAGCGCGGCCTGTGGCTGTTGGGAATAGAGGCCCCCGAGCGGATGTGATGTGCATAACATCTTGTCGAAAAAAGAGTGAGGAGGTACGCTGAGATTTGGAACAGAGAGAGGGGAGAATGAGTCTTGTTAACGCTGCGTGTTTGCGGCCACCTCATCGAGGAGGCGATCAAGATGTTCGGTGAACCGGACGAGATCGACGGAAAGCCGTTCGATCGTCTTGACCTCGCTTGTTTCGAGCTTGGGGCCTGCCATATATGCGCATGGAGGTTGCGCTGATGGGGCGGCTCAGCAATGAGCCGCCACGCCTTTTTCAGACTCTGTAAAAGCCCGGCTGCTGTGCTAGTATGTCCCTCGTATGGCTGCCAACAAGGAAGGGAACAAGACCCCTGCAAAAAAAGCTTCCCAGAAGCGCGTTGGAGAAAAGGATAAAGCGGAAAAGAGCGAGACCGCTCGTCGTGAAGAAGATATCTTGACCTTTTGGAAGGAAAAGAAGGTCTTTGAAGCCACCCTCGCGAAGCGTGCACCCAAGGGTGAGTTCGTGTTCTACGACGGGCCGCCGTTCGCAACCGGCCTCCCACACGATGGCTCGCTGCTCTCCTCCGTCATCAAAGACGTCATCCCGCGCTACAAGACGATGCGGGGCTATCACGTGCGCCGCGTGTGGGGGTGGGATTGCCACGGGCTCCCCATCGAGAACATGATCGAGGGTGAGTTGGGACTCAAGGATAAGAAGGACATACTCGCCTACGGCATCGACAACTTCAACGAAGCGTGCAAACGATCAGTGCTGCGCTACGCGGACGAATGGGAGAAGTACGTCGATCGCGTCGGCCGTTGGGTCGACTTTCGGGGTGCGTACAAGACGATGGACAACGACTACATCGAGTCGGTCTGGTGGGCGCTCAAGAAGATATACGACGATGGCAAACTCTACGAAGGCCGCAAGGTCCTCCTCTACTGTCCGCACTGCGAGACGCCGCTCTCAAAAGCAGAGATCGCGATGGACAACTCCTACGAGGAGGTGACCGAGGAATCCGTCTTCGTGCGGTTTCGCCTCAAGCATGCAGAGAAGCACGAGTACCCCACGAACACCTCCTTCCTCGCGTGGACGACAACGCCGTGGACTCTGCCGGGGAACGTTGCGCTTGCGGTCGGGAAAGATATCGAGTACGTGCTGGTTGCAGACGGTGAGGCGTACCTCATTCTTGCGAAAGAGCTCTACAAGTCGGTCGCCCCGAACGCGCGCATCGAACGTGAGATGACGGGAAACGAGTTGCTCGGGCTCACGTACGAACCGTTGTTTCAGATAGAGAAGGTAGAGGCGGAGAACAAGGAGAATGCGTTCACGGTCTTGCCGGCAGACTTCGTCACGACCGAGGACGGCACGGGCATCGTGCACACTGCCGTGATCTACGGTGAGGATGACTACCAGCTCGGCCTGACGCACGATCTCCCCATGGTACCCCTCCTCAACGCAAGTGGTCATTTCACCGATGATGCGCCCGGGCTGGTGCGCGAGCAGTACTTCAAAAAGGCAGAGCCGGCGATCAAGGACGACCTTGAATCCCGCGGCCTTCTCTACAAGCGGCTCGACCACACGCACTCCTACCCGCACTGTCACCGCTGTGGTACGGTGCTTTTGTACAACGCGCTCACGTCGTGGTTCATCAACATACAGAAAGTGAAGAAGCGCATGCTCGAGACGAACCAGTTCATTAACTGGGTGCCCGAGCACCTGCGCGATGGCAGGTACAAGAACATTCTTGAGAATGCCCCCGATTGGACCATTTCCCGCAACCGCTTCTGGGCGAGCCCGATGCCCATCTGGCGCAACGAGGTGACGGGGAAGCTGACCGTCATCGGCTCGATGGAAGAGTTGAAGAACTACACGAAGAAGAGCGGCAACACCTACTGGATCGTTCGTCACGGACAGGCCGAGAGTAACCTCAAGCGCTACATTTCCTCTGATATCAATGATAACAATCCGCTGACCGAGGAAGGGGAAGCGCAGGTGCGCGCCGCCGGGAAGCGACTCAAAGATGAGGAGATCGAGCTCATCATAACCTCGCCGTTCATGCGTACGAGCCAAACAGCGGCGTTAGTACGCGAGGAGCTCAACCTCTCGGGGGAACAAGTCATTGTAGACGCCCGGCTCGGCGAAATAGACCTCGGTGTCCTCAACGGGAAGCCGATCGAAGCATATGGCGAGTCGCATCCCACCTATGCTGCGCGGTACGATTCGGGTCCTGAAGGAGGGGAGTCTCTCAAGGACGTGCGCCGACGTCTGGGCGAGTTTCTCTATGATATTGAGAAGCGGTATGCAAAGAAGCGCATTCTCTTGGTGACCCACGAGTATGCTGCGTGGGGGCTCTTCGCGGCAACCGCGGGTGCTAGCAGAAGCGAGATGATCGCTATGCGCGGCGAGGAAGAGGACTTCATTGATAATGGCGAAGTACGTATGCTCCCGTTCGTTCCGCTACCCCATAACGCTGAGTATGAGCTCGACCTCCACCGTCCGTACCTCGACGAGGTGGAGCTCGTCGATACCGATGGCACCCCGCTTGCCCGTGTCCCCGAGGTCATCGATGGATGGATCGAGTCGGGCTCGATGCCGTTCGCGGAGCGGCACTACCCCTTTGAGAACAGGGATGAGTTCGAGGTGAACTTTCCGGGCGACTTCATTGCCGAGTACATCGCGCAGACGCGCACCTGGTTCTACTACATGCACGCGATGTCCATTCTTCTCTTCGACAAAGCGTCATTCAAGAACGTGGTGACGACCGGAACCATTCAAGCTGAAGATGGCGCGAAGATGAGCAAGTCGAAGAAGAACTACACCGACCCTCTGGAGAACTTCGACCGCTTCGGTGCCGATGCCTACCGCTTCTACCTGATGTCCTCGCCGGTCATGGTTGCGGAGGATATGCGCTTCCTCGATGAGGAGCTGCGTGAGGCACACAATCGGGTCATCAACCTCCTCTGGAACACCTGTAAGTTCTACGACCTCTACAAGCACTACGATCACGCGGGCGTAGATCCCACGGACAGCACCAACGTGCTCGACCAATGGATACTCGCGCGCCTCAACGCACTCATTGAAGAGGTCACCGAACACATGGATGTGTACGACACAGTGCGTGCCACACGACCACTCCGTGACTTTGTCGACGACCTCTCGACCTGGTACGTCAGGCGTTCACGTGACCGCTTCAAGGGCGCGGACGAAACAGATCGGAAGTTCGCACTCGCGACGACCCGGCACGTACTCCAGACGTTCGCCAAGCTCATCGCGCCGGTCATGCCGTTCATCGCCGAGTCGGTCTACCAGAAGGTGGGAGGTGAAGAGGTGTCGGTCCACCTCACCGACTGGCCTGAGGCGGGGGGTGTCGATCACAACGTCATCGATGCGATGCTCGACGTGCGCAGTGCGGTCACCTTGGGACTCCAGGCACGTGCTTCGGCGGGCATCAAGGTGCGTCAACCACTCGCAACGCTCACCCTGCGCTCAACTCGATTGTCCGGGCTCACGCCGTTCATCGCGCTCGTCACGGATGAGGTGAACGTGAAGGAGGTGTGCTTCGATGCGGATCAGGAACAAGATGTCGTACTCGATTCCGAGATCACCCCAGCGTTGCAACAAGAGGGCGATGTGCGCGAAGTGTTACGTCACATTCAACAGATGCGTAAGGAAGCGGGACTTGCTCCCGAGGACAGGATCACACTCACGATCGCGACCGATGCGCAGGGACGTGCGATGATCGACGCGTACTACGATACGCTCATACGAGCTGCGGGTATCGATACCCTTTCATTCGGTGATGTGTCGGAAGGTACGACACTGACGACGCCGACCGCAACACTCTCCCTTTCGATCGTTGCGGTGGCATGAGTCACGAGATACACCACACGGATGCGCTCATTGTGCGCACGCGTGCCTACGCTGAGGCCGACCGTATGATCTCACTCTACACACGTGGGTTCGGTCGGGTCAGCGCGCTTGCGCAAGGTGTACGCAAGGAAACCTCAAAGCTGCGCTTCGCGCTCATGTCGGGTTCATTCGTGCGGGTCGCTCTCGTGCGCGGTAGGGACGTATGGCGGCTGACCGGCGCGGAGGCGGGGACCCTGCGTGCACTGCCGACCAGAGAAGCCCGCGCACTCTTTCGTCGCACGACCCATCTCATGGAGCGGTTGGTCACCGGGGAAGAGCAGCACGAAGCACTCTACGCACTGATGTTCGAGGTGCGCGAGGTTCTTGCTGCCGCGCCTCCTCTACAGCTTGCGCGACTTGAGCACGTCATCATGTTCCGACTCGTGAGTGAGCTCGGGTACGGTACGACCGACGATGCTGTGGTGCGCGTACACTCCGCTTCACTCAGTGACCTCCTCGCCGAGCCTTTGTCGCCCGGGCTCGAGCGGCAGCTCATTCGCCATGTGAACGAGGCACTTGCTGCCAGCCACCTGTGATAGACTGACCCTATGCTGCCTCCTGAGATAGCACTCCTCATTGTGTGGGTCGGGGCTGGCCTGGTCGGCCTGTGGGCGCTCATCGTTACGCTCATTCTGCGGTACCACTGGCGCGCCTACCACATCGAGGGTCAGCCCATCCCGTGGGTCGTGCGATGGTACGGCAGTGTGATCGGCACCCTCGTTGTGCTCACGCTCCTGGGAGCGGTGCTCTACTCTAGCTCGGTCATGGTATGAAGGTCGTCCAAGAAGGGGAAGTGGTCAGCGAGATCATCCACCGGCACTGGTTCTACATGCTAAAGGAGATCATCACGTTCGTGATCGTCGCACTCGCGCCGGTCGCGTTGGTGGTTGTGGTCTACGCAACACGCCTCGACCAGCTCTACCTCATCCCCGGCAACATGGAGCTCCTCCTTCTGGGATTTACGTTCCTGTGGCTCATGTTCGTGGTGCCGATGGCAACGATCGTGTGGACCGACTACCATCTCGATACGCTCATCATCACGAACAATCGGCTCATATCCATCGAGCAGCGCGGGCTCTTCTCGCGTGAGGTATCGTCCTTTCGTCTCGATCGCGTGCAGGACGTAACGGTCGAGATCGCAGGCATCATCCCGACCCTCCTCAACTTTGGCGAGGTGCACGTACAAACGGCTGGAGAGGCGCGCGAGTTTCGTGCCACGTACGTGCCTCAGCCCGAGCGCGTGCGCGAAGCTATCTCGGACGCTCACAACAAAGCGGTCGAACGCCGTACCTAGCGCGTGCTATACTTTTTCCATGGCACTCATCGAGCATGACGAAGAGGGTGGCATCCGCGACCTGCATAACAGACTCTACTCGCGCACTCATCCTCCCAAAGCGCGCGAACGGCGCAACCTCAGGCCCGATACGCACCAGGTCGAGGAGGGCTGGGACAAACTGGATGAAGTTGAGGATGAGAGAGAAGCACAGGACATGGTCAAGAAACAGAGTCCGAAAGCATTGAAGCGTCGTGGCAGCGGCGCGCGGTCGGCGTTGACGTTCGCACTCATTGCCTCGTTCGGGTTTTTTGTGGTTGCTGCAGGTACGGCGGCATACCTGTTCTCGCGTGACACGAACGTTATCTCACCTGAAAAGATCGAGATGGAGATCACGAGTCCGCTGCAGGTAGGCGGCGGTGAACCGTTGTTGGTTCAGGTGGGTATCACCAATGGCAACACAGTTCCCATTGAGGCAGCGACCCTCGTGGTCGAGTACCCGAAAGGAACGCGCTCTGCTGAGGATGTGGCGATACCACTTGAGCGTGTGCGGGAAGCGGTCGGGGTCATCCGACCGAATCGGCGTGAGAACGTGACCTTGCGCGCGGTCCTGTACGGTGATGAGCAGACCACGCAGAACATCCGCATGGCGCTCGAGTACCGTATCGAGGGTTCGAACGCGACCTTCGTCAAAGATCTGACCCATAGCGTGCTCCTCTCAAGCGCGCCGCTCTCGGTCACGATCGATGCGCTTGAGGAGATCAGCAACGACCAGCCGGTCGAGTTGCGGATAGGGGTCGTCTCCAATGCGACCGAGGATATCGATGAGGTGTTGTTGGTAGGGAACTATCCGTTCGGCTTCACCTACCGTGGCGCGGAACCCCAGCCCACAGCGGGCGAGTCGGTTTGGAACCTGGGGAGCTTCGAGCCAGGTGAGGGTAAGGAGGTCATTGTCCGTGGTGTCGTGAGCGGGCTTGATACGCAGGATCGCATATTCCGCTTTGACGCAGGTATCCCCGATGAGGCAAGTCAAACCCAGATCGCCGCCATTCTCAACCAAGCAGAGCACGACATGGTCGTGAAGCGGCCGTTCATGAACCTTGCGCTTGCACTTGATGGTACTCGTGATGGGGTACATGTGGTAAATAACGGCGAGGTGGTGCGCGGGATCATTAGCTGGGAGAATACGCTCCCCGACTCGGTCTACGACATGGAAATGGTCGTTTCTTTCCAGGGGGCGCTCCTCAACCCGCGTGCCATTCAAAGCAACGATGGGTTCTTCCGCTCGCAGGACACGACCGTCATCTTCAACGATGAGACCGAAGGGCGTCTCGACCGCATCGATCCAGGTGAGACCGGGCAGGTCGCGTTCGAGTTCGCGCCGCACGAGATCATGCCCTCGATGGGTCTCATCGACCCCGACCTCTCGGTCATCATCGATGTGCGCGCGCGACGCTTCACCGAGGATGATGTGCCGGAGACCATCGAGTCGACCATCACCAGACGTGTCGTTGCACGCTCTGATCTCGAGCTCGCGGGCTTCGCGCTGTACTCAGCGGGACCGTTTGAGAACACCGGGCCGGTGCCGCCCGAGGTCGAGGAGCGCACGACGTATACGGTCGTGCTTGAGGTAAAGAACACCAACAACGACCTCCGTGATGTAGAGATCTACACCGAGCTACCCTGGTACGTCGAGTGGTTGAATGCGGTCGACCCCTCTGGCGAGGACTTCCGCTACAACCAGGTCACCAAGGAGTTGCGCTGGACACTCGGTGACGTGCCGAAGGGTGTGGGCTACACCAGTCCTCCTCGCACGCTCTCATTCCACGTTGCTATTGAGCCGTCGTTGAGTCAGGAGGGAAGCAACGTTGAGCTTCTCTATGAACAGTACATCCGCGGAGTTGATGTCTACACCGGAAGTGTGCTAGAAAGCGAGCGTGACGAGGTCACGACCTTGATGCGGCGCGACCCCGAATTCAGTGGCCGCAACTACTCCAAGGTCTTTGAACGTTAAGACCAGACCAAGCAATGAGATCCACCCCCGCACTCGACACCATCACCTCGCTCGCCAAGCGACGCGGGTTCGTCTATCCGGGTTCTGAGATCTACGGTGGCTTCGTGGGACTCTACGATTTTGGTCCGTACGGGGCTCTCTTGGCGCAGAACTTGCGCAGCACGTGGTGGCGCGCGATGGTCCAGATGGAGGAGAATATCGTCGGTCTTGATTCGGCCATCTTCACCCACCCTAAGGTCTGGGAGGCGTCGGGTCACGTGGGCGGGTTCTCCGACCCCTTGGTCGAGTGTAAGGAGTGCAACACGCGCTCGCGTGCGGATCACCTCCTCGAGGAGGTCGATGTGTTCGCGGACGAGAAGATGAGTGACGAGGAGATCAACACCCTGTTCGATTCGGTGCGCGACAAGCTGAAGTGTCCGAATTGCGGTAAGCAGAACTTTGGGCAGGTGAAGAAGTTCAACCTCCTCGTGCAGAGCAACCTCGGCAACTTCACGGGTGACTGGGCGGGTGACCCAACCTACCTGCGCGGCGAGACCTGCCAGGGCATTTACATAAACTTCAAGAACGTCCTCGACACCAGCAGGGTGAAGGTGCCGTTTGGCATCGCACAGATCGGTAAGGCCTTTCGCAACGAGATCGCACCGCGCCAGTACATTTTCCGCAAGCGCGAGTTCGAGCAGATGGAGATGCAGATGTTCGTGGCGCCCGACGATGAGATGACCTTCTACGAGGAGTGGCGAAAGAAGCGCTGGCAGTACTACCTTGACCTTGGGTTCAGGGAAGAGAACCTCAAGTGGCACGAGCACGAGAATCTGGTCTTCTACGCCAAAGCCGCGTGGGACATCGAGTACCAGTTCCCGTTCGGATTCAAGGAATTGGAAGGCATCCACGCGCGGGGCGACTACGACCTCACCCAGCACCAGACATTTTCCGGTGCAAAGCTTGACTACCTCGATCCCGTAACGAACGAGCGCTACGTGCCGCACGTCGTTGAGACCTCGGTCGGCCTCGATCGCACGTTCCTCGCTACACTGACCGAGTTCTACGACGAGGACGAACTGGGTGGGGAAGCGCGCACCGTGCTTCGCTTCCCGTACGCGATCGCGCCTATCAAGGTCGCAGTCTTCCCGCTGTTGAAGAACAAGCCGCAGTTGGTCGCGAAAGCGAAAGAGGTGTTTGATATGTTGAAGCCGCACGTCATGGCGGAGTTTGATGACAACGGCAACATCGGCAAGCGCTACCGCAGACAGGACGAGATCGGCACGCCCTTTTGTGTGACCATCGACTTCGACACGCTCGGCGAGGAGAATCCATCGCTCAAAGACACAGTCACCCTGCGCGATCGGGATACGGGGGAGCAGAGGAGGGTGTCGATCCAAGCTCTTCTAAATGAAGTAATGCAATAATGAAGCCCGTACAAAAAACCCTCAAGAATGGCCTGCGCGTCGTCCTCGTACCGATGAACGACGCGCAAACCGTGACCGTGATGACCCTCATTCACGCGGGCTGTGAGCATGAGAAGCCCGAGGAGTACGGCATCGCCCACTTTTTGGAGCACATGTGCTTCAAGGGAACGGGGAAACGACCCAGCAGTCTCATCCTCGCGCAAGAACTCGAATCACTGGGCGCCGAGACGAACGCGTTCACTTCACGGCGCTACACCGGCTACCACGCGAAGGCGCACAAGCGTCACGTGAAGCGGCTCATCGAGGTCGCGGCCGATGTCTACCGCGACCCGCTCTTCCCGGCGCCAGAGCTTGAGCGCGAGAAGGGTGTGGTCATCGAAGAGATCAACATGTATGAGGACATGCCGCAGCGCAAGGTCGACACCTACTTCGACGAGGTCTTGTATGGAGCCGGGACGGCAGAGGGTCACCCCATTCTGGGGAGCCGCGAATCGGTCGCGTCCTTCACGCGTGAGCAGTTGTTCGCGTTCCATAGGAAGCACTACCGCGCGCATGCAACGACCGTTGTGGTCGCCGGCACTATCAACACCCAAGAGGTTGCCCGTGAGTTAGAGAAGCGCTTCGGCTCGGTTGAGAACGGCTCGCGCGCAAAGCAGCATCGCCCGAGCGCTGTGAAAGGCCCTATGGTCGCCCAGCTCTCCAAAGACTCCGACCAGTCGCACATCGTGCTCGGTGTACCCGCTTTTGGGCGCGCCCACAAGGACGTGCCTACGTTGGGCATGCTCGCGACCATCCTCGGCGGCGGCTTTTCCTCTCGGCTCTTCCAGAAGCTGCGCGAGGAGCTGGGTGTGTGCTACTACGTCTTCGCCTCACCGAATCTGTATGAACACTATGGCTCCTTCACCATTCACGCAGGGGTGCCCAAGGGACGTGTCGGCGAGGTCGTGCGCGTGCTGCGAGAAGAGCTGGAGCGACTTGGGCGTGTTACGGTGAGCGATGAGGAGCTCGGGATAGCGCGCTCGATGAAAGAGGGAGCGCTCCTCAATGGCCTTGAGACCAGTGACGACCTTGCCTACTTTTACGGCACCCAGGCCGTCGTAGGTCTCCCGCTCCAAACGCCAAAAGAGAAGAATGCGAGCGCCCAAGCCGTCACGAAGAAAGATATCAAGCGCCTCGCGAACAAGATGTTTCAGCCCGCGCACTACACACTTGCCTTGATAGGGCCCAAGCAGGAGAAAGCGGCCCTGGTCCGACTCCTTCGCTAGGTGTCTCGAATGACGCCCGGTACACTCGAAGTAGACGTACGCATGAAGGACCCTCGAACACTCATACGATATATCGTATGAAAAATGTGGCTCATATACATTGTTTCTGAGAATGCATCAGGGATGATCACGAAGAAGCACGAATGTGGATGTGGGCAGCGGGGCCGGGCGGCGTAGCCGCCCGGCGCAAGTGAATGTTCCAGCACGAGCGCGGTGGCAAACCACCGCGCTCGTGCTATCATGCCTTCAATGCACGAGCGTCCGCTTGCGATCACCATCACCCCCGGCACCATCCTCATGATCGTCCTCATGGGGGTCGGGGTCGCAATTGTCCTGGCGCTGCGCGACACGGTTCTCACCATACTTGCCGCCATTGTCATCGCCTCTGCTATCGAACCAGCGGTCAAAGCACTGAGCCGCCACCAGGTACCTCGTGTGGTCAGCGTCCTTAGTATTTACCTCATCCTCGTATCGCTCCTCATCGCGTTCTTCTCGCTCTTGTTGCCCCCGCTCTTGCGTGAGATGAGCAACCTCATCGCGAACCTACCCTACTTCCTTGAGATGCTCTCGGTGGGTGGTGAAGCGGGGCAGTCACTACTACCCCTTGCGGCAAGCCAAAGTGCGCTCGAGTCACTGAGGGAGCTGCAATCGACCTTTGCCTCAACGGGCGCGGGGCTTGTGAGTGCGGTCTCGACCCTTTTTGGCGGTGCGTTCACGTTCGTCCTCATGATCGTACTCTCCTTCTATCTCGCCGTGCAAGAGAGCGGTATTGACGACTTCATCAGACTCGTCACCCCAGAGCGACACCAGAGCTACGCGCTTGATCTGTGGCGCCGTTCGCAGCTTAAGATCGGACGCTGGCTACAGGGACAGATCATCCTCTCCATGATCGTGGCGCTCGTGGTCTACGTCGGCCTCTCGGTCCTGGGGGTCCAGTACGCGCTGTTGCTCGCCATGACCGCAGGCCTCCTTGAGTTGGTGCCCGTCTTTGGTTCCATTCTCGCTGCCATACCCGCGATCGTCATCGGGTTCCTCGATGGCGGGGTCACCCTCGCGCTCCTCGTCCTTGCGCTCTATATCATCGTCAACCAGGTGCAGGGTAACTTCGTCTACCCGCTCGTAGTGCAAAAGATCGTGGGTGTGCCGCCACTCCTCGTCATCCTCTCCCTCATCATTGGCGGGCAACTAGCTGGTTTTTGGGGTGTCGTCTTGGCCGTTCCCATTGCGGCTATCCTGCGTGAGTTAGTGAATGACCTCGGCAGCAGTGACGCCAGAGAGACCAAACACGCCACACCACCAGCGCCCGAACTGCTGCACTAACCCATCATCTATGTCCTACGAAGGAAAAGGTTTCTACGTCACGACGCCCATCTACTACCCGAACGCGCGCCTCCACATGGGACACGCGTACACGACCACGCTCTGCGATATTCTCGCGCGCTACCACCGTGTCCTGGGAGAGCCCACGTACCTCCTGACCGGCTCCGATGAGAACTCCGAGAAGGTCGTGCGTGCTGCACAGGCTGCTGGCATACCGCTCGCGCAGTACCTCAACGACATCGTCATGGGATTCGGTGAGCTGTATAACGCACTCGGTATCGGGTTCGATCAGTTCATTCGCACGACCGACCAGGTCAATCACTGGCCCGGCGCACAGGCGCTGTGGCTGCGCTTGGTACAGTCGGGTGACATCTACCGCGCGACGTACCAGGGACTCTACTGTGTCGGCGCGGAGTCGTTCGTCACCGAGAAAGATCTGCGCGAGGGTGGTCTGTGTCCCGATCACGACGAACAACCGCAGGTCCTTGAGGAAGAGAACTACTACTTCCGGCTCTCGCGCTATGCGGATACGGTCGCGCAGAAGATCGAGAGTGATGAGTTGCGCATCCTGCCCGCAAGTCGCAAAGGAGAAGTACTCGCATTCATTCGACAAGGGGTCGCTGATGTCTCGTTCTCACGACCTAAAGAGAAGGTTGCGCTTGGTATTCCCGTGCCCCACGACGAGACGCAGGTCATGTACGTCTGGTGTGATGCGCTCACGAACTACATCTCTGCTTTGGGCTACGGGCGTGAGGACAATACGCTGTTCACGCAGTTCTGGCCTGCGGATGTGCACGTGGTAGGTAAGGACATCCTTCGTTTTCATGCGGTCATCTGGCCTGCCATGCTCCTCTCGGCGGGCTTGCCACTGCCGCGCACCATTCTCGTGCACGGCATGTTGACCTCCGGCGGGAGAAAGATGTCAAAGTCACTCGGGAACGTCATCGATCCACATGAGCTGATAGCGTCGTACGGCGCAGAGGCAGTGCGCTACTACCTCGCGCGTGAGGTCTCACCGTTTGAGGATGGCGATATCACGCACGAGAAGTTCAAAGAGGTCTACAATGCGCAGTTGGCCAACGGCCTCGGCAACCTCACCTCGCGCATCATGGCCATGGCAGAGCGCTACCTTGAGGAACCACTGCCACAGGAGCGCCACTCGTTCCCGGAGAAGTACCACGAGGCGATGCACAACTGCGACATCAAGGCGGCCATCGACATCGCGTGGAGTGAGGTCAGCGCACTCGATCGCTACATTCAGGAGACCCAGCCGTTCAAGTTGGTGAAGATCCACCGCGAGGGAGGGGTTGCCATCATCACCGAGCTGGTTGAGCGCCTGCGTCACATTGCGCACCTCTTGACGCCATTCTTGCCTGAGACCGCAGCGAAGATACAGGAGCTGGTACGAACAAACACCAAACCCGAAGCGCCGCTTTTCCTTCGCGTTGAGTAGTGATACTCGTCCTTGTATGGAGACCCTGCGCACCATCGACATCCACGCGCACCTCACGGATCAGGCGTTCGATGCCGACCGTGCTTCGGTCGTGGCGCGCATGAAAGAGGAGGGCGTGGGAGCGATCACGGTCGGTACCGACCGCGCGAGTTCATTTGCCGCGCTTGAGCTCGCACGCACGTACGAGCACGTGTGGGCGTGCGTTGGGGTGCACCCGACCGAGCGCGAGATATTCAATGAGACGGAGTTCTCGGTGCTTGTTGCGGACGAACGCACCGTGGCGATAGGGGAGTGTGGGCTGGATTACTTTCGGTGTGATGATATTCCCGGTGAGCGGAAACGACAGAGTGAACTCTTCGAGGCGCAGATAGCGTTCGCACGCGCACACGACCGACCCCTCATGCTCCACGTCAGGCCGAGCCAAGGAACGATGGATGCGTACGATGAGGTCATCGATATCCTGAAGACGCACCATCGGCAGCATGGTGAAAAGCTCCGCGGTAACGCACACTTCTTTGCGGGAACCATTGAGCACGCCCAAGCACTGTTTGATATTGGCTTTACCATCTCATTCACCGGGGTCATCACGTTCGCGGATTCCTATAATGAGATCATTCGCTTCGCGCCCCTCGAGCGGCTCCACGCGGAGACCGACGCACCCTACGTCGCGCCCACCCCTTACCGTGGCAAGCGCTGCGAGCCGTGGATGGTCGCGGGCGTGGTTGAGCGCATTGCGACGCTGAAAGAGCTCGACCTCGAGATGGTCACCCGGGAGCTTCGGAAGAATGCCGGAAGCTTGTTTCGCCTACGAGTGTAAAGGAACGCCCGCCGATCGCAGTGACCGGCGGGCAGGGACTCAGCTCAGGCAACTAGCGAGAGCGGAGGGACGGGAGTTTGAGCTTTCACGACGCGCGTGATGCGCGTATTGCTCACGCGCCGCACGTCAGCACGATTGAGCGATGCAGCGAGGTTGACCTCGACCCATAGACCCTCCCGGCGCGAGGCATAGTAGCCCGTCACGCCCCATTCGATGAGGGCTTTGACGCTGGAGTCGACACATGGAGCAAGCGCCACGATGGGGGTTCCGATCGAGAGCGCGTACTCAATATGGCGACGTACCTCGGGGGAGGGCTCACCATTCAACACGAGCAGCACACATGCGCGGCCGATGGTGTTGCGTACTTCGTTGGTGTGCTCAATTTCCGGACACACTTGAAGTGGCCGATCTGCATTTGCGGCGATCGCACATGCTACCTTGTAGTCCTCTGACCCAACGAAGGCGATGTAACCATTGTGGTACAGGTGGGGCATAGGATTGGTCTCCGAAAGAACCTTCGGTTTGAACCATCCAAACCGTTTGAGCGTCCGACCCTGTGGTGGGACGCTCTCCTCAGGACTCCCTCAGGCAACCCTCTGTACCTGCGGAATACTCAGAACAACACCCCACCGTGGGTGTGTGGATGCGTGGCTACGTATGCTCTCTGGCAGGGCACTTGGGAAATACACAGTGAATGTCGCCCATGAAGACGCGGCCCACCCCCATCTCTTACAGCCGCCCCGCGTTGCCAGAAGTCCTCCGGCGTGGTACCGTAGCAGCCTAATTATCCGGTATGAGTACAGAAGAAACCACAGCAGTGGCGGGCGCTGCGAGCGAAAGCTCCGAGACCCGCGTGTACGAAGTGTCGTACCTGCTCGTCCCCTCGCTCGACGAGGCCGGACGTTCTTCGGCCGTGGACGCCATTCGCGCACACGTCGAGGGGAAGGGCGGCACCATTATCAACGAGGTGTACCCCGAGCTCATCGAGCTCTCCTACCCCATGGACCATGCGGCAGGAGGCAAGCGCACCCACGTGGCAACGGCCTACTTCGGCTGGCTCTTCTTCGAGGCAGAGCCCGCACAGGTCCCCGAGCTGCAGCAGGCGGTCGCGGGTGACCCGAACGTCGTACGTGCGCTCACCCTCACGACGACCCGCACTCAGGCCGAGACGCCGACCCACTACACGTTCGGCCGCTTTACCGCAGGTTCGGTAGAAGAGACGACGGAAGCACCGGTGCGCAAGGAGGAAGAGGAGAAGGGCGAGATCGTCGAAGAGGAGGTCGATAAGGCCATTGACGAGTTGGTCGGTGAGGGTGATGATGAGAAGGCGACCGACCCCGCTTCAGCGGCTGACACTCCTAAAGAGGATGCCCCTGAGGAAGAGAAGTAACCAACACGCATTGTATGTACCTCAACAAAGCGATGGTCTACGGGAACCTCACCCGTGACCCGGAGATGCGCTCCCTGCCTTCGGGCCAGAGCGTGACCAACTTCTCCCTTGCAACCAACCGTGTCTGGAAGGACCAGCAAGGGCAGCGGCAAGAATCCACCGATTACCACAACATTGTCGTCTTTGGTCGTCAGGCAGAGAACGTCAACCAGTACCTCAAAAAAGGGAATAGCGCGTTCGTCGAAGGCCGCATGCAGACCCGCTCGTGGGAGCAAGATGGCCAGAAGCGCTACCGCACGGAGATCGTTGCGGACACCGTTCAGTTCGGCCCGAAGGGAGGTGGTGGCGGCTTTGACCAAAGCGCCCAGGGAGACGAGGCCGCTGAGCCGGCGCCTGCGAAAAGCGGCGGTGGCGCAAAGAAAGACGCTATTGAGTACCCTGAGGATGAGATCAATCCGGACGACATTCCATTCTAACTGGACGAACGCATGTGGCGAATTTCTTCGTTGCCTGCGGGAGCTCAGACACTCACTGAATGTTGAATACACCTCGTGTTCTCACCCCTTGGCGCCTCGAAATTCATCCACATGAGTACGTCCTATCTAACATAAGCTACTATGCGAAAACCACCACAGACCACATTCCCGTACATCGACTATAAAGACGTCGAGACCCTGAGGAAGTTCCTCAACCCGCACGGACGCATCTTGCCGCGCAAGCGCACGCAGATGGATGCGGCTACCCAGCGCAAGCTCGCCTTGGCGGTGAAGCGCTCGCGGTACATGGGGTTGATCCCGTACGTCGAGCGGTAGTCACGAATCCCGAATCCCGAATCCTGAATC
>CAYWKE010000009.1:0-10041 GCA_964459075.1 uncultured Candidatus Saccharibacteria bacterium | reverse complement strand
ATCGTGAATGTAATTGAGAATGAAAATGATCCGCCGCGGCCCCCCAGAGGGGGCCGCGGCGTCGGTTCGTCTCCTCACAGAGGACATAGTTCGTCGAGATGTGGACACGTTCCACGCTCGGCAACGCCCTCGTTGCCGCACGTGCGGGGTGTATCATCGTCACGGTACGCACCGCATGGGCGCGCTCGGGTGATACTGCCGAAAGCGGACAGTGCCGCTCTGCGTTCTCCGGCTTGCCGCACGTGCAGGGTTGCGTGTGGTTGAGTGAGCAAGCAACCGCTTCGTTTGCCTGCACACCTCGGGCAAGAAACAATCTCACTTTCTCAGACCACGACATTGTGTACTCCTTGCAGTCTCCTCTGTGCTTAAGGTTACCACGCAGTACGCCGCGGCCCGAAGGCCGCGGCGGTTCGCTTCATCCGCGTTCTTGCACACGCTCTCGAAAAAACAAGCGGCACGCGTGCCGCTCATTCTTCAATATGGATCACATTCAAGATTCAAGATTGACCATTCACGAATTTCCCTTGGATACCCGCTCCACGTACGTACCCGTCTCTGTGTTCACGCGCACGATGTCCCCTTGATTTACGAAGAGGGGAACGGTGATGGACGAGCCACCCTGGATGACGACCGCCTTGGTCGCGTTCTGAGCGGTATTACCTTTGACCGCGGGAGCCGCCTCGATGACCTCGAAGTCCATCTTGATAGGTAGCGATAGGCCAATGATCTCCTCATCAAAAACGAGAGCATCTACCTCGGTGCCGCTTTGGAGGTAGGCGAGCTTGTCGCCCACAAGTGAGAGGGGTAGCGTGAATCGTGCACTCTTGTCCCTCGCCTCGTGGAAGAATACCTCATCACCTCGCGCGTAGATGAAGACGATGGTGCGCTTGTCGATGGGCGCCTCCTCGAGGTTGTCGGACTGGTGGAGCGCGACCTCAATGACCCGGCCGCTCCGCAGGTTCTTCATCTTGACCTGGTTGCTGGCTTTCTGACGACTCTTCTTGGATATGGTGGAGGCGATGACCTCGTACGGGTCGCCCTCGTAGATGATGCGCGCTCCTTGCGTTGCGTCATTGTAGCTCAACATGTGATGAGAGAATTACTGATTTGCGGCTCATTGTAGCCGTTTTTTTAAATTGTGCAACCGGCGTGTGCGTATGGGGGAGCAGGAAGTAACCTTCTACCCCTATCCGGTGTTGCAGAAGATGACGAGGCAATTTACAGTGTACCTATGATCTTTTCGCTCCTCGAGCACGAACCTGAGAACCTGGCCAGCCTTTCGGATGAGGAGGTACTGGCTCGTGCGCTTCACGACCCTGAGGCTTTTGCCGAGATCGTCTCGCGCTACGAGACGGCATTTCTGCGCCGGGCGCGTGCCATCGTGCGCCATCAAGAAGATGCAGAGGAAGTGGTGCAGATCGCGTTCGTGCGCATCTACCAGTACGCCGACCGTTTCTCCCCCCAAGAAGGTGCTAGCTTCAAATCCTGGGCGTACCGCATCCTCATCAACTGTGCGTGCACCCGCTACCAGCGCCTGAAGCGCGAGCTTATGGCACGGGCCGATGTTGACCATGAGATACTCTCCATGCTCCCCGATCGTGACCTGCGGCAGTTCGAGAAGGCAGAGGTGCGGGACGAGGTCATCGCTATTCTTTCCGAGATGCCCGAATTGTTCGCGCGGACCTTGCGCTCCTACTTCCTTGAGGGCCGCTCCCAGAAGGAGATAGCGCAGGCAGAAGGAACGAGCGTGGGCGCGATTAAGACCCGTATGCACCGTGCCAAACATGAATTCCGCACCGTGGCCGCCCGTCACACATCCTGATCACTATGTCGAGTTCTGAGCTACACACTGCCATCATGCGTCGCGTGCGTCGCGTCTACCTTCTCAAGCGCTTGCTAAGCGGGGCTGCGCTGCGTCTCTACGTCCTCGGTATTTCTGCGCTCGCTGCGGCACCGTTCATCTCGCCCGGTAATATCGTCTACAACAGCACTCGCTCCTTGGACCCCGCCACACTCGGCCGCTTCCTGACCGAGGCGTTCCTGGGAACTGAGTTCGTCGTGCAGTGCGCGCTCGTTGCCGCACTGCTTGCGAGTGTGTGGATGGTTCGTGACCTCGTGCGCTCCATCGAGCAGATGGCCGGACGGCTGCGCCGTCCGGCGTAATACCCATCGCCCCGAACCCACTCACCATTCATACGATATATCGTATGAATGGTGAGTGGGTATGCACACGAGTCACGTAACCACGCAGCAGGTCGAGCAACGCGTTGGTATCCTGCAACCACCACCGATCATACGATATATCGTATGACGTGTGGATGGGAGGGATCTCTCAAGAAAGCGAAGTATGCGGGAGGTTGAACCTTCCGTAGTGATGAATGGTTGCGACCCCTTGAGCTAGGCCTCTTTCAGTTTCGCGCGCACGGCCTTGGTCAACTCGTTCGTGAGTTTCTTGTCCTCCTTGAGCGTTGTCCGTGCCGCATCGTACCCTCGACCAAGCTTTACCTCGTCGCCGTCCTCAGGGTGGTAGGAGTAGGACGCTCCCGCTTTACTGATGAGTTTGTACTTCTCGCCAAGCGCCAGCAACTCACCCTCACGGCTGATACCCTCGTTGTACAGGAGATCGAACTCCGTTGCTTTGAAGGGCGCCGCAACCTTGTTCTTGACGACCTTCACGCGGTGCCTCCCGCCCACAACCTCCTCACCCTTCTTGATCTGCGCAATACGGCGAATATCGAGCCGCACGCTGGTGTAGAACTTCAGCGCCTTTCCGCCGGTCGTCGTCTCAGGATTGCCGAACATGACCCCGATCTGCATACGGACCTGGTTAATGAAGATGACGATGGTGTGTGACTTTGATACGATCGCGGTCAGTTTACGCAGCGCTTGACTCATGAGGCGCGCTTGCTTACCGACGTGGTGACTGCCCATATCCCCCTCGATCTCATCTTTGGGCGTGAGCGCGGCAACCGAGTCGATGACGATGATGTCGAGCTTGCCGGTGCGCACCAGACTTTCCACGATCTCCAAAGCCTGCTCACCCGTGTCTGGTTGGGAGACCAGGAGATCCTCGGTCTTCACGCCGATCTTCTTTGCGTACTCAGGATCGAGCGCGTGCTCAGCGTCGACGAACGCACACACACCTCCCATCCGCTGCGCTTCCGCGATGGCGTGGAGCGTAAGGGTCGTCTTTCCGGATGACTCGGGACCGAAGACCTCGATGATCCTGCCGCGCGGATAGCCGCCAATGCCGAGCGCCGCATCAAGCCCAATGGAGCCGGTCGGGATGACATCGACATCCACCTTTGCGGTCTCGCCCAAGGTCATGATGGACTCGTCGCCGAACTTCGCCTTGATGGCTTTGAGTGCTGCGCCTATCTGCGCGTCCTCTTCTTTTGCTGCTCCAAGCGTGTCTACGCCCGGAGTGTCTTTCTTGGTCTGCTTCGCTGCTTTCTTTGCGGGCATACGTGTATGGTTACTCGATACGGGTAATCGGATAGGTGTACGCGCGACGGGTACCGAATCGGTCCTCAGCCGACATACGTACTTCAGTATACCCCAAGGGGAAGAGGAGTGTCTCCTCGAAGTTTCCCGCGCGATCGGTCGTGATCTGCCGGTCGTTGAGGTAGAGGGCGGTGGTGTTGAGCGCACGCCCTCGCAAGATAAGCGTGCTACTTGCTAGGGGCTGAGCGAGGGCGGGTGTATCGAGCACGATACGCGGACCCATGAGCATGAGGCGCGCCTGGAAGAGGATGTAGAGCGCAAGCGCACAACACGCGATGAGGGTCAGAGCCACGCTCAGCCAGCGGCGCTGGGGGGTCATGATCGTCGCGCATCACCCTCGTCATCCTCCTCGTGCTCCTCACCCTGGTGTGCGTTTGATGAGCCAAGCGCGTCGATCTCATCCATACCGTCGTCCATCACGTCCACGCTACCCGGCTTGATGAGGACGTCGCGAGCCTTTGCGCCGTTGCCAGGGCCGACGACCCCGTTCTCCTCAAGCAGGTCGATGAGCTTCGCAGCGCGCGCGTACCCGATGCCGAGCTTGCGCTGCAAAAACGAGGTGGCCGCCTTCTGTGCCTCAATGATGATCGCTTTCGCATCTTCGTAGAGGGGATCCTCCTCACCATCTCCACCACCTCCGCGACCTCCCTCAGTAAGAGAAACCCCAGCGTCGGCAAGGTCGATGGTCTCGTGCAGGGTCGGGTCGTTGTGCTTCTTGAGGAATGCGACGATCGCCGCGGTCTCACTACTTGAGATAAAGGCAGATTGGATGCGGATGGGCTTCGCGGTGTCGCTGCCGAGGTAGAGCATGTCGCCTGCCCCTTGAAGCTTCTCCGCACCCGCAGCATCAAGGATGGTCCGTGAATCGATCTGAGTGGGCACGTTGAGTGCGATACGGGTCGGGATGTTGGCCTTGATGGTGCCGGTGATGACGTTGACCGAGGGGCGCTGGGTTGCGAGTACGAGGTGTACCCCTGCCGCGCGCCCGACCTGAGCAAGCCGGACGATGGATGCTTCCAACTCCCTCGGGAAGCTGGTCATCAGGTCGGCCATCTCATCGATAGCAATGACGATGTAGGGAAGAGCTTCAGGTACCTCAGTCGGATCCACCTGTTCGCCTTTCTTCTGGCGTCGCTCAAATTCCTTCCGAGCGGGCGCAAGCACGTGCTGGTGGTAGTCGGCGATGTTGCGCTGGTGTTCTGCCTGGAGGACCTCGTTGCGGCGGTCCATTTCCTTCATGGCCCACTTCAGGGCAAGGATGGCTTTCTTGGGTTCGGTGATGACCGGGGTGATCATGTGGGGAATACCATCGTAGGAGGAGAACTCAGTGCGCTTTGGGTCGATGATCATGAGGCGCAGGTTGCCAGGCCCATTGCGGTAGAGGAGTGAGGTAAGGAGCGAGTGCAGCACGACCGACTTACCCGAGCCCGTTGTGCCCGCGATGAGGCCGTGAGGCATCTTGGCGATGTCGAGGTAGTGAGGAGCGCCGGTGATGTCACGACCCAGTGCCGCAAGCAAGGGCTTGTCGGTCGTTTGGAATTGCTCATCCGCAAGCAAATAGTGGAGGCCGATGGTGGCGCGGTGGTGGTTGGGCACCTCGATACCGATGAGCGACTTGCCGGGAATGGGGGCTTCGATGCGGATGGAAGCACCGGAGAGCGCAAGCTCCAGGTTGCCCTGCAGTCCGACGATGCGCGAGATACGCACGCCCTCGGCGGGCTTCAGAGCGTAGCGGGTCACGGTGGGGCCCACGGTGATCTCGTCCATCTCGACCGTGATGCCGAAGTTCGCCAACGTGCGCTTGATGATGTTCGCATTCGCCTTGGTATCGCCGACCTCCGGGCGCTTCTTGTCCCGGGAGAGCAGGGTGAGGGGCGGCGGCGTGTAGGACTCCTGGGTTGCCGGCGCCATCACGATACCGCTTTCATCGAGTGGAGCACTTGAGCGAGGTGTGGGTGATGGCTCTTCCTCGATCTCCTCCTCAGTCTCCTCATCATCTGGTTCAACTTCAGACTCCTCGGCATCCTCATCCTCCTCTCCCTCCTCCGCGTCCTCATCGAAGTAGTTGGTCTCAGCAGGTGCGGTCTCGGAGGCAGGGGTGCGCTCTGTTCGCTTGAAGAGAGAGAAGAGGTCGAAGTGCACGTGAGCGTCGAACAAGAGAAGTGCAGAGACGATCATCACACCGATAACGAGCACAAGTGCAATGAGGGTCCCGCTCAGCGCGACCAAGGGAGCTGCAAGCAGTCCACCCGCCACGCCACCCAAGCCGCGCGAGATCAGCTCAAGGAGCGCGAGGGCGAGCACGATGAGGCACACGGTCGTGACCGTCTTGAGACGTTTCGTTGACGAGGATTCCTCAGGAAGGGGACGGAACTTTTGAAGCGACAGAAGAAAGAGGACGGCGGGAAGGATGTAAAAACCGACACCGATGAGGTAGCGCATCCACGTTGATATGAATGAGCCAAGCGCACCAGCTGCGCCGAACGAGCTAGCAAGGAGGACAATGCCAGAGAGCAGGAAGACGACCGCGGCAACGGTGCGACCGGTCTCAGGACGAACCTCCGAGAAGAGGCCGGGCTGCTTCTCTTTTTTCTTCTTCGCCATAAGAAACCAGTATACCAGAGCAACGGCCGTACAATGCACCGACATCGACCGGTGATACCTCATACATGAGAAAGGTCTAGTTGCCAGACGGGGCGACTTATATATAATGGCCAGACCAAACAAGAGAGGCATCAAAAGGTCAATACTAAGACATGAAAGAGGACAGCATACAGGACATCAAAAAAGACAATAAGCAAACATACGTCCTTAAAAAAGTTGAGCGTTTGTGCGCTGGTATAGCACTTGTGACCGATAGCTCACGAGCATCCAATGATGTCCTCTCCGCACTGTCCCGCACCTCGGTCCCCCTACTGGAAGCTGCGTTGGCCTATTCGAGCGGACACCTCTCAGGTATGTCTGATGCGCAAGAGCGTTTGCGCGATCGTCTGCGTGCTCTAGCCTCTCTGTGTGAGGTGGCGCGACACGGGAAGCTGCTACCCAACGCCCACACCATCATTCTTGAGCGAGAGATATACAAACTCATTACAGCACTTGATGAAGTTGCTGAGGACGTGACCACATCCGCACCTCTCTTTGACGTACCTGAACATGCGCGCGCAGGGAATGCCCCGTTCTCACCGCAGTTCACCCCGGAGGACCTGATGCCGCGCCCGTCTGACAAAAAGACATTACAACAAAGTGACGTTTATAATGTCTTTTACAATAATGTCTCTGAAAAGCCCGAAGCACTGAACCGTGCCTCTGCAACGGTCTCCTCGTCTGGAGGCACCTCACCACGGAACAAGAACAGAGATAGGAGAGCACAGATACTTAGTATATTGCAGACACGTGACTCGGTTTCAATTAAGGACGTCACCGAGGTCATAACAGATTGTAGTGAGAAGACCATCCAGCGGGAACTCCTCTCTCTCGTTGATTCTGGTGTCCTTAAAAAAGAAGGGGAGCGTAGATGGAGTCGCTACACGCTCGCCTCATGAGCATTCGTGGTTGACGTTCTCTTTTTTTTGTACCGAACTCTTAATTACGTGTAAGCAGCGGCCGTGGCTGTCGTCAAAACAACCAGGATGCGTCGTGCAGCGTGTTGTCACTTATGTGATACACAAGTAGGCGTGTCAATAAATAGAAGGGGTACTTTCTGGTAGTATTCCGACAAGCGTTCGAAAAGGGTACGTATGCGAAAAGAGCAATCTTTTCGCGTGCAGACCGGAACGCTTATCCACATATCTGGATACATGAGCACACGTTGTGCTCGCGATGTTCGGATATAATTCTTATAAGGCGCTCGTCAAGCGGTTTGTCCGTATATGATATGCGTCGCTTGCTCTTTGACAACAGAATATTGAAACAACAGACGAATCGAAATGCTTCGAAATTCTGCTGAGCCGGAAGCACTGTCCCGCATGCGTACCGCTTGCCTACATGAACAAGCGCTGCGTCCGAATAGCACTGACTGAGTTTGCTGCTGAGATGCATCAACGACTTGCTACCAATCAGTTGGTTCGCCTTGGAGGTCTGCCGCATACAACGCGGGTAGACTTGCAAGCTGCCAGCGGCGGCATCGCCAAGGCACAACATTGGTATCGATCCGGGTCGGGTTACTGACCCAGATTAATAGCGACCCCCCTGTACACCACCTTTCACGCACGTTGGTCGAGCAATGTGTAGGAGAGCACCGTGTAGATGAGGGTCACCCACAATTGATCCGTTCGCGTGATTACAAGCAGTTATCACTAACGCACACGCGGGTTGGATAATTTAATAGACATATGTTCGAACAAAAACTCTCACTTGCGAAGTTGACCGCAGCCGTCGTGGCTACCGCGGTCGTCGCAGGTTCACTCTTCACCGTAGCTGCGCAGCGCGCACACGCGGTGACCCTCGCTGAGTTGGTTGAGCTCTTCATTGCGCTCGACATCATCTCCGAGGACAAGGCCGACGAGGCACGCGCGGTCCTGGGCAATCAGGAGGACACTTCTGATGACATGGGCGGCAGCATGTCCTGCGGCACAACCTTTACTCGCAACCTCACCACTGGCGACACCGGTGCTGATGTCATGGCGCTCCAGGAGTTCCTCAATGACAACGGCTTCACGGTAGCAGCTGCGGGTGCAGGTTCACCTGGCATGGAGACCACCTACTTCGGTGGCCTCACGGCAGCGGCAGTGGCAGCGTTCCAGAACATGTACGCAGCTGATGTCCTCACCCCGCTTGGCCTCACCACGGGTACCGGCTACTTCGGTGCTTCTACCCGCGCAAAGGTCAACGAGCTCTGCTCGGCTGGCGGAGGTGGCGGCAGCGACATGCCTGACCTCCCCGACCTCCCCGACCTGCCTGATCTCGGCGGCGATGACGACGAAGATGAGTTCGAAGACGACGATGACAACCTCTCAGGTGGCGAAGCTTCTCTTGAGGACTTCGACAAGCTCTCGAATCCTTCGGATGAGGAGCTCCGCGAGGGCGAGGAAGATGCAGCTGTCTTTGGCTTCGAGTTCGACGTTGAGGATGGCGACGTTTCGGTGCGCCGCATCGACGTAGCATTCTCAGCTGACAACACGTTCACCAACGCTGGTTCTCCGAATGAGGACGAGCCGTGGGAGTCACTGGAAACCGTCCAGCTCTGGCGTGACGGCGAGATGATCGCCGAGGAGAACGCTGATGATGAGGACGACTGGTCTAATAAAGGCGGCGACGTCTACACCATCCGCTTCTCAAGCCTCAATGAGGTCTTTGAGGAGGGAGACACTGCTGAGTACGTCGTGGGTGTGACCGTCTCCAATCGCATCGACAACAGCGACCTGCCGCAGACCTGGGCTGTGTGGATCCCTGCAAATGGGTCACCTAATGGCTCAAGCTTGAGCGATGGTGTTCGTGTGCGCGACGGCGCTGGTCTCGACCATTACATCGGCGATAACGATCCCGAGACCTTCGAGATCAAATCTGCTGCACAAGACACGTCAGTTGAGATTTCGACCGATTCTTCTAATCCTAAATCTGCAACCATCAAGGTTGACGACAAGAAGGACACTGACGATGTGACGGTCCTTGTTGCTGACGTTGAGGTTGAGGAGAACGACGTTGAGTTCAACCGCGTAGTGGTCTACGCGACCACGTCGGACAATGCCATGCTTGACGTGGTGAACGACGTAAGACTCGTTGTTGAAGGGGAGGGCGAATTTGATTTCGACTTCTTCGGCGCTACTTCGAGTACAAGTTCAGGTAAAGATGACTCTATAGAGTCTGGCTACTTCGTGTTTGACCTCTCGGGCAACGATAACGAGTTCGAGCTTGATGGTGACAGCAAGACCAAGTTCTCGATCGAGGTTGACTTCGAGGACACCAAAAACGAGGTACGCTACGTAAGCGGCACCACGATCGAGTTCGACTTCAACGCAGACGCAGTTTCTGGCTGGGAAGCAGATGATGTAGAGGGCGATGAGCTCAACTACACTGGTGCAGACGAAATAAGCGGCACCGCAAACGGCGAGGAGCACGCGCTAGTTGCAGAAGGTATCTTCTCTGAGATCGTCTCGAAGAAAGAAACTGTAGACCAGGGTGACAACTCTGCAAACGACACTGCAAAATTCGAGTTCGTGATGGATATCACGGCATTCGATGGCACCTTCTACATCGGTTCGACCTCAGCGTCTGTTGACTACGATATTCTGTTAGACAGCAGCCCAATTGGGGCATCGACGTCTAACGCATCGTTAAAATCGACTGGTGCTGATAAGACCTCTAGTGGTGACTACGTCATAAACTCGGGTAATACAGAGAGGTTTACGTTCCTCGTGAACTTCGATCCTGAGGCAAGCGGATTCTTCAGTGTACAGCTCAACGACATCACGTTCTACGAGGATGAAGGATTGACGACTCCGGCAGCTGGAAAGAAACACATCTTGCAGCCGGATGGGGACTTTGAGTCTGGCGAGGAACCCCTCGACGCCTAAGCCTCAGATGACCGTAGTTGATCCT
>CAYWKE010000008.1:0-31272 GCA_964459075.1 uncultured Candidatus Saccharibacteria bacterium | reverse complement strand
GTATGAATTTCGAATCAGCACGTCAGCACGTACACGGTTCCTCGAACACACGAAAATCATACGATATATCGTATGAATGACGGCTGTGCGTGTTCGTGCACATTGAGAACACTGAGGGTCATTTCGCTTCGGTACCGACTGCACGAGGTGGTGCCGGGGTCGCTCTGTTCTTCCCTCGCCGGAAGAGAACATACTTCGCGGTCTCGATCGTCGTGAGATTGAATGCCGCAACCCCGAGCAAGATGCCAACCTGGTAGAGCTTCAACTGCTCAAGCGAGAGGAGTGTCATGAGAGGCGGGAACGTGAGCGCGATGATAAGAACAGAGAGGTTCACCAAGAGGGCCCAGAAGAGGAACTTATTGGAGTACGGATCGATGCGCCACACGGCAGTATCGAATGCCTTCAGCGAGAAGGAGAACGAGAACGTATCGAGCGCGATCGCGACGAACATCATCGTACGCACCTCCTCGATCGGCAGCTCCACCACGAAGTAGAGGACCGAGAAGAGCGTCACTAAGGAGAGGCCCGAGACCGTCCCGAGCGTCAAGATCATCGTGCGAAGCCGGCTCGAGAGGATGTTCTTCGCGACCGAGCTGCGCGGGTCACGCTCCATCGCGTGTGGATCCCCCTGCTCGAACGCAAATGAGAAACTCATCAACCCCTCCTCGACGATCTTGCCCCACAGAATTTGTGAGGGCAACAGCGGCAACGGTGCGCCCATCAAGAGTGCCCCTGTGATGATGTAGATCTCACTGAATGAGGTCGAGAGCAGAAACGTGACTATCTTGCGAAGATTGTCGACGATGCGTCTCCCCTCCTCGATCGCTGCCACGATGATGGCGAAGCTATCGTTGATGAGAACGAGGTCGGCGGACTCTTTTGCAACCTCGGTCCCGGAGCCAACAGCAACACCTATCGATGCCGCTCGCAGCGCCGGCGCATCATTCACACCATCCCCCGTCATCGCAACGACCTCACCACGATCGCGTAGCACGTTGGCGATGCGCATCTTGTGCTTGGGCTCAGCGCGGGCAATGACCGCGATGTCGTTCATGAGCATGTCGAAGAGCCGATCATCCTCAATGGCATCAAGCTCATCTCCCCGCAGCGCGAGATCAGCTCCTGTGTGAATACCCGCAGCGCGCGCGATCGCGCGACCGGTCTCCACACTGTCACCCGTGATCATGATGACCCGCGCGCCGGCTCCCCCGACCTCTTTGATCGCGATCGGCACATCATCCCTGAGCGGATCATGCAACGTAAGGAAGCCCAAGAATGTCGTCTTATCCTTGAGCGTTTGGATGTCGTCTTCCTCAGGAAGCTGCTGCGCACTGAGGTCGCGGAATGCAACCCCGATGAGTCGCTCCCCCTCGTTACTGCGATCGATGATGTGCTGTCTGAACTCCTCCCGTATCTCGGCACTCATCTTGTGCTTTTTTCCGTGGTGGTAGTAGGAGACCGCGCCCTCAAGGAGACGGTCGGGCGCACCGGTCAACACCAAACGCTCCTCGTGATGATTCTTCAATCGATTGAGTGAGGCAGCGAACTTGCGTTCAGAGGAGAACGTGAGGTAATCGATGCGCTCTATGGTCTCAAACAGCTGCTCTTGGGCTATGCCTGCCTCGAGCCCACCCAACAGAATTGCTTTCTCGACCGGTCTGCCATGTACGGTGAGCTTGCGGGGCGCGTCATCACCTTCTTCGATGAAGGCGTCTGAGTTGAGGACCGCATTCTCGAGCAGGAAGCGATCGTCCGGTGTCCAGTTCGCGCGGTCGGTATCGAGCGCGCCGAGCGAGCCATAGGTGTGTATCTCCGCCAGCTTCATCTTCGCCTGCGTGAGGGTGCCGGTCTTATCGGTGAGGATGACGGTCGTCGAGCCCAAGGTCTCAGCTGCAAGGAGATTTCTCACCAACCCACCGCGCTTGAGTATCGATTCCATCCCAATAGCAAGCACGACCGTTACCGCAGCAGGCAGGCCAGACGGAATGGTTGCGACCGCGATCGCAACCGCAATGAGTATCATCTCCCCGACCGGCTCACCTCGCACGAGCCCGAGGAGGAAGATAACGATCGTCAGTAGTGCGATGACCCACGTGAGGAACCGTGCCACACCCTGAAGCTTCAATTGCAGTGGCGTCACTGCGTCATCGATGGTCCCGAGCACTGCCGCAATCTCACCGACCTGGGTTGCCTCACCGGTTGCCACGACCACTCCGCGTCCCGAACCGGTCGCAACCAACGTACCCATCCAGCTCATGTTGCTGCGCTCAGCAAGCGGCGTGTCGGTGGGCACCTCGCCCGGCTCCTTGCGGACCGACTTCCACTCGCCAGTGAGGACCGCTTCGTTAAGCTTGAGGTCCTTGCTCTCGAGGATACGTACATCAGCCGGCACCGAGAAGCCCGCTTCGAGGACGACAATATCGCCAGGCACGACCTCCTCGGTCGGGATGCTCTTCTTCTCACCGCGGCGCACCACGATCGCGCTCGACTGCTGGCTCGCCTTGAGCTTCTCGAAGGCCTTGCCCGCTCGTTCTTCTTGGATGACCCCGACGACGACGTTGATGAGGAGCGCGACCGCAATGACGGTCGCGTCAAGGTACTCGCCCACGAAGAGCGTGAAGACGAACGCCACGAGGAGGATGTAGACCAACGGGCTCTTGAACTGCTCGAGAATGCGATCGAGGATGGTATCAGACTCACCCTCAGAAAAACTGTTCGGGCCATGGGCAGCACGGCGCTCAGCGACCTGCTCAGCCGAGAGACCCTTCGGGCCACTCTGGAGTTTCTCCAGTACCTCGTCGATATCCATCTGGTGCCAGGGAACACTCATAGGCAGGTGCGCATGTTGAAAAGGAACCTCAGCTGTGATTTGCTAAGTACATATTCATTTTACCCCACATCATGCTCACGACAGAAATACGTTCTCAACTGAAAGAGGCGATGAAGGCAAAAGAGGAGCCGCGACTCACCGTATTGCGCGGTCTCCTTTCGGCCTTCACCCACGAGTTGACGACGACCGGCCGCACACCGCAGGACGAACTGACTGATGAAGAGGCGCTCGCGGTCATTCGTCGCGAGGTGAAGCGCAGGAAAGACGCTGCCGAGCAGTTTCGCGCAGGTGGTCGCGAGGAGTTGGCCGCGAGCGAAGAGGCGGAGCTCGTCATCTTAGAAGCATTCCTCCCCCAGATGATGAGCCGGGAGGATATCGCTCCGGTTGTCGCTGCGAAAAAGGAAGAACTTGGCATCACCGACAAGAAAGACATGGGGCGCCTCATGGGTGCCGTGATGGCCGAACTAAAAGGCAAAGCCGATGGTGCGGATGTGAAGGCGGAGGTGGAGAAGAGTTTAGGGTAATTGCATGAAGGAAAAATTTCCCACCCATGATCCCAACGCATCACGAGAAGGTGCGGTTCCCTCTATTGAGCAAATTGCTGATGAGGTCATGAGAATTGCACGCGCATCGAACGCTAAGCCTCCTCAAGTCATTGATGTGGTGATGGAAGCAATAGGGTTGAATAGAAACTCCCACCAGACCGAACGAACAATGGTGCTAAAAGAACTCGCGCGACGAGGTGCAAAAAAAAGAAAAAAACGTACTCAGCGAACAGTAGAAGACGCAGCTCCAGTTGGTCCAACCTCTCTTCAAGAGCACCTTCAACGAAAGCATGCATGGAAAGAGGAAGGTGTTCGGAGAATGAAAGAGCGTGAAGAGAAGGAAGAAGAACGATCTTGATGTGATCTGCAGATTGACTTGTCGTGCGAACTACCCCATAGTGCCCGAAGAAGAAATGATGAGAGGAGGTTTCCGTGCGATTCACCCTCAAGACCACCAGGTGGATGGTCGAGGGTGACGTCATCTGCGTGACCCTCATCGAGCCCGATCTGAGGCAGCGAATCGACGTCGTGCTGCGACGCTACGGCGATACGTTTCTCGCCGAGAACAGTGACGTTGATCCGTGTGTCGAAAGCGCTGCTCGTGAATACGCTCTACAAGCGTACGCCGACCTCAAACAGACAAGAAGGAGTAGAACGTGACCACAATCCTCGACGTTCGTGTGCATATGGTGCCACACGAAGTCGGCCCAGAAGAGTTGTTGGTTGTGGTCTCTCACACGAGAGGCACTGCAACGCTGTACTTCGACACGTTCGACTCGAAGGGTCCGCGGTCGAGCACTGACGAGTACCAGCATCACATGCCACCTACGATCTTTCAAGCGGCCCAGCAAGCCGCTCGGTGGCACATCGCTGGGATTCCTACTCCGAGGCAGGTACGCATCGTGCGGATGCTACGTCGAATGCGCCAACGCGTGTTCGTCTCAGCGAAGCGAGCGTGGCTGGCACACCGAGTCGCCTGCCCAGCTCCACAGCGAGAGAGCGAACGTACGTCCCGCTCCCAACATCGAATGTGATGCTTGCGTCAAGCCGCGTGCCGCGTTCAGTTTCAGCCGGTTCCAATGATTGGAGGTGCGCACCACGCACCTCCATCTGCTTTTCTGGAGCGTCAACCCTCTCTCCCCTCCGCACCTTTTTATACAGCGCTTCCCCACCCTGCTTGATAGCAGAGTAGCTTGGCACGGGAAGCATCAACACACCCACCACATCATCGACAACTAAGCCACATTTTTCATACGATATATCGTATGACGTGGTCTCTTCGATGATCTCCCCTTCAAGGTCGCCGGTGGTGCGCGACTCACCGAGCCGCACCACCGCTTCGTATGTTTTGGGCAACTTCACGTACTCGCTGAGTCGCTTCGTTCCCTCTCCGACACCGATGAGCATGAGTCCCGAAGCCAGTGGGTCGAGCGTACCCGCGTGCCCCACCTTGGGCGCCGTCTCGCCACACTCGCGGAACTCACGCTGCAGTGCACGAATGACGTCGAACGACGTCATCCCCGAGGGTTTATCGATGAGCAGTAGTTCCTGCACGCCGCTATCCATGCGCTACGCCGCAATGAGCTTCAAGACAAAGAAGAGGTACAGAATGAGGAACATGAAACCCTCCCAGCGGTAGACCTTCCGGGCGAGTCCGATGATGAGGTAGATGATGGACGCGACCGCGAGCATCGGCAGACCCACCGCGTAGGTCTCAGGGCCCAAGGGTAACACCGCGAACAGTCCGGGGATGCCGACCGCCAAGAGCACGTTGAACGCATTGCTGCCAAAAATGTTGCCAATGGCTACGTCGAGCTTCCCCGTTTGGATGGCTCGTATCGAGACCGAGAGCTCGGGCAAGGAGGTACCGAGCGCTATCGCAACCATCGCAATGACACCGGTCGTGACGTTGAGGATGAGTGCGAGCTCCATGACCGCATCCACAACGAACTTCGCACCTCCCATGAGACCGACGAGGCCAACGAGTGCCATGGTCGCCGCAGCTCCATTAGGGAGATACTTCAGAAGTCGTCGCTCACGTTTGATGATCTTCTCTTCAGCTTCGATAACGATGTCGTGTTCGCCACGTGCATCGGTCGAGAACAGGTACGATAGGTAGACGCAGTAGGTCGCGGCGAGCATGAGAGCCTCCACTAACGTTACCTCACCATCGAACGCAACGCCCATGAAGAGCGATGTGGAGATGACGAAGAACGGCAGCTCGGCATCGAGGAGGTCGCGCGTGATGATGATCTTTCTACTGAGGACCGCGATGACACCGCCAACAAGGAAGATATTGGTGACGTTCGAGCCTATGGCGTTCGCCGCGACTATCTCGGGCGCGCCCGCAAAGACCGAAAGCAACCCTGATGCCAGCTCCGGCAGCGAGGTGCCCACGCCGACGATGAAGACACCGATGACGAACGGCGAGAGGCCGAAATCGAGCCCGATGCGCTCGGCATTCTCCAGAAAGAGGTCAGCCCCTTTGACCATCACAAAGAGTGCAACCAGAAAGACGGCAACCCAAAAGAGCAACTCGAGCATTGTGAATCATTGTACCGTCAAGACATCCTGTCACAAACACACCCATCCACTGCATTCTTCCTCCTGAAGTGCTACACTTTTTGTAATGCCCTCACGCGCTGACATGCCTGAGCGAGCTGAGCTGCACTTTCACCTCGGTGCTTCCGTCGACCCGCCTATCTTGTGGTCGCTCGCGCACGCTCAGGGGATCAAGTTGCCCACAAAGGACTACTGGGAGTTTCAGGATATGATCACACTCTCAGCTGGTGAATCGTGTGCCTCTCTCGACGAGATGCACCGGACATTCTTTCGTATCACTGAGCTCATTCAGTCGAGCCCCATGGCCGTTGAGGAGAGTGTGAAGAGCGTCATCGGAGGTGGCTATCGCAAGTGCAACCTCGTGTTGCAGGAGCTCCGATTCAACCCGATGTTCCGCAACCGCGGTGGTGAGCAAGACCTCGACCACATCATCATGGCTGCCCTGCGCGGCATGGACAAGGCGCTCCTGGAGTACCCGCAGGTGCAGGCCGGCATCATCCTCATGATGGATCGGATGTTGCCACTCTCCAGCAACCGCGTCATCGTCGACAAAGCGATCCAGTACCGAGAGCGCGGCGTCATCGGGGTCGATCTAGCCGGACCGCAACGAGACACCTTCTCGATCGAGGAGCACGCGCCCCTGTTCGCGCAAGCGCGCGAAGCAGGTCTCGGGCTCACGCTGCACACGGGCGAGGAGGGCGACCCAGCTGAGATGCGCTACGTGTTGAGTGAGATAAAACCTGAGCGCATCGGCCACGGCCTCCTTGCCGCCACGGACCCGACGCTCCTCGCACAGCTGGTCGAGCAGGGCGTGACCCTCGAGTGTTGTCCCACCTCGAACCTACGACACGGCAAGGTCTCGGGTGTCGAGGAATTGCGCACCATCTTTGCCGCCTACAACACGGCCGGCGTCGCCTACACCATCAACACCGATGGCGCTGAGCTGTACGAGACCAACGTCTTCAAAGAAGAGCAGCTCTTGCTCACTCACAGCATCCTGTCCCACGAGGACGTCGCCCGTGCACGCACGCGCGCGTTCGACGCGACCTTTCTCTCCCACTAGCGTATGTACCTCGTATCACTGTATACTGGCGGCGCATGCCCGCTACAACGAACGTATCCGTCCGTCGATTCTTGACCCTGTTCGTCCTTCTTGCGCTCCTGTGTGGCGTGCTCGTGTTTCAGGACATCGTCAAGTCCGAAACGCAGCTGCCTCGTGAACTGCTGCAGCTGGCTACTCTTGCCCTTGCGGTGAGTGTAGTGGGGAGTATCGTACGCATCCTCATCATTGGCAACTATCGACGGCGTCTCAAACTTGAGCCCGGCGAGAAGGACAACTTTGTACTCGGCATCGATGCTGCCGCGAACGTATTCGTGTTGCTCGTCACGCTCGGGGGCATTTTTCCCATTTTCGGCGTACCCTTCTTGCAGTTCCTCACCTCCCTCTCCCTCTTCTCGGTCGCGCTCGCGTGGCTCTTCAAAGAGTACCTCAACAACTTCTTTGATAGTTTTCGTCTCATGTTCTCGACCGATTTTCTGCTCGGGGATTACATCAAGATCAACGACACGACCAAGGGCTACATCTCGGACATCACGTTCCGTGCGACCAAGGTCAAGACGGACGAGGGTGACATCCTCTACATCCCCAACACGACGATGATGAACAACGAGATCACCAACTACAGCAAGGTGAAGCTGAAGCGCATCATCGTTCCCTTCTCCCTCTCGACCACTCGCCTCCGCAGTGCTCCCGATCTTGAGCACCACCTGACCGAGGTGGTCCGGGCAACCGCGCCGGAGGCAGCCGATACGGTTCGCGTCTTTCTGCGCATCACCGGGGTGACACCTGACGCAGCGTCACTACAACTTGAGATCTCCATCGATCGGTACAGCTTTGCCGTTGAGACCGCGCTCCACCGCGCTGTCTACGAGGCAGTCCTCGCCTGGGACAGGTAGTGCACAGCTCTACCGCGCGTGAACGCTCGTGGCGCGTCCCCTCAGGAAGTGCCTCGCACGTAGTGGCGCAGATGCACAACGCACGAAGACCGGACGAGGTGCGTCCGGTCTCCTGCACAGGTCTGATGCGTTCCTACCTAGCCCTCAACACGCGCCTTCTGCTCTTCTTCAAGTGCTGCACCAAGTGAGATACCATCGTTGTCCTCGACGAATGCTGGTGCATATTCCTGCTGCAACTCCTCGATCATCGCGTGCTTGCGGCTACCCTCGTAGCCGGTGCCCGCAGGAATGAGGCGACCGATGATGACGTTCTCCTTGAGACCTCGGAGGTGGTCACGTGATCCGCGCACCGCTGAGTTGATGAGTGCCTTTGTGGTGTTCTGGAAGGACGCCGAGGAGAGGAAACTCTGGCGGGTAAGCGATACCTCCGTGATACCCAAGAGGTGTGTCTCGACGGTTGCCGGGGCACCTCCCGACTCCTCAACCCGATCGTTCACTTCGCCAAGGAACCATTCTTCAACCACGTCGCCGACGTTCAGGTTGGTGTCGCCCGCGTCCTTGACGCGCTTGCGTGAGAACATTTGCTTCACGATGACCTCGATGTGCTTGCGGGTGATGGACACGCCTTGTAGTTCGTAGATCTTGCCTGTCTCACGAATGACGTACTCCTGCGTCGCTTCGCGTCCGGCAAACTTGAAGAGTTCAGCAAGATCGGCAGATCCATCGGTCATCAGCTCACCCTTTTTGACGGTGTCGCCCACCTTCACCAAAAGCTTGCGCGGTGGCACGATAGTGTACTCGATCTCCTTCTTCTTGAAGCCCTTCGCCTTCGTACCACCTTCCGGCTCAAGGATGAGAAGCTTTTCGTGACCAAGGTCCTTGATGTCCGCCACAACTGCATCGATCGCTGCGATAGTTGCTGAGCTCTTTGGCGAGCGTCGCTCAAAGACCTCCTCAACACGTGGGAGACCCTGAACCACATCACCCTCAGCTGAGGCTGCACCGCCACGGTGCTTGGTGTTCATGGTCAGCTGGGTGCCCGGCTCACCGATCGCTTGAGCGGCCACCGTACCGACCGCTTCGCCAAAGTCCACAAGCTCCCAGTTGGTGACGTCCGCGCCGTAGCATTTGCGACACACGCCAGAGCGGCTCTTGCAGGTCATAGGTGAGCGCACCAGCACACTGTCGAGGTCTGTGGTCTTCTCAAGTTTCTCTGCGTCATCGATCGTCAGGAGATGTCCGGCATTGAAGGTCGTGCCATCGTGCGCGGTCACAGACTCAGCGAGGACACGCCCCCGGACGTTCTTCCCGAGCTCGGTCTCAATCCCGAGAGCGCTCTCGCGCGTCAGACGAATACCCTCCGTGGTACCACAGTCCTCCTCAGAGACAATGACATCCTGCGCCACGTCGAAGAGCTTTCGGGTGAGGTAGCCGGCTTTCGCGGTCTGGAGCGCGGTATCGGCAAGACCCTTACGCGAGCCGTGCGTCGTGATGAAGTACTCGATAGGTGTGAGTCCTTCTTTGTAGGACGCGGTAATGGGGAAATCGAGGGTCTCACCAGCAGTATTCTGAATGAGTCCCTTCATGCCCGCCATCTGGGTGAGCTGCCCCATCGAACCGCGAGCCCCTGAGATGACGAGGTCGTACACTGAGCCGTTCTGGTCGATCGTGTCTGGAATGACCTTCTCGATCTCACTCTTGGCACGGTGCCACACCTCGATGATCATGCGCTTCTTCTCTTCGGTCGAGAGAAGGCCATTGTTGTACTGCTCAAGGATCTCAAGCTGACGCTCACGCGCTTCAGCGACGATATCCTCTTTCTGTTCAGGTACCGAGAGTTCGTCAATGGACCAGGTCACCCCTGAGCGGGTCGCGTATGTGAAGCCAAAGTTCTTTATCTTATCGAGAATGGGCGGTACCGCGTCGAGGCCGTAGCTCCTGATGAGATCCGCAACGACCGATGAGAGACCCGCCTTCTTCATCTCTTGGTTGAGGTACGGGTAGTCCTTGGGAAGGACCGAGTTGAAGAGGAGGCGACCAACGCTGGTCTCGAAGGGCTTACCGTCAAACTCGGCGTACTTGGGGCTGTCCGACGGGAGAACCAGGATCTTTGCACGGAATGACGCAAGGCCGTGATCGTACGCGTTGATGGCGTCGTTCGGACTCGTGAAGTACTTCCCTTCACCCTTCTCACCCGCAACGATCTTGGTCATCCAGAATGAACCGAGGATGATGTCTTGGTTAGCTGCTGTTGTGGGCGTACCGCTCCCTGGCTTGAGGATGTTCTTGGTCGCCGACATGATGTTCTGCGCCTCCAGCTGAGCCTCTTTCGAGAGAGGGACGTGGACGGCCATCTGGTCGCCGTCGAAGTCGGCGTTGAACGCGGGGCACACCAGAGGATGTACACGAATCGCGTTACCCTCGATGAGCACGGGACGGAATGCCTGGATACCCTGACGGTGGAGCGTGGGCGCTCGGTTGAGGAGTACGTACTTACCCGTAATGACCTCTTCAAGAATGGCCCACACCTCGGGGATGCCGTCCTCAATGAGGCGACCGGCACCACGGATGTTGAACGCGAGCTCGCGCTCGAGGAGCTTGCTGATGACGAACGGGCGGAAGAGCTCGAGTGCCATGTGCTTGGGAAGACCACACTGGTCAAGCGCCAACTCTGGACCGACGACGATGACCGAGCGTCCCGAGTAGTCGACGCGCTTACCGAGCAAGTTCTGTCGGAAGTACCCCTGCTTCCCCTTGAGGTAATCGGAGAGTGACTTCAGCGGACGGCGTTGCGACTGACTCATTGCCGAGTACATCGCGTTGCCGTGCCGGATTGAGTTGTCGATGAGGGCATCGACCGCCTCCTGGAGGATGCGCTTCTCGTTCCGCAGGATGACCTCGGGCGCATTGATGTCGATAAGCTTCTTGAGGCGGTTATTGCGGTTGATGACGCGGCGGTAGAGGTCGTTCACATCCGAGGACGCGTGACGACCACCCTCAAGCGCGACCATCGGACGCAGCGCCGGCGGCGTGACCGGTAGCGCGGTAAGGAACATCCATTCGGGACGCGCATTGGAATTGATGAGTGAGTTGATGAGTGCGAGGCGCTTGTTGAGCTTGGCGCGCTCGAGCGCACCTGCTTTCTCGCGGCGCTCGAGAAGCGCGGCGCGCGTCGCCGTGAGGTCCATCTCGCGAAAGATATCGTAGATCGCCTCGGCACCGATGCGTGCCTCGAACAACGTTCCGTAGCGAATGGAGTAGCGGTGGTAGGTCGCCTCGTCGAGCACCTGGCCGACCGTGAGCTTCTCGATCTCCGACTTAGCGGTCGTGAACAGCTCCTTTAGCTTGGTCTTCTCGTTCTCGTTGGCCGATGCCTTGTGCTTGGACTTGTACTCGGTGTCGATCTCGCGCAACAGACGCTGGCGCTCATCGTCATTGACCGAGGTGATGATGTAGCCCGCGAAGTAGACGACCTTCTCGACGTCGGACGCGGAGAGCCCCATGAGGGTCGCGATGCGCGAGGGAATGGCGCGCAGGAACCAGATGTGCGCGACCGGACTCGACAGCTCGATGTGACCCATGCGCTCGCGGCGTACGATGGAGCGAGTGATCTCGACCCCGCAGCGGTCACACACGATACCTTTGTAGCGAATACCCTTATACTTTCCACAGAAACACTCGTAGTCACGCGTCGGGCCGAAGATCTTCTCGTCGAAGAGGCCGTTCTTCTCAGAGCGCTGCGTGCGGTAGTTGATGGTCTCGGGCTTGGTGATCTCGCCGTAGGACCATCCGCGAATGACCTCCGGATCCGCCAGTTTGATGGAGACGGAGGTGAAGTCGTTGATGTCGATAGTGTCTTTTTTATGCATACGCGCGCAGGTTAGGCCTGGTAATCTTCCTCCTTTTCAAGTTCGACGTTGAGTGCCAACCCACGCAGGTGGCGCACGAGGACGTTGAACGCTGCCGGTACGTGGAGGTGACTGATCCTGCCACCTTTGACGATGGCATCGAACGCCGCCGAGCGACCTACGATGTCATCTGACTTGATGGTGAGCATCTCACGCAGGGTGTAGGACGCACCGTAGCCAAGCAAAGCCCAGACCTCCATCTCGCCAAAGCGCTGACCTCCGTTCTGCGCCTTACCACCCAGCGGCTGCTGGGTGATGAGCGAGTACGGACCGATAGAGCGCATGTGGATCTTGTCCTCGACCATGTGATGAAGCTTGAGGATGTACATGTACCCCACCGCGATCTCTTGGTCGAACGCCTCGCCGGTGCGACCATCGAAGAGCTTCATCTTGCCGCTCGGGTTGTGACCCGCGTCGATGAGCTCCTTGCGTATCTCCTCATCGGTCGCTCCCGAGAACGGCGGACAGATGGCCTGGTAGCCGAGCGTGTTCGCCGCAAGCCCTAGGTGGAGCTCGAGGATCTGACCGAGGTTCATACGCGACGGGACACCGAGTGGAGTGAGAATGACGTCAATGGGTTGTCCGTCCTCGCCAAAGGGCATGTCCTCTTCTGGCAGGATGCGGGAGATGACGCCCTTGTTCCCGTGGCGGCCAGCGAGCTTATCGCCCACTGAAACGCTACGTAGCTGCGCGACCGTGACGTTCACCTTTTTGATGACACCGGACTCGAGCTGGTCGCCGTTCTCGCGCGAGAAGACCTTCACGCCGATGACGCGACCACGCTTCCCACCCTCCAGGCGCATCGACGTATCCTTCACGTCTTTCGCCTTCTCGCCGAAGATCGAGCGCAAGAGCCGCTCTTCGGGCGTGAGCTGGGTCTCTCCCTTGGGGGTGACCTTACCCACCAAGATGTCGCCAGGGTGTACTTCAGCACCAACACGCACCACACCTTCAACGTCGAGGTTCTTGAGCTTGTTCTCACCGACGTTCGGGATGTCGTGGGTCGTGACCTCGGCACCGAGCTTGGTGTCGCGCACGACACACTCGAACTCCTCGATGTGAATGGAAGCGAACTTGTTGTTCTTCACCAGACGCTCAGAGATGATGATGGCGTCCTCGTAGTTATTCCCGGACCATGACATGAAGGCGACGCGTACGTTCTGACCGAGCGCGAGCTGGCCGCCGACGGTCGAGGAGTTGTCTGCCAGCAGGTCACCCTTCTTCACCTTTGCACCAAGCTCAACGACCGGGCGGTGGTAGAAGGCCGACATGTCATTCGTACGACTCATCGTGACCAAGGGGTACGTGGTCTCTCCCTTCTTGCCCTTGACCGTGATAGAGCGAGCATCGACCACGCTCACGGTTCCCTCCTCGCGCGCCGTGATAAGGCGCCCGGTGTCCGCAGCGGCCTTGCTTTCCATACCGGTGCCCACGAGGGGAACCTCAGGCAAGAGGCACGGGGTCGCCTGCTTCTGCATGTTCGAGCCCATCAGTGCGCGGTTCGCGTCGTCGTTCTCAACAAACGGGATCATCGAGGTTGCGACCGAAAAGGGCTGCATCGTTGAGATGTCAACGAAGTGCACCGCCTCACGTGCGACCATCGCCGGCTGGCCCTGGTGGCGCACCTCAACCATGTCGCTCACGATCTTGCCGTTCTCCTGCAGGGATACCGCAGCGTGTGCGATGTTGTACTGCTCTTCCTCAAGTGCGTTGAGGTAGACGATCTCGTCGGTGACGATGCCACTCTCAACGCGTGCGTACGGGGTCTTGATGATGCCGTACTCGTCGATCTGGCCGAACGTTGAGAGGTGCAGGATGAGACCGATGTTCGGTCCTTCCGGTGTGTGGATGGGACACAGACGACCGTAGTGACTCGGGTGCACGTCGCGCACCTCAAAGCCAGCACGCTCACGAGTGAGCCCACCGGGCCCGAGCGCCGAGAGGGTGCGCAGGTGCTCAAGCTCAGTCAGCATGTTCTGCTGCTGCATGAACTGTGAGAGTTGGTTCGTGGTAAAGAATTCCTTGATCGAGGCCTGAAGGGGGCGTGGGTTAACGAACTGGATGGGGCTCGCAAGCTCAGGCTCGACGGTCGACATGCGGTCTTGGATGTTGCGCTTCATACGACTCATCCCGACGCGGATCTTTTGCTGCAAGAGCTCACCCATGTAGCGTACGCGACGGAACCCCATGTGGTCGATGTCGTCTGGCTGTGCGCCCGGCAAGCCGTTGTGCTCGATGACGTAGGAGATGATCGTGACGAAGTCGTCCAAGGAGAGCGTGCGTCGCTCGAGTTCTGCCTCGTCGGTCGGGCGCCCGAACCGCTGGTTGAAGCGATGGCGACCAACGCGCGAGAGGTCGTAGCGCTCAACACTGAAGATCGAATCAATGTATTCACGCGCGGTCTCAATGGTCGCCAGATCTCCATCACGCAAACGCTTGTAGATCTCGAGGTATGCATCATCGACCGTGGTCGCTGGGTCCTTCTCGAGGGTGGTCTTGAGCGTGTCTTTCCCACCGGGTACGCGCTCGAAGAGCGATACCAGGTCGCCGTCGAATGATGCGCCGAGAATGCGCAGGAGCGAGGTCGCAGGGAACTTGCGCTTGCGGTCGATCTTCACGTAGACCGCACCATCTGGCTCAGACTCGATCTCGATCCACGCACCGCGTGCCGGAATGATCTTCGCTCCGAAGAAGCGGCGACCCTTCGTGTCATTCGCGGTGAAGAAGATACCTGAGGAGCGAGCAAGCTGCGGCACGATGACACGCTCGACACCGTTGATGATGAAGGTGCCGTGATCGGTCATCATGGGCAGGTCTGCCAGAAAGATCTCCTGCTCCTTATCAGACCCAGTGGTCTTGTTGATGAGTTTGACGGTCGCACGCAGTGGCGCCTCGTAGGTGAGCTTGTTCTCCTTTGCGTAGTACTCATCGAACTGCGGCGTCCCCAGTTCGTACTTCAGGATCTCTAGTGAGAACTTTTTATCGCCATAGTCGTTGATAGGAGAGAACTCGGTGAGTACCTCCTTGATACCTTCATCGGTGAGCCACCTGAACGAGGTGAGCTGGGGCTCGACAAAATTTGGGAGTACCACACGCGACTCGCGGTACCGCGAGAAGGTCTTCTGTGGCAGTGATGCTGACGTTCGCTGCATTGCTGCGTTTCGGTTATCCGGAGACCTGTAATATTGTATGTGTCGCGCTCAACTGCAGCGACACATCTCCCCCAGACCAGGCGTACTGATCGGGAATGGTGCTTCCCAGTGGTGGTGCCCTCCGTACACACCGCAAACGAGCAACCCTTTCGGGCTCTCGGTGGGAGCGACCCTTCTCTACATCACACTCGATTGCTTCTCATTAAAAACGGATAATCGTGTACACGAACCGCCCGTAATTCGCTACTCATCCGCGTGGGGTAGGTTGCTCGCGAGTATACTGTCAAGAGAGTCCTTAGTCAACCTCTCGTCAAGGGTAGTTATCCCCACCCTGGGGACATCATCAAAAAGCCCTTTACGCGCCGCCCTTGTTCATGACCCGCCACGCATCGATCTCTGCGTGGTTCCCGCTTTGCAGCACCTTGGGCACGCGGTAGGTCTTCCCCTCCCACGTGAAATTTGCAGGTCTCGTGTAGACCTCTTTGCTTGCCGCTCTCCCCTCCTCAAGGGAATCCAACGAACCGAGCACGCCAGGGACCTGGCGAGCGACCGAGTCCAGCACGACCAACGCCGGCAGCTCTCCTCCCGTAAGCACGTACGGGCCGATAGAAATGTCCTCTGCACGCAGTATCCTCCCTACCCGCGCATCAATACCCTCGTACCTGCCACACAGAAGAATGAGGTGCTTGTAGCGCTGTGCCAGTGTTTTAGCTACCGCTGTATCGAACTGTTTCCCGCCTGGCACGAAGTTGACGATCTTCACATTGCGACGATCCTTCTTGCCGAGCGCCTTCTTGACCGCACGCAGCACGGGTTCTGCTTGGATGACCATACCCGGGCCGCCGCCGTACGGGCGTTGGTCGATACGGCGCCACTTGTCCTTTGTGAAGTCGCGTGGATTGTAGAATGTCACCTTCAGCTTCTTGTCCTCAATGGCTCGCTTCACGATAGACTCGCCGAGGTAGGACGTGAACGCGTCCGGGAAGAGGGTAACTACATGAATGTGCATAGGAAGAATGATAAATGAAGAATCGTGAATCGTGAATAGCAGCGGCGCGGCCCCCTGCGGGGGCCGCGCCGCTCACCATACGCTAGTGCCTAACGCCTAGAATTTTAACTCCTCCATCGCGGCCTCGACTGAGTCTGAGACCTCAGCGGCTGACATGCTGGGTGCTGTGTCGTTCGCAGAAGCGCTCTCACCCATGTCTTCGCGGCCACTGAAGGCAACGCCACCGTTGGGCTCATTGATCTTGAGATTCACACGCGCGTTGTTCTTCATGCCCACGACCCGCAAGAGGGTGCGGATCGCCTTCGCACTATTACCTTGGCGGCCGATGACCTTGCCCATGTCCTCTGCGTTAACGTCGAGGGTGAGGAGGACACCCATCTGGTCGACTGAGCGGGTCACCTTGACGTCTTCGGGATGATCGACCAACTCTTTCACGACGAATTCCAGAAATGCCTGATCTGCTTCCATAGTGCGTTTTGTGAAATTACTGCTAGTAGTGCTCAAACGAGCTCACGGTAGTGTACCAAAGTGATGCGGTTGCAGCAATACGCACGAACACGCCGACCAGTGTGGTCGGCGTGTTCGTGCGTATGCGTGCCAATCCAGGGAGAAAGAAGTTCTCTAAGCAGCAGCTTCAGCAGGCTTCTCTTCTCCTTCGGTTGCCGGTATTTCGGTCGAGCCCGCCTCGGAAGATCCATCACTCGTCGTGTCCACAGCTGCCTCGGGCTCTTTCGCAGGAACGGTCTTCTTCGGGAGGACGTTCTTCTTCTTTCCTTCAAGGATGCCCTCGCGGATGAAGAGGTTGTGCACCGTGTCGCTCACCTGCGCACCCACGCCCATCCAGTACTTGGCACGTGCCTCATCAACTGAGGCGGTGTTGGTGTGCGGGTTGTAGGAGCCGAGTATCTCGACGTTCTTGCCACTCTTGGGGCCGGTGGTGTGCTCGCAGACGACCACGCGGAATTCAGCGTGATTGCGGCGGCCAACGCGTTGTAGGCGGATCATTAACATGTGGGCGGTACTGTACCAGAAAGCATGCACTCGGTCAAACGCGGCGGCGACGCAATTGTCAAGGTTTCACCTTGACAAGGTTAGGATACAAAAAAGAGGCCGGGTCGGAGACCCGGCGAGCTTGTTCAGGGAGGCTCTGGGAACGGTATCGGGCTCGCGAGCGAGCCCGCGAGCAGGGTGCCCAGCCACCCATGCCCGCAATTAAAATATGCCAGCTCCCCCTCCCTGTCAATATTCCCCTCCCCCTGCTATACTTGGGGATAATGTCACACAAAAAACACGGCCAAAAACATAGCAAAAACCGCACCGAGCACGAAGGCACCATCTCGCTTAACTCCCGCGGCAAGGGCTTCTTCAAAATTGAGGGCGAGGAGAAGGATGCGGAGATACCCGCCGAGTGCGTCAACACCGCCCTCCACGGCGACCGTGTGAAAGTGGCGATCGGGCCCAAGCGCCAGTACCTACCGCGCACCGCGGAAGTTATCGAGGTCCTCGAGCGCGCCAAGACCCACTTTGTCGGCACCCTCATTGAAGAGGATGGCTTGTGGCACCTCGACCCGGATGACCGGAAGGTCTACGTCAATTTCCTCATCCGCCCCAAGGACCAAGATAAAGCAAAGAAAGAATACAAAGCGCTCGTCGAGCTCACCCGTTGGAATGACCCCAAGAAGGTCCCTGAAGCGGCGCTCATCGAGGTCATCGGCAAAAAGGGTGAGCACGAGACCGAGATGCGCGCAGTCGTGCTCTCGCAGGGCTTCGACTACCAGTTTCCCCAAGCGGTCGAACGTGAGGCCGAGGCGCTCGATGCCAAACGAAAAGACCTCTTCAAGGCGGCCGAGGCAACCCACCGCGACTTCCGCCATGTACCCACCTTCACCATTGACCCCGCGGATGCGAAGGACTTTGACGACGCAATTTCTGCTCGCAGGCGCGAAGATGGCACCATCGAGCTCGGGGTTCACATTGCCGACGTTGCGACCTACGTCACCGAGGGCTCCGCGATCGATGAGGAGGCACTGAAGCGCGGCACCTCCATCTACCTCGTCGACCGTACCATCCCCATGCTTCCCGAGGTCCTGAGCAACGACCTCTGCTCCCTGCGCCCGCACGTCGACCGCCTCGCCTTCTCGGCACTCTTTACCTTCTCGCCCGAACACGAACTGCAAGAGACCTGGTTCGGCCGCACCATCATCAACTCAGACCGCCGCTTCGCGTATGAGGAAGCGCAAGAGATCATCGAGAGCGAGCAAGGCGAGATGGTCGACCAGCTCATCCTCGCCCGCGACATCGCCCGCACGCTCAGAAAGGAGCGCTTCAAGGAGGGCTCGATCGCATTCGAAACCGAGGAGATAAAGTTCAAGCTCGATGAGGATATGAGGCCCATCGAGGTGATTCGTAAGACCCGACAAGAGGCGAACCTCCTCATCGAGGATCTGATGCTCCTCGCGAACCGCGCCGTGGCCGAGCACGTCTCCGCTGAGTGTAAGAAGCGCGGCGGCCCCTGCACCTTCCCCTACCGCGTGCACGACAAACCCGACCCGCAGAAGATCATCGACCTCGCCATCTTCGTGGAGGCCTTGGGGTACGACCTCCCCAACCGCCACGGCGAGGTCTCGGGCCGCGATCTCAACAAACTCTTCAAGCACATTGAGGGCAGTGAGGCGCAAGAGCTCATCGAGACGACCGCCATCCGCTCCATGGCAAAAGCCATCTACACCCTCAAGAACATCGGCCACTTCGGACTTGCCTTCAAGCACTACACCCACTTCACCTCACCCATCCGCCGCTACCCCGACCTTCTGGTCCACCGCGTCTTGGCGCGCGTCCTTGAGGGCAAAGGGACGCCGCAGAAAGAGTTCACTCGCTACGAGAGTATACTCACCCACGCGACCGAGCGTGAGATATCAGCCGCCGAGGCCGAACGCGACAGCGTGAAGTACAAGCAGGTCGAGTTCCTCGTGCCGAAGGTGGGCGAGACCTTTGAGGGGCGGGTCACCGGCATCACCGACTGGGGCATCTTCGTCGAGGAGCTCTACTCAAAAGCGGAGGGCCTCATTCGCCTGCGCGACCTCACCGACGACTACTACATCATGGGCAAACAGGGTCTCTCCCTCATCGGCGAGAACACCGGCCGGAAGATAACCCTGTGCGACCACCTCAACGTGAAGCTCATCGGCGTCGACCTGGAGCACAAAATGGTGGATTGGAAGATGGTCTAACCAGGCCACACGCCCCCGCTTTGGATATCGAGCAAGGTTTGCTATAACCTTCAGTGGATACACTCTGCACACCACAACCAGGCAGGAGTGCCGATCATGCCGCATGTCCAAGAACGCTACAAGGGTCGTTATCAAAAAGTCCGAGACCAGGTCCTCGATGCGGTCCTCACTCGTCTAGGGCTCGATGACGCGTGGGACGCCTATGAATTCGCGTGGCGCCGCAAGGGCAAGGATCCCCAAGCGGGTAAGGTCGAATGCAGCAACTACGTCAACGGTGACGCAAGCCTGCACCCGTGGGTCGCCGAGCTCGCTACGTGCGACATCCCGTGCGATCACGAGGGATGCACGAACAGTCTCCCGAAAGAGCATTGCTCGATCAAAAGACAAGGGCGGGGCTTAACGCCCCTACACTTCTGTTCCCCGGCGTGCATGCAAGCAGCACTCGGCATCGAGGTGAAGGAACGGCCGTCGAGCCAATCTCACACAACGACAACCGTACCTCCACCACCAGTGCTTGAGCGTTTCTTCCACACACTCAAGGGCGATCCCGTCGACGTACCAACCACGATGGATGCGATGCCCACTGCTGACGGGAAACGTGGATGGCTTCCGGTCACGCTCATCGAGTACGATCAGGACAATCCACGTAGCTGGGTTGATCAGGGTGAGTTAGGGCATCTCGCCGCAAGCATGGCGACTGAGGGTCAAATTCACGACCTCATCGTCGAGCCGGTGTTCGATGAAACGGGCACCCTCACCCACTACGTGAGTCCCAGCGGCTACCGTCGCCTCTTGGTCCACAAACGGCACCAGGACGCCAACCAGCTCGCAATACGCGTCACGGTCCGTCGCTTTGGCGACGACACCGAGCGGGACATCGTACGCCTGCAGGCGAACCAGCACGAGAGGATGCCCGATCGTGATCTCGCACGTTTTCTGAAGAGGATCAAGGAGGATCGCGGCATCACAACCGCGGCAGAACTTGCACGCCTCGTTCACATGAACCAGATCCTCGTGGGACAACTACTGGCCATCGCTGAGCTCCCTGAGGCCGTCCTTGAACACATGGATCCGAGCAAACCTCGCAGAGAACAGCTCAGCCGAGCTGGTGCGTTCGCACTCGCAAAAGCAGACCTTGCGACAGCGGGGACACGTGCAAGCATTGCGAGAGCTCTCGCCGAGCATATGAAGCGGCGGGAAAAGGCAGTAACCGCTCCTGAGCAGGTCCGCTTCATCGAACGAAAGGCGGCTAAGCTGAATCAGGAGCGTGACACCGGCAAAAAACGCACACCGGAGACGGTGTACAAAGCCGTTCGCGACATCGCGGCCAAGCTCGCCAACAGGCGCGGGGTACTGGGGGCGGATCCACGAAACCTCGACCTCGAGGGCATCATGGCCGCGGCGCGGGATGCCGGTTCAGGGAGAGCGGAAGAGCTTGTTGAAGACGTGGCCGTGGCCATCGATCGCCTAACGAAACTCCTCGAGGGTCTCAGACTGCAACCACTCACCGATGTGGAAGACCTTGCTCGCAGGTGTCCAGAGGGGCATGTCCTGTGCTCGTACAAGAGTGGGCCAACCACCAGTTACTACCAGTACGTTACCATTGAGAGCTACTGGGAGCTTCGTCGGCAGAGGGTCTTGCTCTGGCAGATCAACAGAGTCGCTCGGCCCTGGTATGAGCCAAAAGAGTAGTTCGCCCGCCGCGTCCGGAATTTCCTCCCGGACGCGGCAACTTGTTTGCATCGGCAGTTCCGTCGCGGTGAGATCCGTGCTTTCATAGTGAATGGAGTGCGGCACCCGCCGCACAACCGTGCTGTCCCAAGGAGAGAACTCCCTTCTTCTCCTTGTCACGGCACGCATGTACGTTGACTCTCATGGACATAGAGGTGACTGACATGTCTGCACTGCACATTGGCCATTCGTGGGTACCCGTTTCGGAACGGCCTCGCGGCCGATCCGGCTACACCGTTGTTGCAAAGACGGGGACGACGTTTCTCTTCCCGGATGAGATAGAGCTGCAACGCATCTGGGACAGCGTTGCTCCTCCTCGGCATCGAGGAAAACTCTCGCTTCGCGAACCACAACCATCCCATGCAGACCTTGGGTTGTGGCTTCCGCACGGAACATCGAAGCTGACCCAGCTTCGATTCCTGAATCGTCTTATGGTCCGTTACGATCCAAAACCGTGCGTGCCATACGATGAACTGATGATATTCCCCAACGACAGAGGTGGCGCCTGGGGCGTTCGTCGGTTCATTGGCGGTTCCAACGAATCCGTGCCGTTCGTCAACGCTGGGCTCACAAATGAGCGCATCAGCGCTATCGTGAGTTCGGTCGTGGGGCACAAGGTGCCTATCACCGCACGCACCTCTACCGAGATCGAATTCCCGCTCACTTTGAGCGAAGTCTACAGGAAACGTGGCACCATCCTCGTCAGTATCGCTAACGAATGCAGAGATTCAACCAAGACGAAGGGGATCATAGCATGAGCGCGCGAACTCAAGAGGATCTTTTCTCATTCGAGATGAACTACGCTCCGTGGTTCACACCGCCGCAGGACGACGGTCTATCCCCGTTCACCATCTATGCTTCAGCAAAGCGCGAAGCATAAGGGATAGGTATCGCGCTCTTCTTGAGGGTGCGCCCGAGGACGGGGAGATAGCGAAGTTGTGGGAAGGCTTGAGTGGCGGAACCCTTAATGTCTATGGGCGGCTCCTCACGCAGATCCTCGTCGGCATTCCGAAAGGCACCAAACCGCGGGACCGGATCCTGTTCTTGCAGGAGCTCGAGGGCCGCTGCTCGCGCGGGAAGCCGAGTGAGCACGCGCTGCGGCATTGGGTAGATTGGAGGTATAGCGGTCCGTGCCCAGAATGGTGGGCTCTCACGTTCTACCGGTTCGTACTTCAAGATACGAGCCTCGAACCTATACCCACCCAATGGCCTCCCAAAGAGACCATTAAAAAAATCTCGACCTCTTCTTCCGCAGACCATACTACGCTATCAGGGAGCACACTGAGCTCGGGATTCTCATCGGAGTGCCGAAAGGCACGAGCAAAAAAGTGCTGCTTATGATCGGCCAAGAACTACGCCACTGCTCATCGGCTCCCGCCGATCAGTGAGCGAACCACTCGCTCACCCGTTCCTGACCCCACGCACCCTTCGCGCGGGGTCATCCTTTCGCACACACCACTGCATACAAAACGGGTCGGCGCGCTCATGCGGCCGACCCGTTCGATAGTATCAGTCGGATAATCCGAGAAGACTTGGGTCTACCCGTCTGTCAAGGTACGCCCCATTGAGCAAGAATGAAACGGTTTCTTTTATACCACCCCGGTACACCGGGACAAGTGCGTACGACCTGGGAAGAAAGAGGTGATTGAGGTCGTTTAGAATCCGCACCGTACGCTGATGCGCTCCAAACAACTGTCGAAAGATACCGAGCTGGCGCTCATTCCACTCACACGGAAACGAGTTCTGCCATTCTATTTGTGGCGGACACAGATCCACGAGTCGAGACTCGAAATGCCTTTCCAAACCGAGGGGTCCGGGATTAAAGTCGATGCCTCCGCTCACCCGAGGGTAGAGACCGTCGAGAACCAACCGATTGAGTTGGATCAACTGCAATGGAAGGGCGCAATGGTCGCGATTCTTTAAGTACCTATTGAGGGGCGAAGCCACACCCGCCAACTCGGCCAATACATATTTATGGCCCCACAGTTGATGAAACGGTTCATGCCTCTCAGTATGCGAGAGCCATCGCAGGTTCGACGGGTCTGCAGTTCCAGCCCACGACCGAGGCCACGCATGGTGAGCGGTGTATCCTTTCTTAAGAAGTCGCTCGCGTATCTTGGTGGGTCTGAGCTCTGGAGTAGGCACGCGGCAACGTCTCTTTTTTTTCTGTTGGCTTTGCTCAACATACTTTTGCCAAGCATTGCTCAAGACGATCTTGATCGCTTGGTCAATGGTGAGCTGGTGAACAGTGACCTGTTGTAGCAGCACCTCCTCGAGGGAGATGCCATTGGTGCTGTTGTTTGCCACGTTCAACTCCCTCGTGAACGATTGTTATCCACTGAGATACTACCAAACCCTCCGCACAAAAGCGAAGGCGCGCTCACGGGGAGCGCGCCAGTTGTTCGGGTGTCACTAGGACACCCAAGTGCTCAAAGCCATCTTCTGCAGCTCGCCAAAGGGTCACTACCCCGCTGTCATCTATCGTCACGAAGTGGCATCGCTCCGGTTTGGTCCACGCTCCAGGGTTCACGTAGAGAACTCCCCCGTCTTGCACATGCGTCACTTCGTGGGTATGCCCGGCGATCACGATCGAGCAATTGGTTTGCTGCGCGAGGCGGACCGCGCCTACACGAACGGCTGCTCGAGAACGTTCGAAGTGCAGATCATAGTTGCTCACGATCGTTCCGACCGGGAACCAACGACCGAGGAGCGGCATGCGCGAGAAGACGCGGTCAAGTACTCCGGCGATCTGTGCGCCCCAGAGATAGGTCCGTGTACCTACCCAGGTCAGCAACTTCCAGTGTTTGATCAACCGGTCGAATACGTCTCCGTGGATACATAGTACCCGCAGATCGGCCACGTTAAGCATGTGCCGGTCGCACAATTGTGCCCACGTGTATTCCTGCCGAAGTAGCTTGGCCAGTTCGTATCTGTCGTGGTTGCCTTGCACGAGAACACACCGTTCCTCGTACACTAACTGAAGTATATTTGTGAAAAACAGCTCAACTTCAGCTGGTGACAGGTGAGCTTTCAGTTCATGCCACATGTCACCCACGAGGACCAGATTCGCGTTAACACGCCGTACTTCTGTCAGCACTCGTTTTAACCGCTCGACGACGAAGGGCTTGCCAAGACCGAGATGGAGGTCGCTGGCAAAGACAGCCTGGGTATTGTCCGGCAGATTCTCTGCAACCATCGGTATTCCTCCGCTTGCTGTTCCACCGCTATAGTGCACACACTCTCGTGACCCGTCAAAGGGAGACATGTAGACATGATCCTATGTGCGGTGGTCTGTGGAAAATTCCTATTGCAAAAAGAAATAATTCTGATAAACTAACACGTTTAATGAGGTCGGCTACTGAAGGGAGTGCCGAGCTCGTTAAGGCAGACGCCCCCGACTCTTTCGTGGGGCGTTCTGTGTATCATGGGGGTATATCTTGTTGATAAGTCAAGGTTGTGCTTGACAGCGGAGCAGTCTATAGTAACGGCACATACCGGTCTGACCGTACTTATTCGCACCTATCGAGGGGTAAGATAGGTGGGCACATATGCAGCGATGGTTGCGAACAAGTGCAGGGTCAGGGACAACGACTCTGCACGCTATCGCTTTTCAATAAGCGTTGGGTGGAGAGCAACTTAACTCCCTTCCGAGCTCTCCACGCTCCACTTATCTCCGAAGCGATGCGCACGATTCCGGTTCGACCGGTAAGTGTGTTCGTTCGTTGACAACCGCATATCGAAACGAAAGGAGACGACGGTGACAGACGGTGACGATGAGGAAAACGTGCCGCTGGACAAAGAAAAGTTCGTCAACTTGCTTGGCGAGACCGACACGTTGCTGGGGTCTGACTATCGGTTACGCCCCCACCTTGACCGTGCCTTTGACTCCCCACTGATACCTGCGTGGGCAAAGATCAGCCTTCGCACGCTGTTCATTTGGGCCTATTTCCAGGTCGATGGGCAAAACACATCGTCAATGGAAACCGCGCTGAAGCTGTACAAGCTCTACATGACCAGGCCACCCAATCCGCTTCCGCAGTCGGTTATTCAAGCGCTTGAGTTTGTCGCCGACGAAGCCGCATGTCTTGCGGGCGAAACATCCTGCGGACTCACGGACGATGGAATGCACTTTCTGCCGTTCGGTGATCGTGACGCGGCACAAGCTATCATCCTCGACCTCCGCAGGCACTTCTGGCGTAAGCAGAAAGCTGCGGGCCTAGGCCGTCGAAACATCCAGCCTCGAGAGGACTGACTCCCTTCATTCTCTCGAGGTACATTGACACGCTGACGCAACCCAAACCGTACAGGAGGTCAACACTCGTGAATTCATGTCGTATAGTCGGCTTCTCACGCAAGAAACAACAACGCAGGAAACGAAAGCGCCGTGCGCGCTCGCCCTCCTGCGTCAAACGTTGCCTTAAACGGCACTGTGGCTATCGCGGGCCACGCGCACAGGCGCGCGGCTCACCGTAACCCTCGCAACCCATGCGGCAGGTGCCGCTTGTAGATGGAGTACCCAGGAAATGACGAAACAGAAGGCGGAGACCAGGTTGGTCACTCGGAGAGAGCGCCTCATCGATCCTGAAGTGAGCGGGTGGGTAGATCTCGTACTCAGAAAGATCTATAGCTGGGTTGAGGATCAGAGCGTCGCTCGCCCTTCGGCAAAACAGCTCATCATCTTTCTGAACGAACTTCTGGAAGCGGGGCAGCATACGTTCAGGTTCAAGGGCCGAACAGCGATTTCACATCGATTGCTAAAGCTAGGGATCACAAATCCGCGACGCAGTGGCGAGAAAGAGGTAGCGAAATCTCTCGAGACGTTGCGCGATCGGAAGAGCGAGCTTCCTTCAGCACCTACTGCGTGTCCCGAAGCGCCCGCAACCGGGCTGCAATGGTCGCCCTCCGTGCACAATCCGATCATTCTCGATCATTACGAAAGATCACGGTCGATCGCGCGCAGACAAGACCTCGATGTGCTTTTCCAAGAGCTCCTTAGAAACCTTCGTGAAGCCAACCTTCCCAGCGTCACCGGTACTCATGTCCACAATTACGTGAGTGCACGTAGAGATGTCTTCGGCGTCTGGGGGATGTCGGTCGAGGAACTTGAACGTCGTGACAGGGTTACCATCGAGCGCATGCTGGCGAAGCATAAGAAAGAACCGTTTGCGAGCCGTCAGTCCTTTCTGAATGCCGTGAACTCTGGTCTGCCGAGACGATTCACCAGTACTGAGGGGCTGACGAAGCGCATGAGCCGTCTCGGGTACACCATTCCGGTGTTTCCGAAAACTTCGAAGAAAGAGGAGCGCCCTCTCACGCTCGGCGCTTGGCTCGACACGGTCGTTGCGACAGCACTCGGGCTCAAGCGCGTTACCGGCATGCGCACGCTCATGGAGCAATTGAAGCGCCTCTATGATCGTGAGCAAGCTTCTCTATCCTTCGAACGGGAAGAGATCGGAGCAAGTGCCGTATCGGCGTCGCTCGAACGGGTCGTATGGGTTGAACCGCGCGAGAAACAACTCAACCGAACACTCAAGGTTGGCATGCGCGATGCTCATACTATATCACCGCTCATCAATGCGGGGTATGAGCTTCACGCACCTCACTGGGTCATCCGCAAGAAGATCGAGGATGACAAAGGACGCACGCCAACACCCGATTTTCAGGGTGAGACGGCGGAACGCGGCATCAACCGCATTCCGTTCACGCTCGATCTGGGCGACAAGGAGCAACCACTCCCCACGACCAGCTTCGAGAAGCCCTATCACGTGTTCGCGGGTACCGAGGGAGACAAACGCATTGCGGCCCTGGGTTCGCTCATGTTCGGCGGACCGTATGCAGAGAGCATGCACCACAACTTCATGCGGCAAGTGCTCGACGCTGCCGGTCGTGCCGGGGCTCATGCCCTAGTCATCGGTGGTCGCTTGATGGAGATCAATCTCCGGAAGGTGACCGGGCCGGGGTCTTTGAGCCGCGCCTTTGCAACAGACGTTCGCCTGACCGCGAAAGACGTTGCTGAGGCGTACCGTGACACAGCTGCGGCCATCATCGACGATCGCAGGTATGGTTACGGGAACGGTTTCGCCAACTTGTACGTTACCGCTCAAGAGCGCTTCGAAGCACTCCTCAACGGCATGGTGAAGGTCTTTACCACGCCGGACGGCTCGCAGCAGTTCCCGGGAGAGATCATCATCGTCCTTTCTGACGATGACTACCAGAACGTCATCTTTCCGATGGTCTACTACCACCTGCTGTACCAGATGATGTTGGACAATAACCGCGCACGGGCACAGAAGCAACTCGTCAGCGTTGCGGTCGCAAACTCCGAAAGCCGACTGCGTTCACTGGAGCGTTCGTTGGCTACTCAGGATCTCAGCAAGGACCCAGCGCGTGAACAAGCGATCCAGAACGAGATCGCGATCGAGAGAGAGGTCCTGCGCGAAGCCCGAGAGCGCGAAGCTGCAGCGATCGACCTCGAGACGCGTTCGCGGATGACCAACCTCGAACCCGTGGGCTCCAAGATCCTCATCGAACGCGCGGTGCGCTACTACATCAAGCGTATCGAAGAGGTGACCGGTGGTACCGTCATTGATCGCGGTATCGCACACGTGCGCTTCGGGAACCATCCCGAGGTCGTGCGCGTCTTCACGACGGGCGAGCGCTCGAGGAATCCGTTCGAGGATGTCGTCCAACAGGCGGGCCTCGAGATCAGGCGGAACGAATTTCCCGATCTCGTTCTCGTGTGTTCACCCAGGGAGATCTACTTCCGCAGTGCCTCACGCACACGCTACGGGGACGGCGAGGAGCAGTTTCCTTCACCGATCCTTTCCCTGCCGCCACTCATTGACGCGGGGGCGGCGCGTTCGGACGACCGTAAGGGGCCCTCTCTCAAGGGTGTTCCCTTCGCGAACGTGAACGATCCCTACTTCCTGTCGGGTGTATGTGTGTTCGACTTGAAGAGAGCAACGGGGGTGCAGTTCCAATTCATGGGCTCCCCCTGGGTCCGCCGGGTGACCACGGAAATTGCCGATCCGTGGACACCATCAGGTGATGACTACATCGCGTTCATGGTGGCAAACGATCCCCACTATGAGAGCCCTGGACAGGTTTACGTTCGTGGCGGGGACGGTACGCCCGTCCCGGTTGGCGAGGCAGCTCTTTCGCTTCTTCGCAGCAGCGCTCAGGAGGACGGGCGTTGCCCCGTCATGGGCTACTGGGTGCTCGACGACCCGAGGCAGGGAGACCAGTTCGGTCCGTCACCGTTCTGGGCCTCGCAAGCGGCGGTTATGGCCAAGATGAACCGCTTGATCGCTGATGGTGACTGGAGCGGTCTGCGCGGCCTCGTCGTTGAACAGCTCGCGGCGCGCCCCAGTCCGACCCTAAGCTTGCAGACGAGGGCGCTCATGGAAGGGCTCATTACGCCTAACCTTGACGTTTTCGCGAGCATGCTCCTCACGGCTCATGACCATGGTATTTCGGTCACGGGAGCGGGTCGTGACACGAGCACCTTCCCGGGCCTCATCACCTTGAACAGTGGGAACCACACCGCGCGTAAGTTCAGGAATTCGAACGAAGCGGACAACGAAGGCGATATCATCGCCGGTACACTCCGCGCACACCTCATGGGACACCCAACCCTTGAAGGTGTTGACCCAACTTGGATCACGTCTCAGGTGCGGGGGCCGCAGTTCCAGTCGATCTCGATGGGGTATGGCCGCATCGTTGTTCCGGGCGGTCACACCTACAACCTGCACCTGGCCTCGACCCCACCCAAGCGAAATGGTTGGGCCGATCTGGTGAAGGGCTGGGTCTCCGTGAGCCGTGTCCTGGGGAATACCACCCGCGTTCTCGGCGAGGGGCTCGGGATCACGACCATCTACGGGTGCGGTGACAAGCACCACATGGCGTTGACGATCGTCAACGGGAGCGTATTCTTCATGGGGCCGTGTGGCACCCAGACGGACGCGTTCTCGCTCATCGCGGGTGGCCTGCGCGAGAGCGACACGGGGGTCATCGTTCTGATGCTCCCCAAACAGGGGCCCGAGCACGCGCCCATTTACGTGCGCAAGCTCTCGGTACCGCTCATTCAACGGTACTACGCCTCGGACACTCCCTTCCCGTGGAAGGAGTTCCTGTCGCCGACGCTCTGAAGCGACGCTCTGTTCTTTCTGTTCTTTGTCGAAACACTCATGCGGTGCAACGCCGGATGACAGACGACAACGTCCGGGCGGGGGTAGTTCCCCCCTCCCGGACGCTTCTTCTAGTAGAACAGTGCGGAGCGTGTGGTCACGCCTTCTTGAGTTCCTTGGGTTCTGGCGGCACGTCCATGACGGCCACGAGGCGCTTCTCGATGGCGCTCGAGATGCGTGCTCCGAAGAGCTCCCCGAGTGCGACCGCGATGAGCAAGATAGGTACGAGGTCGATGATGCGCACCAGCTCCGTGAGGTTCACGAGCCAGAACGCAGAGAGTACGGCTGAAAAGACGCCGTTCACGGCGATGGTGGCACTGTGGTACCCCACGTGGTTGCGATTCCCCGCCCGACGCATCACCGAGAACGTGACGTTCTGCATGAAGTACGTTGCGGCAATGAGGAGAACCAGTAGAACCCGTACCACCTCGGCATCGCCTAGACCGACCGGGAAGCCCGGCAGCACGACCGGCGACACACGGATGAGGTCAAGGGTGCGCAGAAGCTCGACACCCGCAAGCCACACCGCGCCCGCGCCGAGGGCCCAGACCCACACCCGCGTGGTGCTGAGATCGTGACCATCGGTTCGCTTTGTATCGGTCTTGATGTCGAGCCGTTGCTCCAACCACACGGAAATCGTTTTGCCGTAGAGCGTCCCCACCGTGGTCGCGACCACATAGACGAGGAAGTATGCCCACGACAGCTCTTGCACAATGAGCACATAGAACGAGAGCAGGAACGCTCCCGATGAAAGTACTGCTCCAAGGACGAGCATCGTGCCATGATTGCGATTGCTCAGGCGCGAGGCGATGGTGTAGATGAAGTTCTGCACGACGCCCAGGAGCGCAACCAAACAGGTCCACCAGAAGAGAACGGGGTCAGACGTCGCACCTGATACGACGAGTGCACCTGTGAGGCACAGGCCCACCGCTGCCGCGCCGATCCGTGAGCCGAAGGCGCGATCTTGAGCAAGGTGTGCACGAGCCGCTTCCGAAAGCAAGCTCTCATTAGCTTTCAAGTCGAAGCGTTGCTCGATGAACCTGAATACGAGATCGCCCACGAGCACCCGTCCCATGAGCATGCCCAGCACGAAGGGGACGACCAAGAGGAGGTCGCCCTGCTCCTGGTAGAAGTGGTTCATCAAGACGTACCACGTGGCGTTGCTGAGGAAACTTGCTCCCGCGAGGAACGTGTAGGAGTGACGGTTGCGCATGCGGCTCACGAAGATGAACGATGCGTTCATGGAGAGCGCGAAGACGAACATCATCAGTTGTGCCCAGACCGAGCTTCCGTCAAAGCTTGCTTCGGATATCCCGAGGTAGAGCGCGAGCGCGACCATCGACCAGTAGGCAACGTGCGTAGAGGTCGACCAGCGTTCAACGTCGATGAGGCGCACGAAGCCGTAGATGCTGAGCGCGCAGACCCATTGCCCGAAGGCACGAACAGAGTCCATGTCGGATCTCCAAAAGTGAAGGTTTCAGTCGAAGGAAGTGAAACTGAAACGCTCCGCTGTCAAAGAACGGAGTCGTCTCTGCGCTCACTATCGCCGAGGTTGGCGGCCACGTCAACCTCGGCGACCAACCTCAAACCATTCGCGCTTCTTTTCCTGCGTTTGATCGATGGATAGTCCATCGAGCGCAGGATGTGGGAGTACGAACATGCCGCTCACCTTGAGCGTGATTGCCACCGAGTGCCTGGGCGACACGCTGGTCAAGCTCAAGCTCGACGACGTCTTCTATCATCCGCTCGTCAACGATGCGGATAGCGAGGACGAGGACGCCGACGAGTTCGAGTTCGTCTTGGTCGCGATCGACGAGAACGGTGGCCTGACCAAGGATCAGGTCGCGCAGCTCGAGGCGTCGCTCGCCGATGACAACAACGCTTACGTGACCCTCACGGTCACGGACGGCCTGGTCGGCGAACCCGTCAACCGCATCGTCGAGGTCACCGGCACCTTCGAGATCGTCCGCGTCGTCGTCGACGACGGCGAAACCGAGGACGACGCCGACGAGATCGAGACCACCGACGGCGACGAGGACTGACGCCACAGCGGCGCCAGCAACAACCACAACAGTTCTTTACGACACCTGGAACGGGCGACGCACCCCTCCGCGTCGCCCTCCTTCTCCTCCCCACGAGCAGGTCGCGGGGAGGAGCATGGAG
>CAYWKE010000007.1:19805-31272 GCA_964459075.1 uncultured Candidatus Saccharibacteria bacterium | reverse complement strand
GGTTTGACGGTGATGGTGCCCTCGGTGAGGGTCGTGATGAACGGTTCGTGGTTGGAGAGTACGGTCATCTCGCCATCGGTTGAGGGCACGGTGACGGCTTCGGCTTCGTCGTCAAAGAGGACTCTATTTACTTGGGCTATGTGTAATTTCATAGGCGCTAGGCTTTAGGCGTTAGGCTTTAGGGTCGCTACGCTTTGAGCATAGTGTTGAGCATTTTCATGATCTCTTCGAGAAGTGCGTCTAGTGTAGTCGAGTTTGCGTTAGTCAGCAACTTTAGGCGTTTTGCGATCTCTATCTGCGTTTCCAACTCTCCTCCTGAGCTGAATGCTATACGTAGGAAGTGGTGTAGTTCCTTCTCGCCTCCTCGCAACTTCCCTTCCGCAATGTCTGAGGGAATCGAAACGGCGGCGCGTCGCATCTGCGACACGAGTCCATACTTTTCCGCTTCAGGGAACGCTGCTGTCACTCGATACACTTCCACCGACAGCTCGACAGACTTCTGCCAGACCGCCAGATCACGATACGTCTGCATGGAACTGTCCCTAACGCCTAAAGCCTAGAGCCTAACGCCTACCTTCCTACCTCCTCGATCGTCCCCTTCATGTAGAAGTCTTGCTCATTCTTGTCGTCGTGCTTGCCTTCAAGAATTTCCTTGAAGCCGCGGACGGTGTCCTCACGGCTGACGTACGCACCCTTGATACCGGTGAAGACCTCACCGACGAAGAAGGGCTGCGAGAGGAAGCGCTGGATCTTGCGCGCGCGGTAAACGAGCGACTTATCCTCATCGGAGAGCTCGTCCATACCGAGGATGGCGATGATGTCCTGGAGGTCCTTGTAGCGCTGGAGGACCTGCTTGGTGTCGTTCGCCACCTTGTAGTGCTCTTCGCCCACCACATCGGGCTCAAGCGCGGTCGAGCCAGAACCAAGCGGGTCGATAGCCGGGTAGATACCGAGAGACGCAAGTGCGCGTGAGAGGACGACCGTTGAGTCGAGGTGGGTGAAGGTGGTTGCGGGTGCGGGGTCAGTGAGGTCGTCCGCCGGGACGTAGACCGCCTGTACCGAGGTGATGGAGCCCTTGGTCGTGGAGGCGATACGCTCCTGAAGCTGACCCATCTCCTCAGCGAGAGTTGGCTGATAGCCCACCGCAGAAGGGACGCGGCCAAGGAGTGAGGATACCTCCTGGCCAGCTTGGGTGAAGCGAAAGACGTTGTCCATGAAGAAGAGGACATCCTTGCCCATCTCGTCGCGGAAGTACTCTGCCGCGGTGAGCCCGGCGAGCCCCACGCGCGCGCGAGCCCCCGGCACCTCGTTCATCTGGCCGAACGTAAGGACGGTCTTATCGAGGACGCCCGAGTCCTTCATCTCGTGGTAGAGGTCGTTCCCCTCGCGCACGCGCTCGCCGACGCCGGCGAACACCGAGTAGCCACCGTGCTCCTGCGCGACGTTGCGGATGAGCTCCTGGATGAGGACGGTCTTCCCCACCCCAGCGCCGCCGAAGAGACCGACCTTACCGCCCTTGATGAAGGGGGTCATGAGGTCGATGGCTTTGATACCGGTCTCGAAGACCTCAGCTTTGGTCTTCTGCTCGGTGAATGCGGGAGCTTTCTGGTGAATGGACCAGCGGGGAGCATCTTTGATCTCCTCCTTACCGTCGATGGTGTCGCCGAGGGTGTTGAACAGACGCCCGAGCGCTTTCTCGCCGACAGGCACGGAGATAGGCTTGCCGGTGTTCTCGACCGGAAGTCCGCGGGTGAGGCCGTCGGTCGATTGCATGGAGATACAGCGTACGCGATCGAGGCCGAGATGTTGGGAGACTTCCAAGACGACCTCGCGCCCCTCTGGGGCTTTCACGACGAGCGCGGTCTGAAGATCGGGAACTCCGCCTTCAAAATAGACATCGACGACGACGCCCATGATCTGCTTGATGACCCCATCTTTGGTTGCTACTGCTGTTTCCATATGACTCGATTACCCTACTAAATATCTGTTAATAATCAATCTGTGCTAATGCCTAACACCTAGTACCTAACTAGCTAGATACTTGCATCCCACCCACGATCTCACTCACCTCCTGGGTGATCGCCGCCTGACGTGCCTTGTTGTACTTCAGGTTCAAGTCACGTGAGACCTCACCCGCCTTGTCACTCGCGTTCTTCATCGCGACCATGCGCGCCGAGTGTTCCGAGGCCGACCCCTCGATGAGGCCGTGGTAGATCTCGATAGCGACCAAGCGCGGGATGAGGGTTGAGAGGACAGCTTCTTCAGATGGTTCGATGGTGTAGGTCGAGACATGCTTCGGTGCTTCGACTTGATCGGCAAACTTACCCTTGTCGGGCACAATGCCGTCGACGGTCTCGGTGAGCGCGGCGAACGAGACGGGTAGGATGCGTCGGGCGACCGGCTCTTGCTCGAAGGTCGACTTGAAGTTGGTGTAGACCATGTGGACGCGATCGTATTGTTCGTTGAGAAACCCTCCGACGATCTCCTCGGTTATCTCATCAACATCCTCGAGGGTCGCGGTCTCTTCGGGAGACGAATGGAATGCGTAGAGTGAAAAATCGCGTGCTGCAAAATGTTCTTGTGCCTTCTTTCCGATAGCGTAGATGAACACGTCCTCTTTCTTCCAGCCGTGCTCACGAGTGAGTGCATGCGTGGCTTTGAAAACACTTGCATTGAGTGCGCCACACAATCCTTTATCTGAGGAGACAACGACGATGAGGTGCTTGCCGGTTGTCGTCCTGTCCTCAGAAAGGACATGGCGCACCGCCTCTCGAGAACCCGCGACCCGTTTGAGTATCTCAAGCGCCGTGCGTGCATAGGGGCGACCCAAGAGCGCACGCTCCTGACTCTTGCGCATCTTCACCGCCGACACCGCTTCCATGGCCTTAGTGACCTTACGGGTTTTGTTGACGGAGCGTATCTTTTCTTTTATCGCTTTGAGGGACATGGAGGAATGGTGAATTATGAGTTGTGAATCGTGAGTGGACTCTACGCTTCAACAAGATCAGGATGCGCTTCCTTGAAGCTCTCGATGGCTTTCTTCATCTTCTCTTCAAGCTCTTCGGAGATGGCGCGCTCGGTGCGGATGGTATCGAACACCTCTTTGTGCTCGCGCTCGACGTAGTCGAAGAGCTTAGCCTCGAACTCCTTTACCTTTGCAACCTCAACGTCTTTGAGGTACCCCTGCGTGCCGCTGTAAAGTGAGAGGACCTGACGCTCAAGCGGCATCGGTGCACCCTTGCCCTGCTTGAGGAGCTCGACCATGCGTGCGCCAGAGTCGAGGCGTGCTTTGGTCTCGGGATCGAGGTCGGAGGCGAACTGCGAGAAGGCTTCGAGCTCGTAGTACTGCGCGAGCTCCAGGCGAAGCTTTCCGGCTACCTTCTTCATGGCTTTCGTTTGCGCCGAGGAGCCGACACGGGAGACCGAGATACCCACATCAATTGCGGGACGGATACCTTTGTTGAAGAGATCAGCGGTGAGGTAGATCTGACCGTCAGTGATGGAGATGACGTTCGTCGGGATGTACGCGGAGACGTCATTCTCCTGTGTCTCAATGACCGGGAGCGCCGTAATGGAGCCGCCACCTTTCTCCTCGTTAAGCTTTGCTGAGCGCTCCAGAAGGCGTGAGTGGAGGTAGAAGATGTCACCCGGGTAAGCCTCGCGTCCCGGCGGACGGCGAAGGAGGAGTGATACCTCCCGGTAGGCGACCGCGTGCTTGGAGAGGTCGTCGTAGATGATGAGGACGTCCTTGCCCTTGTCCATGAAGTACTCACCGATAGCAACACCCGCGAACGGTGCGATGAACTGAAGTGCGGCAGGGGTCGATGCGCCTGCGTTGACGATGATGGAGTAGTCCATCGCACCTGCTTCTTTCAGGGTGCCGACAATGCGCGCGACCTTCGAGTCCTTCTGGCCGATGGAGACGTAGATACAAATGGGTCGCTCTTCTGGCTTCTCGTACTTTTGGTTGATGATGGTGTCGATGGCAACCGTGGTCTTACCCGTGAACCTATCACCAATGATGAGTTCGCGCTGGCCGCGACCAATGGGGATCATCGCGTCGACCGCCTTTATGCCCGTCATGAGGGGCTGGTTGACGCTCTCGCGATCAATGACGCCGTAGGCTTCGCGCTCAACCAGGTTGCGAGAATCGGTTGCGATGTCACCGAGGCCATCGATGGGCTCACCGAGCGCGTTCACCACGCGCCCCTTCATAGCTTCGCCGGTCGGAACCGAGAAGATGGTGCCGGTCGAGCGTGCGTACATACCCTCACGCACGCGCGTCGTGTCGCCCAGAACGACGATCTTGGTCGACTCCTCTTCGAGATTCAGTATCAAGCCAAAGACGGCTCCCTTTTGGGAAATGACCTCTTTCAGTTCCCTGCCCTCACTCTCGTCAAAGACGACGAGTTCCGCCATTTGCGCTTCTGCGAGTCCGGTCGCTTCTGCGATGCCGTCCCCGACCGCAACGACGCGACCGACCGTTTCGGCTTGCGGGGTGTGCGAGAAGTTCGCGAGGTCTGCTTTGAGCTTTTCGATGAATGCGGTGTCCATGTTAGGTAGTGAGGGTGTGGTAGAGGTTGATAAGTGCTCGCTTCTGCGATGCGTCGTATCGTTTTGTTCCGGCGGTCATCGTGAAGCCGGAGATAAGGGTGGAATCGGTGGTGTAGGCGAGGTCCCTCGGATCGATAACTAACGCGCTGGCGGCGTTCTCAATGTGCTGTGCGAGGGTCGCTTTGTCAGATTCGCGTGCGAGTGCGACCGTAGGTACGTCTGCGCGCTCGCGCTGTGTGATGTGCTCAAGTTCTGAGACGATCTGCGGCAAGAGCTTGTAGTGACCACGTCGCTGAAGGAGCGCTTTCAGACGCGTGACGAGCTCTTCAGCAGGTACCGTACCTGCTTCGATGGTGTCGTGAAGAGCGTGTGCGTAGGCGCGAGCGATCATGGGTTACTGGTTACGCGCGGTCTTTTCGATGCCTAGCACGATAAGCTTTGCTATCTCCCCCTTGGATTGAGCGATGTAGCTCTTCTTCAGCTCCTCTCCCTGCGTACGTGCCTCTGCGACGAGCTGGTCGCTCTTACTATGGGCTTCTTTGAGGATGTTCGACCCTTCCTCTTTTGCGGTTTGACGCGCATTGTCGACGATCTCCTCTGCTGAGAGATTCGCAGCCGTGATGATCTCCTTCTTTTTGGTGTCGGCTTCGGCGAGCTCACTTGCCGCGCGCTCGGCGTTGGCGACCGCTTCGATGGTGTCGGCACGGCGCTTCTCAATGAGTGAGACAAGTGGACGGTACAGGAAGTACCACAGCACGGTGGCTGCGATACCGAAGTTGACCGCCTGGATGAGGAAGGTCTCCCACTCTATGCCGAATACGGAGAGGATCTCACTCATGGCCGCTAGGCAAACTTAATGATGAAGCCGACGACGAGCGCGAAGATCGCCAGGGCCTCGGTGAAGACGATACCGATGAACATTGTGTTGGTGATCTTGCCGGCTGCCTCTGGGTTGCGGCCGATAGCCTCGAGTGCCTTTGAGACCAGGATACCGATACCCAAGCCCGGGCCCAAGACGCCCACACCAACGGCGATCGCCATCGCGAGGTTGGTCATGCCTTCAACGTTCTGCGGCTGTAGAAGTTCTGCTTCCATACCTAAGTGTTAATTACTAATACGCTATTAAGCGGCAGCGCCCAAGGATGATTCCCGGAGCAGTGTCGCCCGAAGCTTAGTGTGGTTCTGCAATGGCTATTTTAATGAAGACAAGGGTCAACAGTGCAAAGACGGCGGCTTGTATCGCTCCCACGAATATCTCGAACAAGAGGATGGGGACCGGCAGGATGAACGGAACGAAGAACATCACCACCAGAAGGAGCACTTTGCCCGCAAAGATGTTTCCGAAGAGACGAAATGAGAAGCTGATGATACGGGAAAGCTCGGAGATGAGCTCGATGACACCGACGAAGAAGCCGATGACCGACTTGAAGTTAAAGAATTTGCCCGCGTAGGTCAAGGCTCCCAGGTGAGCGACGCCTGCCGCTTCGATATAGAGAAATGCGATGACCGCGAGCGCGAGCGTGGAGTTGAGGTCGGTGTTCGTGGGGTGGAAGAGGTGCGTCATGCCTTCTGCGGTCGCGACCGTGATGGTCGTGAGCCCGGGAAGAAGCCCCAGCCAGTTGCACACGAGTATGAAGAAGAAGATGGAGGCGACCACGGGGAAGTAGCGTAGTGCCAGCTTCCTATCTTCGAGAACAGATTCCATGTAGTCGAGTGCCCCGCCAATGGCAAGCTCAAAGAAGGTCTGGGTGCGACCGGGTATCTTCCGAATGCTCTGACCGATTAGAAATGCGGCGATGGCGATAATGAGAACCGCGAGCCACGTGGTGATGATGGTATTAGTGATAGCCACATGTCCGATGTGGAACACGGGCTCGGCTGAAAGTGCGATTTTCAGCCCCTCGTCTGCGCTTGCGGCGTAGGCGGTTTGCATCTCGCCCGAAGTATAGCAGAGAAGCTCAATATTTCAACGTGTGAGCAATCAACAACACCCCAGCTAGTGTGCCAGAAGCAAGGTGCCGAGGATGTACGTGAGGCCCAGTGTGGACGCAATAGGGAGAAGCGCGAGTATTGACAAAACGAAAAAACGATGCCGTTTCTCCGCCTGGTGCTGTTCGAGATACAGTGCGCCGAGGGCAACAGCAGGGGTGATGAGCGTGAGCGCGTCCAAGAATGATTTGCCATACGTGAGAACCGTGGCCTTGAGAGCGGGTATGTTCGCCAATAACGGTAGATAGACCTGGGTCGTGTACAGCATGAGCGCAGCGCTGCTCAGAAGCGAGGTAGCTATCGTGACGCGAAGCAGGGTGCGAATCTTCCCTTCTTTCGGCCGCTTGCCGATAGCCTCCATGAGTGCGAGGTACGAAAGCGACATCGTCGCCAAGAGCGCAAGGTAGAGAATGGTGAGGAGTGGTGGGTCGAAGTACATAGGCGAATTCATGAGTGCGTGGTCTTTGCGATGCGCTTGGTCACAAAGACGCGTACGTGGTGTAAGACCCACGCACCAATGATGACCGACGCGATGTAGAGCGCCATGATGGCCCAGTAGTCACCAAAGACATCTCGTGAGCTCATGGTCCCGATAACAGTTGCTGCCCACCACGAAACGAACGACAGCGCACTGCCCCAGTAGAGGTTGATGAGGTGTGCTTGCAGGAGAAGTGCGTTGAGCGCGAGTATGAAGATGATGGTCATTTTTGCCCAGAGGTTGTCGCCCAAGAGTAGGCGGCCGTTAGCTTCCATGACCGCGTGTACGAGGATGAGCACGCCGGAGATGAGTGTGAGGAGAAGGCCGATACGCACTACCGTGAAGGTCGTCTTGAGAAATGACCCTTCGGTCTGGTCGACCTTACCATCGGCGAGTGCTTTCGTAAGGTTTATCTCAATGAAGGTCGCTCCACCCACGCCCAATATGGTGCCGACGAGGTGAAGTACGATGACCCATGGATACCAATCCATAGACACTCTAGTTTATCAGTGACGGTGGCAACTCTAGAGAGGTGCTGTCCCCAGCTTGCTCTGAAAATGGCAAGCCCATTTCTTCACGCAGTCCTGAAGAAAAGTCGTAATCGCTGAGTGTTGGACTGTAGAGACGTTTGATGTGCGGCGTGGCGAATGCGCGCAGCTCCGCCTGGTCGAAGGGTAGTGATGTATCGAGATACCCTTCGCCGTAGAGAAATTCATCTGAGTAGCCGGGAAGGTACCACGACGCATCCCATGGAACAGAGCGCGGGACCGCCCGATTGACCGCCCGTGCGAGCACGTTGGTGCAGTTGGAGAAGATGGTGTGGTACCAACGGGGACGTTGAGAACTCTTGTGTGTGCTGAGAACTATCTCGTTGAAGATGGCACGCTGGGCTGCGGGGGAGATGGTCAGCTCGTAGAGGTAGAGCTCATCGCCGGTGAAGAACGTGCTGTTGGCGAACATATCGCGCTCAGTGGCCCATACCCACAGGTAGGGATAGGTCGGGACGAGTGCTGCGCGGTAGGGCTGGTAGGTCTGTTCCGGACGCCTTCGTGCTTCGATGGATACGACGACCGTCTCCCCGTTCGCAAACTCAAAAGTGAACATGGTGTGCGCGATGGCCTTGTTGTTTCCGAACGGCTCAAGGACGAACCAGGTGCGCTCCAACTCTCCCAGATCAAAGGTGCGGTCAAGCCATACTTTTCTGGTCGGCTCTCCGGTATCGGCATCGTATCCCCAGTCGCGAATGTTGGTGACCGTGATGATGTCGCCGTCACGCGTGACACTCGAGATGCGACTGTGGTCTGCACGCCACTCCCCTCCCGAAGGTGCTGGGATAATGAGCCACCAGGCGAGGCATCCGCCCAAAAGGGCGAAGAATATGATGTTGAAAATGAGACGGAACGACATGTTATTCGATACCTTCGGCTTCACGCTGGGATATCGGTTTAGGGTAACATACGTCAAAGATCTCGACGTCTTCGCAGTTCCCTTCTGCGTCGCAATCACCTCCGCGATAGATCCCCGTGCATACTGGTGATGCGATACACGCATCCTCATCTAGCGCTTCGCAGTCGGGACCCTCAACTTCGAACGAGAGCGTATTACTCTCAACACCCCACGGCGCGACGAACACAGAGTACGTGCCGGGAGTGACCCGTGCATAGCTCGAGCAACTCCCTTCGTATCTGTAGTTATACGTGCACGCCCATGCGGGAATGCGCACGGTCACCTGTGTGTCGTCAGGGTACGTAGAGGTACCGAAAGCAGGTAGGTACATGCGCTGCCCATCGTTGCGTTCTATCCACGCGTCCAGGTCGCCCTCAAAACCGGCCAAAGAAGTGCCCGAAAGTGTGAGAACGGTTCCTTCATCACCAGAGCGTGGAGTAATGCTCGTGAGGACCGGAGGCTCTGGGTCTGGTTGCGGGGGTGGTAGTGGTGTGAACGCGAGTATGTCGCGCAAGATGCGCTCAGGCGCTTCGCTAGTCTCTTTGAGGCAATCGTTCACCTCCGGATGTTCAAGCGTGCCACAGTTGACTGAGCGGGTGGTGAACGTCGTGAGTATAGTGTTCCCTTCGTGGTCGGTCGAGTACGCATGGGTTGAGTAGCGGGAACCTGCCGCGCCTTCGGTGAAATACTCGTGACAAAAGAGGCGGCCGCCTACTGATTGTTGTGTAATGGATCCCTCCCAAGCAAGTCGTCTTCCTTCTTCAGTACACGCGACCGCGCCCGAAATGAGCACCGCTTCTGGCTGCCAGGGGTGCAGGTCGGCGAAGCGGTCACCACGTTGGAATGAGCGTGTCTCAGGCAGTGAGAACACCTCAAGCACCACTTCGTTGGTAAGTAACTGCGTGTACGCAAGCTCTTCGGTGATTGACCTACCCTCTTCGGGCACTTCAGCAGGTTCAGGAGTTGGATCGAACGTGGTTGCGGCTGGAGTGGGTGCACGGTGTGATTCAATTGACCCTGCTGCTGGTTCCGTGTCGATCGGTTGCGGTGAAGGCAATGAGAACGGAGTACCTTCGACTTGTGGTGCGAGTGCAGCAGGTGCGTATGGTGTCACGGATTGTCGCGCCTCCGTTTCATCCTCGAATTCTCTGACATCGTACACAATGAACACAGCAACAAGGAGCGCGCTTGACACAAGGCCAAAGAACACGAGCATGACTACTTTATCGTGTGTGGGCATATGTTCGCATTGATCTCTGCTTCCAGGGCCACCTCTACACTGCTCATGGCCGGCAAGACCTTGTCACGGTGGGATGTCACTTAGTGCATGGTGCCTCGTTCTGTTGACGACACTTCCTTATTCTCCCCCGTATCGAATATGCCATCCGGGTCACCCACACGCTTCAGATTTGCTGGTGTGTTTTCTTGCATGAGCTGTTCTCCATCCGGAACCCCATCGGAACCTTCGGCAAGTGGTGGCACAACAAGGTGACTTTTCGGTGGGCGCACCCGAAATCGTTCTGGATTATCTAAGCCTTCGCTTCCCATGCTCAACAGTGTACACAACGTACTACGTTGAAGGTAGGTAGTTATACACCGGTTTACAAAACTCTATCGAGTAGTGCACTTCGCATCCTGAGACTCGCGCCTGCGAGTAGCTACCGTGCGAGCGAGGTTACAACAGTGATGAAAAAAAACGCGACCGGTGGTACCGGTCGCGAAGCCCGAAAGCGGGCAACTCTAGGCGTCAACGCCAGGACGGTTGAACTTGAGCGGCGAACTCCCTTCCGGGACAGGTTTCAATGGTGTGCGCGGCTGTGGCGGCGCATAGAAGCGCGGTTCGCCGTCGTCGAGACTCGGCTCGAACGGCAGCCGCATGCGCACACCCGAGCCCGTCCGCTCGCCCTCCCGGAGAGCCTTGCGGAGCTCCTCGGCTATCTGCCGGTCGAATGGCAGCCGATAGGCGCGCGGCTCGATGACGTCCGGGAAACCGAGCCAGACATAGATGGCCTCGCCTTCGACAACACGACCTGCAAACACCTCTGCCTCGGGTGTCGAGGCGCGCAAGAATTCGAGCTCGACCGGTTTGGGCCGGCTCAGCAGGTCAATGTATGCGACGTAGGCGACCACCACCCATACCGCGGTCAGGATCAAGACTAGCACCTTGAGGTGGCGCCGCACTCGTGCCCAGAGTGTCAGCGCCACGATGGCAGCGACGAGCGCGATCATGGCAAGGTAGAGAAGAGGAATGAGAGTCATGTCCTTCCCCCTTGTCGCAAAGCTTTAGGAAGCGCGTGGACGCTTCCGGCGACGAGTTCCCCGTCTTTGTTCAATGTGAAGCGGAATACGGTTATCTCTTTGCCCTCGTGTTCGAGGTTGACTTCGCTTAACAGGATCTGTTTGGTTCCACGGTCAGGATCGGCCTTTACGCTAACCGTTACCGTGACCGGTACCATAGGTGTTCCTGATTCGTCACGGTAGAGGTGCAAGTTGACCGTGTACTCGCCAGCGGGGATACCCCGACTAAAGCTGATTTCGTAGTTGAGTGGTGTCGAATCGGCTCGGATGCCGAGGTCGTCCCGCAAGAGGTTGAAGATTGCCCCTCCTTTGTTGGAGTAGCCGACCGGCACGTCGTCGGGCGCCTGCACCCACAGATCGACGTCGGTCGCGAGGTTGTCGGGCCAACGCGCCTCTACGACAACACGTCCCGGCGGCTCGCTTGACGCCGTTTCTTTGGTTCCGGGCGGGTTTAGGTGCGGAAGAAGTAAGATGACGATGGCCATGAAACCCGCGAGGGCCAACATCAGCACATCGCGGAAGACCGTCGATTCATCTTCCACGTTGAAGAACGGTTCACCCCTCATTGGTTGACCCCCGCTCCAGAAGTTCCGCGAGAAGCTTCGCCGAGCCGTATTCCAGAATCCTGTAGCACGACATGAGCCACAAGTTGAGAACGGAGCCAACGAGCGTGGTGGAGAGTGCCAGCCCCATGCCGTCGAT
>CAYWKE010000007.1:0-19705 GCA_964459075.1 uncultured Candidatus Saccharibacteria bacterium | reverse complement strand
CTAATGGCCCGCGTGTGATACTTCCCTTCTAGTGTGCTTACTGTGGCACTCAAGACCGCAAAAGTGTGCCGGGACAGCGGAAATGGTACGACACTCCTCGCACACGCACAACTGCTTGGGGCACTCTGAGAACCGGCAGTTCTCGATGTTGTTGGTCTTTGCATCACACACGGAACAGGTACCCACCTTTTTGATCGTATCTTTAGGGGCATTACTCCACAGTTTGCGTTCGTCAAACACATAGAGCTCGCCCTCAAAATCCTCTCCCGGGTACGCCTCCATGTAGCGATGCATGCCACCCTGAAGCTGATAGACCTGACTGAACCCTTGCTGTTTTAGATAGGCACTGGCTTTTTCACAGCGGACGCCGCCGGTACACACGGGAAGCACCTTCTTATCTTTGAGGTGAGTGAGTTTGTGTACGACGTTGGGTAGGTCGCGAAAGTTTTCCATGCCGGGGTCGACCGAGTTGCGGAAGTGTCCCGCTTGATACTCGTATGAGTTGCGCATGTCGATGATGACGAAGTCCTCACCTTGCTCGTACCATGAGCGCAGTGTCTCAGGCGGAATGTGTGTGCCGGTGTCTTTGGTCGGGTCGATCTCGGGTGGCAGGAACGAAGCAACGATCTCTGCGCGTACTTTCACGGAGAGTTTGGGGAATGCTATGCCGGTGCCGAGGCTTGTCTTGAAATCAACATCGGCGAATCGTTCGTCCTCCTTGAGCCACGCGATGAATGACGACACAGCATCAGCTGTACCCTCGAAGGTGGCGTTGATGCCTTCTCCTGCAATGATCGCACGTCCAGTTAGGCGAAGCTCAACAGCTTCACAACGAACCGCCGATGCAAGTTCGCGAGCATCATCAATGTGCACGTACTTGTAGAACAGTACGATCGAATACGCTGTATCATTCGAGTTCATAGGTCGCTTCAGTGCTCAGCACCCATAGCAGAGCTAAGGTCGCTGGCTTACATTCACGATTCAACCATCGTTAAAGCGTTCACCGAACGTTTTAACGGGCTGCCGGGAATTTTACCCCGCACCATTGTTGGTGCTTGGCGAACCCGGGCCACACCGGAAGTCTCCCATGCTTCCGATTAGATGTAGTGTCGGGGTAACCGGAATCGAACCGATGTCACACCCACCCCATGGGCGCATACTACCACTGTACTATACCCCGACACTACATCTAATCCCGACATGGGCGCATATTACCACTGTACTATACCCCAACCATGGACTCGAACGCTCGTTCGGGCTGCCGAGAATCGAACTCGGACCGCACGAACCCGAATCGTGCACACTACCACTATGCTACAGCCCGGTTGATGTCCTTGCGGGCATCGAGAAAGTATCGTATCATACGTCGCACCAATGGAACAGAGTGGAAAATGTCACCTGTTCTAGATTGCCGGTGGGCCCGTCCGCACACCAACTTTGCGATAGTTTTTCTTCGAAAAACGCGCGGAGCGCAATCGCAACGTTGGTGTGTGGGCCCGTAGCTCAGTTGGCTAGAGCGCCTGTTTTGCACTCAGGAGGTCGGGGGTTCAAGTCCTCTCGGGTCCACATAAGCACTACACCCGATGCAAATGCATCGGGTGTAGATGCGTTGTGAGACCCGAGAGGACTTGAAAGACACATCCGGTATACAAGACGACGAGTGTGCGAGGAGTGCTTGTCGGATGTGTTGGGGTCGAGGAGCTCAGACAGTTTGGAGCACAACGTGCGAACAAACTGTCGAGCGAGGTGACCAAGTCCTCTCGGGTCTTTCCAACTAACAAACCGGGCCTCCACCCGGTTTGTTCGTTTAGCCGATCAGTGCGATCACGACTGCTAACACTATCACGCTGGCTAGCTCGACCAGCCACGCTTTCTTCATGCCCCCCTCTCCGTGAGTGAGCGCTGGAAGCGCGTGGTACAATCGAATGTACATGGAGACCATGTCTGGACCAGCGTGATGTGCATAGCGCACTCCTGGTCCATACATATGCCATTGCTTCTATTACCCCACCTTGTAAACGACCTTAGTTCTCTCAGGAAACGCCCGTTGGGCTGAAATGTAAATACCGTACCTGTGGATAACTGTACTTGACCGTCAATTCATCCTTTGACTCAGCGATGTATCCGTGCAAGCCCGACCAGGTGGTCAAGAAATGCGGGGAATGGCACCCCTACGGCGTGCACTGCTTGTGGCAGTAGTGATGCCTCGGTGAGGCCGGGCAGTGTGTTGACCTCCAAGAAATAGATGCCACGTTTCCCTACCATGAAATCCGAACGCGAGTAATGAGAGAGGTTCAAGGTTTGGTGGACAAGGCGAGCGACACGAGCAAGTTCTTGCTTGGTGGCTGCATCAAACCTCCCCGGGCATATCTCCTCAGACGCTCCCTGGTACTTCGCTTCGTAATCGAAGAATGAACGTCCCTTGTGCGGACGTATCTCTATGTCGGGTAGTGCGTAGTGGGATTCATTGCGAAACTTCTCGAGAATACCGACCGTGGCCTCAATACCAGATATGAACTCTTCGAGCATGATGGTGTCGGACTCCATGAACCCACGCTCAAGAGCGGTAACGAACTCATCGAAATTCATAGCGATACCGACCCCTACCGACGAACCGCTTGCCAGTGGCTTGATGACACACGGTTGTGGGAAGGTACGAAACAGCTCAAACGTGAGTTCGGGTGTGAGGTCGTCGTATGAGACCGTCCTGTGTGCGGCCATACGAACTCCGGTGTCGCGAAGCACATGCTTTGCCATCACTTTGTTCATGGCGAGCGCAGAGGCGAGTGAGCGAGAACCTGTGAATGGCACACCGTGCCGTTCGAGCAACCTCTGTACCTGCCCATCTTCGCCAAACGTTCCGTGGAGTGCGAGAAAAACGACATCGAGCTGGTTGATAGCTCGCTCTGGTGCGATGGGCCTGCCATACAGGTGCCACATCCCCGAGCGGTCAATGAAGATATCTTTTGATTCGTACCTGTTCTGATCGAGGTTCGCAAGAACCGCACTTCCCGTCTTGAGGGACACTTCGTATTCGCTTGAAGGGCCGCCGCGCAGCACTCCGACCCGGGTTCGTTGACTCATGCTTCTATTCTACCTCCCCATGAGTGCTTTGGCACGACGCTTTTTGTGGAAGGCGATAGCAAAGCGGTGGGCTTCAGCATTCAGCCGAAGGATATCCTCTTCCCTCCCCATACGGTCGGCTTTGGCACCGAGTATCTCCTTGGGGCGGTGCCGATCATCCTTGACGACTGCCGTAACGGGGATGTGGTACCCGTGGAGGCGCAGCAGGTCGCGTGCGAAGCGAAGCTGCGCCGTACCACCATCGACGACCACAAGGGAGGGATAGGGCCACTCAGGGTGCGCCAGGCGTCGCTCAAGCACCTCGGTCAAGGCCTTGGTATCATTGCTTCGATTGACCGAGCGAATGGTGAACGTGCGGTACTGGGCTGGGACAAGCTCTCCATCCTCCATAACAATCATCACGCCCACCATGGCAGACCCCCCAAGGTGCGCAATGTCATACGCTTCGATACGCACCCCTCGCGCACGCTCACTTGGATCTCGTTTGATGAGGGATACGTCACGGATGTGCGTGAGCGCACCGATCTTTCGCTTGTACTCGGCTGCTTCTTCGAAGGCCTCCCGTGCAGCGGCTCGGTGCATGGCCTGCTCGAGCTCCCGAAGGAGTTGTTTTTTCTTCCCTTGAAAGAAGAGCTTGAGGTGGTGCATGGTCTGCGCGTACTCCTCGCGTGCGTGCGTGTCCTGCGCACTCGGGTAGAGGCCTATCTGCTGGTTGAAGATGATACGACCACGGTGGTGCTTGTTCGTCATTTCGGTCACGGGTCGCTTGGTATCAAAGAAGGGGAAGATCTTCCGAATGATGCGCAGCGCCTCCCTGAGTTGCGCGCCGTGTGGATACGGTCCGAACACAGCAGCATACTTCTTGCGCTCAGTAGGCTCCTCGAGTGCCTTGCCGCGCACGAGGAGGACACGTGGATAGACCTCACGTGTGAAGACGACGTAGTTGTAGCTTTTGTCATCTTTCCCGTCCGTATTTGCAGGCGGATGGTAGCGTCGGATGTAGCTCCCCTCTAGTATCAGTGCTTCCAGTACAGAATCGGTCTCTTCCCAGGTGACGGTGTGCGCGCGAGTGACCATGTCTACCAAACGTGGCCCGCGTGTCTTGATGAGGTCGTTACTGAAGTAGCTGCGTACTCGATCACGCAGCGAGGTTGCTTTACCTACGTACAGCACGCTACCGCGCCCATCACGAAAAAAATAGACGCCGGGGGCGTCGGGGAGTTCTACCTGTTTGAGGTCCTCACGGGTCACGAAACTATGCTACCCGAGAGACGCACGCTGGTCTAGCCGAACCAGCCACCTTTGCCACGTCGCTTCTTGATGTGCTTCGTGATGATGTCTGGCAGCTCAGAGATGTCGATATCCGCCTTGACGTAGTACCCATCAGCACCAAGATCGAGTGCACGCTTGCGATCAGCAGATTCAGAGAGGTTCGTGAACATGATCATCGCAGAATCATTGTACGTGTCGTTTGCACGCCACTCTGCGAGGAGGTCGAACCCGCTCGCATCCGGCAGCATGATGTCGATGAGGAATGCGTCGGGAGTGTGGGTCTTGAGGTAGGAGCGTGCCGATACTCCGTTGAGGGCGCAGGTAGCATCGAAGTGCTTGGAGAGGAGGTTACCTGCAATGTTGCGCAACACCATATCGTCCTCGATCATCAGTACGACCGGTCGCTCATCCATCGCTCAGTTATATCACCTCTTGCCCACCTCGGGCAAGCAAACACGAGCCCCGCCGGTGGACAGCGGGGGGGGGACGAACCGGGATCAAGATCAGCTGATATGATAAGCGGGCAGCTCACGTGCTTCTTTCTTAATGACAGGATGGAGCAGTACGAATGCGCTCCAAAGGATTCGATTGATTAGAAGAAAACTCACCGTGCGTTGCCAATGACCACCGGTAAGCACTCCATTTCTCATACGGCCTACCAGTCCACTGTCAACATTGAGTTCGTTCCTCTGGCAATGGAGAATCAATTTATGCGAAAGCCACAATGCACTGAGAACACTTCGTGCCTTGTCTATGCTACCGAGAAGCATCCTGGTAGTGGTGTCGTCCGCAAACGCCGACATCTGGCTTCTCCTTATCCATGTTGCCGTTGCTCTAAAGTGTCATTTTACACCCCTTCTCCGTTCTCGTCACGTGTAGGTTGCCCACTTCGCTTTTTTTGGAGCAGTTCGTAGAGCAGCTCAGGAAGCTTGCTGAGATCGATGTTCGCTTTCACATAGTACTCATCCGCGCCCAGCTCGAATGCACGTGACTTGTCGCTCGCCTGTGAGAGGTTCGTGAACATGACGCACAGACTATTCGCATAGCGCTCGTTCGTACGTATTTTGCGGAGAAGATCGAAGCCGTTCCCATCGGGGAGGATGATGTCGATGAGGATGATGTCAGGTGGTTCGTTATCGCCGAGGAACTGCTCGGCAAGGACCATCGTCGGCGTGAGGGTGGTCGTGTACGACTTCTTGACGATGAGCTCGACCAATTCGCCGAGGATAGGGTCATCCTCGATGATCAGGACGGTAGTATCAAGGTGTGCTGCCATAGCGACACTATACCACGGTGGTGGGGTGTGAGCGCAATCACCGTGCCAACACCTTCTTGAGGTAGGTGCCCGTGTGTGAACCTTTCGTTTTGGCTACCTCCTCTGGGGTCCCCTGGGCGACGAGCTTACCACCACCCGCACCTCCTTCAGGGCCGATATCAACGATATAATCACAGCACTTGATGAAATCCATGTTGTGTTCAATGGTCACGACCGTGTTGCCGTGGTCGACCAGAAGCTGGAGGATGTCGATGAGCTTTTGCACATCGGCGTAGTGCAGACCCACCGTTGGTTCGTCGAGTAGGTAGATGGTCTTCTGGGTGTGCTGCCGGTAGAGTTCAGACGCGATCTTGATGCGCTGTGCCTCACCTCCGGAGAGTGTGGTCGCGGACTGACCTAACTTGAGGTAGGCAAGCCCGACGTCCATGAGTGTCTTGAGCCGATCGTGGACAGCAGGTATGTCGCCAAAGAACTGGCACGCTTCCTCGACGGTCATTTCGAGAACCTCATGTATGTTCTTGCCGTGGTAGCGAACTTCCAGGGTCTCTTTCATGAATCGCTTCCCGTCACATATGTCGCACGTCACGAAGACGGTCGGCAGGAAATGCATCTCAACGGCGATAGCGCCATTACCCTGGCACGCCTCGCAGCGCCCACCCTTCACGTTGAAGGAGAATCTGCCTGGTTTCCAGCCACGCGCCTGCGCCTCGGTCGTTGTGGCGAACAGTTCGCGTATGAATGTGAATGCACCGGTGTACGTTGCGGGATTGCTGCGGGGGGTGCGACCAATGGGTGACTGATCGATGAGGATCACGCGACTGAGGTACTCGGTGCCGGTGAGCGAAGAGCAGTTGTGGAGCGCCGTGGTACGGTGTCGTTTCTCAAGGCGACCTAGCAGGTTCTTGTGTAGGATCTCATACATGAATGATGACTTGCCCGAACCGGACACGCCGGTGATCGCGGTGAACCGACCCAGAGGGATGTCCGCATTGAGCTCGGTGATGTTGTAGACGTTGCCGTTGCGCACCCGGAGCCACCCTGCCTCTTCGCTACGGCGCTCGTCGGGGATCTCAATGCGCTTCTCGCCGCGTAGGTAGGAGAGTGTGAGGGAGCCCGAGGTGTTCTTTTTTGCGGTGAGGAGTTTGTCGAGGTACCCCGATGCCACGACCTCGCCCCCGTGGACGCCGGCACCAGGACCGATATCGACCAGGTAGTCTGCGGCGAATATCGTGTCCTCGTCATGTTCGACGACGATGATGGTGTTTCCCAGGTTGCGCAGGTTGAGGAGCGTCGTGATGAGTCGGTTGTTGTCGCGCTGGTGCAGACCGATCGATGGCTCATCGAGTACGTAGAGGGCACCCACAAGTCCAGAGCCCAGTTGGCTTGCCAGGCGAATGCGCTGCGCTTCGCCGCCGGAGAGCGTGTTGGCCTTGCGGTCAAGCGAGAGGTAATCAATACCTACGTCGATCATGAACTGGAGACGATCGCTGATCTCGCGAATGAGCACATCTGATATCTCCCGCTCTTGCTCACTTAGGGTGAGCGATGCAAGGAATTCCTGTGCCTGCGTGATGGTGAGGTGGGTGAACTCTACAATGTTCTTTCCTTCTCCCCACGCGTCGCCTCCGAGGTAGACGTGGAGTGCTTCAGATCGCAGGCGTGCACCACTGCAGATGGGGCAGATCTCATCGTGAAAGAAACCGACCGTTCCCAAGCCATTGCAGTTAGCACACGCACCGTACGGCGAGTTGAAGGAGAAGAGTCGTGGTTCGATATCAGGAAAAGGTTCGCCGCAGGTGGGACAGATGAACTTACTTGAGAGCTTGGTACGGGTGCCGTCGGGGTGCTCGAGCTTCAGGAGTCCGTTTGACTCGTTCAGCGCTGTCTCGATGGCCTCTGAGAGTCGCTCGCGAGCATCTTTGGGTGAAACCGTGAACTCTGAGACAAAGAGCTCGTCGACCAGCACGTCTATGTCGTGCCGCTTGGTCTTGGAGAGCTCGATCTTCTCCCGCAAACTGTGAAGCTTCCCATCGATCAAGACCTGCTCGAAGCCCTTGGACAGTAGGTCGTAGAGGAGCTGGTAGTACTCACCTTTGCGGCCGACCACAATGGGCGCAAAGATGCGGATCTTCGCGTCACTGTAGGGTATCCCCATGACCATCTTCGTACCTTTCTTGAGGTCACTGGACTCGAGCGACGCGAGAACGTGGCGCTGTATCTCTTCGTGCGAGAGCTTTTGAATACGGGTGTGATCGAGTGGACAGTAGGCGCGGCCGATGCGCGCGTAGAGGATACGCAGGTAGTCGTAGATCTCGGTTATGGTCGCGACCGTTGAGCGAGGGTTGTTCGAGCGACTCTTTTGATCGATCGAGATGGCAGGTGAGAGTCCGGTGATCTCCTCTACGTCAGGTTTCTGGAGCTGGTTGAGGAACTGTCGCGCGTAGGCACTCAGAGATTCGACGTACCGACGTTGCCCTTCAGCAAAGATGGTGTCGAACGCAAGTGATGATTTGCCTGAACCCGACAGACCCGTAAATACCACCATGGTGTTACGGGGGACGTCGACATCTATGTTCTTGAGGTTGTGGGTGCGCGCGCCCCGAATGCGTATGAACTCCTGCATGAATAGTGCATTCTAGCAGGTCGAACGCACTCACTCAATCTGTCGCAGAGAACAGGAGGACGAGCACGCTGCCATTGAGCATGCGCGCTGAACTGGGTTTGATCTTCCCCTTTTCCGCGTGTAGTTGTGGGGCGATCTCACTGAGCCCGTAGAACCCAACGAGCGGAAGCTTCTCGCCAACGATCTCATGGATATCGGCGACCTCTTTTCGAGCCTCCTCACTTCTGCCGTAGACCGTCTTCCTGATGTGGCTTGCGAGAATGAGTGCGGCACGAGGCGATGCGGGTGTGGCTTCGCGAGCTTGGGTAGCGGCACGCTTCCCTGCTTCATGCGCTTCATCCTTTCCGCCGATCATTAAACGCACCTCAGCGCCCTCGGGTACTTCACCGGCAAACTCGATCGAACCAGGTTTCCGGAGGAAGTGGGGGACACGCAAGAGAAGCTCGTTGGTCATCTCATCACGAAACCCAATGGGGTAGGTCTTCGCAAGATCGACCAGGTGCGTGGTCTCATCAAGGGCATCGACCAGGTCGGCGCCCAGGTAGGATTCGTAGAAGGTAAGCGCAGTGTCTGAGCCAATTGTTGAAACGATCGTTCCTTCAGCGGTTGTCACTTTCTGCGGGAGGCCGACCGGGTTCCACCCGTGGTGTGCCGCTCCGGTGACCTTGATGGCAGAAGAGAACGCGACAGCAACAGTGGCGCGGGTCAGGGGGAGGTTGTTGAAGTACTGTGTGGTTTCGTTGAAGCGTTCCCCGTCCGCGGTAGACGCTCCGAAGACGGTGCATCCGGTACCCAACTCACGCTCGATACCCCGCAGTAAAGATGCTATACCAGGCGAGAGTCCGTCGGGAAACACCACGACCGTTGCGGGGTCGCTGCCGAGTTGTTCACGCAAGAGCGCCGCAAGCTCGGTGCCATTCTCGAATGCCTTACCCTCGGTCATCTCAACCGCAGCACCCGCAACAGCTCCTTGAGGGGCTGATAGCGCCATCACGACCACCGAAGGGTCAGTCGTGACCTCGTGTGGCGTGATCTCACCAGCGGTCGACCCACCAACAATGGTCACCTTCTCATTGACCGAGCGCACGCCCTGGATGATTGCGTGGTGATCGTAGGTATGTGCAGCAAACACGAATAGGAGTGAGGGTGTGTCGATGTCGTGCAATGCAAGCTCGGTCGCTTCGACCGCTGCAGCAAAACTGTCGGCGTTGTGCGAGGTGCCGGTACCGAAGGTGAGCATACGGCTCAGTGTAGCACCCACTCTGTGTGCTCGTTAAGACTGGTTCTCCCCGCTCTGAGCTCGCTGCGAGGCCTCTCGTACTCGCTCGGTCAGCTCGCGGATCTCGTCTCGAAGGAGAGCAGCGGTCTCGAAGTCGAGCAGTTTGACCGCCTCGTTCATTTGTTTTCGCTTCTCCTCAAGAAGCCCCTCAGGGTCACTCTGAAGCCGCTCTTGATCTATCTGCATGAGGGTCGCGACCGCCGCCTCGTGTTCTCGGGTGAGCGTCTCGGTGATGTCGGTGATGGCTTTCGTAATGCTCTGCGGGGTGATGTTATGCTCGGTGTTGTACGCGAGTTGCAGCACGCGGCGTCGCTCGGTCTCGCCAATGGCGCTCTCCATTGAACGTGTCATCTCATCAGCGTAGAGGATGACCCGTCCGTGTACGTTGCGTGCCGCACGCCCCATGGTCTGGATGAGCGATGTCTCGGAGCGCAGGAACCCTTCTTTATCTGCGTCGAGAATACCAACGAGCGCGACCTCAGGAAGGTCGAGTCCTTCACGCAGGAGGTTCACCCCAACGAGAATATCAAAGTCGCCCTTACGGAACTTCGTCAGGATCTCGATGCGCTCGATTGTTTTCACATCACTGTGAATGTATTCCGCAGACACGCCTTTACCGCGCAGGTACTCGGTCAGATCCTCCGCCATGCGCTTGGTGAGGGTGGTGATGAGCACACGCCCGTCCGCAGCGACGACCGCTTCGGATTCCGCGATGATGTCCGCGACCTGCCCACCGTACACATCAGAGGAGACAATGGGTTTGACGGTTATCGCCGGATCGACCAAGCCTGTCGGGCGAATGATCATCTCAACCGTGGCCCCGTGCGGGGGGTGAGAGCGCTCACGTTCGTACTGGGCGGGTGTCGCTGAGGTATAGATGCGCTGCCCTAAGCGCTCCTCGATCTCTTCGAACATCAGCGGGCGGTTATCGACAGCCGAGGGTAAGCGAAACCCGTGCTCAATGAGCGTCTCTTTGCGTGACCGATCGCCTGCGTACATCCCGGCAAGCTGGGGGATGGTGACGTGGGACTCATCGATGATGGTGAGAAAATCGGGGCGTCCGTCAGCGGTCTTCGGGAAGTAGTCGAGTAAGGTATAGGGGGCCTCGCCCGGTGCGCGTCCGTCGAAGTGGCGCGAGTAGTTCTCGATACCGTTACAGTAGCCGATCTCGCGTATCATGGCGAGGTCGTGATTCGTGCGTCGCTTGAGGCGCTCGTGCTCGAGTATCTTTCCAGCTGCGTCGAGCTCAGCCAGCCGCTGCTGCAGCTCTGCTTTGATATCCTCCATCGCGCGCACGCGCTCATCCTCTGGCGTGACGTAGTGTTTCGCGGGAAAAAGGAAGACCGTGTCAAGGTCGCGCACGATGGCACGCGAGACCGCATCGATCTCGGTGATCGCGGTCACCGTCTCACCGGTGAATGAGACCCGGTAGATGACCCGCTCATTGATCGGCATGATCTCGATCATGTTGCCACGCGCACGAAAGAGCCCTGGGGTAAGGTCAGCGTTCGTACGCGAGAAGTAGATGGAGATGAGCTTGCGGATGAGGTCGGCGCGGTTCTCCCGATCACCGACGGTGATCGGGACATGCACCTTCTTGTACTCCTCGGGTGAGCCCAGCGCGTAGATGCACGAGACCGACGCCACAACAATGACGTCATCTCGCGTTAAGAGTGCCTGGGTGGCAGCGTGGCGGAGGCGATCGATCTCCTGGTTCACCTGAGCTTCCTTCTCAATGTAGGTGTCTGAGGTGGGGACGTATGCCTCCGGTTGGTAGTAGTCGTAGTAGGAGACGAAGTAGCACACAGCATGCTCGGGAAAGAGTTCGCGGTACTCCTGGGTGAGTTGTGCGGCAAGCGTCTTGTTGTGAGCGATGACAAGGGTGGGTTTGCCGATGTTCCGTATCACATTGGCGGCTGTGTAGGTCTTCCCTGAGCCGGTCACCCCGAGCAGGGTCTGGTGCATGAGCCCTTGCCGCACACCCTCCGTGAGTACGCTGATCGCCTCCGGCTGATCACCGGCGGGTGTTTTGTCGGTCGATAGTGTGAACGCCATAGGGGCGAGTATAGCAAGTTAGGCAGCGTACTGCGACAAAATTTTTTTGCGACGCTGTGCGACGAGTGTTGAGAGGAAATGTACGTTGTGCAAACTCGCAAGCGTTCCCCCGAGAGTCTCGTGCGCTCGAAAGAGATGCGCGAGGTAAGCACGGGTGTACCGAGAGCAGACCGGGCATGAGCAGCTCGCCTCGATGGGGGTGAGGTCATCACGAAACCGCTCGTTGAGTAGGTTCAGCTTCCCTTCGCTCGTGTAGACCATGGCCGTCCTCCCTAAACGCGTGGGCTGCACACAGTCAAAGAGGTCGACCCCTTTCTCGATACCTGAGAGGAGGTCGTCCGGTTCTCCGATACCCAAGAGGTGGCGCGGCTTATCCTCAGGGAGTTCATCAATTACCCACTCGACCGCCTTATCGATGTCCTCTTTGATGTAGGAGCCGCCGATACCAAATCCCGGTACGTCCATGCTCGCAAGGAATCGTGCGCTCTCACGACGTAGGTCCTCGAAGCGTCCTCCCTGTACGACCGGAAACAGACCTTGCTTCTGGTTGGCCTCGACATTTCTGCGGTGGGCTTTCAGGGAGCGCTCTGCCCACCGATGGGTGCGCTCCATCGCCTCTTTCTGGTACGTCCAATCAGCGGTCGCGGCGGTACATTCATCGAACGCAAAGATGATGTCAGCCCCAAGGGCGTGCTGAATCTCGACCGAGCGCTCTGGCGTGAAGCGGTGTAGTGAGCCGTCGAGGTGGCTGGTGAAGGTGACCCCTTCGTCATCGATGACCGCGAGCTTGCCGTGCTGGGTGAGTACCTCGGGGTCCCACACGGAAGGGCTCCGTAAATTCTCGACCGAGTCAATATCCTCTTTGGCGACCTTGGTCAGGGTCTTACCGAATGCGGCACCAAGGGAGAACACCTGGAACCCTCCAGAGTCGGTCATCAGGGGACCCTCCCACCCCATGAACTCATGCAGACCGCCTGCCGAGCGAACCAGCTCTTCCCCGGGTCTGAGGTAGAGGTGGTAGGTGTTTGCGATCATCACCGAAAGAGGAGAACCGCCGAGGAGCTCGAGGGGAAGGCCTTTGAGGGTGGCTAGGGTAGCCACACCAACAAATGCGGGGGTCTCGATATCGCCGTGCGGAGTGTGAATGACACCAGCGCGCGCCCGGCTGTGCGGATCGCGCGCATGTACCTCAAAGGAGATGGGTGACATTACGGGAGAGGCGTCGTGGTTGCTGTGGGAGGCGTTGAGGTACCGGAAAATTCCTCTTGTATCTCTGTGGGCGAGCTTGTGGCTTCCTGTGTTTCGGGAGTAGTGGTGTCTATCGGTGACAGCTCTTCCTCAGTAGGGGTGGATGCTTCATCCTCACTAAGTGTGCAGCCAGTACGTTCAGCGAGCTCGAGCATTGAGCGGGTGCCGGTAATGCGGCTGCCGTCGCCGAACTCCCAGGTAGGAAATACCTCTAAGTTCGCGTCTTGACATACGCTGCTCATGCTTCGATTCGGAAGACTACACTCAGTGTAGGGCAGATGCTCTGCTGAGGCACCGAACAGGGTTTTCTGTTGGTTGCAGGCGCCACACCAGAATGCGCCGTAGAATGTTGCGCCAGAATCTGCGATACACTGCGCGAACTCATCGTACTCCCCCGCTTCGGCAGGAGATGATGAGACAAACGAAAGTGCTGAGATGCCGACAATGGCCAGTACGACCAACACGCCCGCAATAGTGAATTTGTTCATGAGTTCGTAGTCTACGCGAAATTCAGTGCGAGCTCAAGTCAAGAGCTACCGCATCCAGCGAGCGATACTATAGCTTCCCTCTCCAACAGACCCTCGTGGCGCGATCCGTCAGGAAACTCCCACGTCGGGTACACGAGAACACCGGCGTTGATGCACTGCGTACGCTCAGTTGCGCACTCTATCACGCGCACGGCATCGATCAACGAATCGGCTTCAGAGATCTGGTGCTCAGAAACCTCCCGTGCGTCTACGTAGAGGGTGAGTGCCGCACCGCGGACACACGAACGCTCACTCGGCTCAATGAGAACAACTGTTGTGAGGATAGCGACGAGTAGAGCCGTTGTTCCCATACCAACTAACCACCCACGTCGTATGAGGTCGTGAGATGTGAAGCTACGCGTGCTCCTCATGACGTTTCGGGAACCACGGGAAGAAGTAGTTCGTCTCCCGGGCGTACTCTTGGTAACTAAAGTTGTTCTTCCAGCGAGACTCGGTGATCGGTCCCGTGATCGCGTAGACGACGTAGGTGATAACGAGTGGGCTCACAAAGGCAACAGGTATCCAGTAGACTGGCACCAGAGCACTTGCCATGAGCGCCATACCAAACCACAGTGTTGATTCACCAAAGTAGTTGGGTCTGCGTGAGTACCGAAAGAGCCCATACTTCATGATCTTGCCCGTATTCTCAGGGTTCGCAAGGAAATGGTCAAGCTGGTGATCGGCGATGACCTCGAAGGCATACCCGATGGCCCACACAAGAGCCCCACAGAAAAAGAGTGGTGCTACGTAGTTCTCACCAAAAGCGAAGACCAGCGTGAACGGGAGGAACACCAGGTAGATCACGAATCCTTGGAGGATGAACACCTGCAGGTAGCTGCGAGCCGCAAGGTAGGCACGCCCCCGCTGCGACCACGCATCACGCCATACGCGGTAGCGCCAGTCCTCATCTTTGCCGAGATTCTTGCGAGCGATACGAACCGATAGGCGAAGTGCCCAGAGAGCCAAGAAGAAGCCCATAGGGAGCAGCAACGGGTGGGCAGTAACGTCTGCAGCCGCTGCGCTCATCAAGAGCGCCCCAAGGAACGTCGGACCATAGTAGATGTCGACGATACTATTGTTCTTCAGGAACCACGCAATAAGGAACAGTGTCGTCACGAGTATCCATATCGCTACTGCGGGAATAAGGAACGCGACCCCAACCTCACTCATATGAGAGCAGTATACACCACCCAGCCGTGTTGGAGTGCGGGGTGGTGTGGACTGCAGACAGGGGGAGTAGAGACGGTTACCACTCGAGCGAGCCGGTCTGATACTCGGTCACGCGTGTCTCAAAGAAGTTCTTCTCTTTGGAGAGGTCCATGATCTCAGCCATCCACGGGAATGGGTTCTCGACGTTGTACTGCTTCGATAGATTGATACGCTCAAGCCTGCGGTCGGCAATGAACCGGACGTACTGCTTCACAACGTCGGCATTGAGGCCGAGAATACCGCGCGGAAGTGCATCATCAGCGTAGCGCTCCTCAAGCTCAACGGATTGCTTGATGAGGTCGACAAGCTCTTGCTTGAACGCGTCGGTCCAGATCTCAGGATTCTCTTCGACGATGGTGTTGATGACGTCAGAGCCGAACGCAAGGTGGACGGATTCGTCCCGCAGGATGTACTGGAACTGTTCAGCCACACCGACCATCTTGTTCTTGCGCATCATCGAGAGCATCATCGCAAACCCTGCGTAGAAGAAGATACCCTCCATGATGACGTAGTAACCCACGAGGTCGTGGACGAACTTCTGCACGTTCTCCGTTCCCTCGGTGGAGAAATTCGGATCGAAGACCGATTTGGTGAGGTTGACCACGAACTCATCTTTCTCTTTGATCGAGGGAATGGTGAGGTACATGTTGAACACCTCGTCGGGGTCGAGTGAGAGCGTATCACAGCAGTAGATAAAGGTATCCGTGTGGACGGCCTCCTCGTAGGCCTGACGCAGCATGTACTGGCGGCACTCGGGGTTGGTGATGTGGCGATAGAGTGCCAGAACGATGTTGTTTGCCGTTAGCGACTCAGCGGTGGAAAAGAAACCGAGGTTCCAGAGTATCATCCTCCTCTCATCATCGGTGAGTGCACCAGGGCCCTGCTTCTTCCACAGCTCCACATCTTGCTGCATGGATATTTCCTCAGGCACCCAGTTGTTCGCGACGCCACTCTTGTAGTGCTCCCTGGCCCACTTGTAGGTCATGGGGAGGATCTTATTCGGGTCGGTCGAATTGTTATTGATGATACCCTTCTTCGTCGTTGCTGACGTCGTGATGTGCTCGGGAATCTGCGACGTGCTTTGGTCGTTAACGGTACTCATTGCGCGTATTGGTTAGCGTTACTAAAACCACTTCCTCATCCGTGAGAGATGTACGATACCACACAAGAACTGTGACAGCACTAGCCCTCGCAGGAGGTACACGTGTTGTCCGTGTAGGTGGCGCGTGGTGCGGTGAGGGATCCCGAAAGAGGCGACGGCTGCGCTGCGGCGATCGGCGCGAGCGCTGGTGTCTCCTGCGGTGTTGCTGTAGGCTCGGGAGTCGTGGGAACGTTCACGTCGGCTTGTGTGCGCTTTGCGAGTCGGTCTGCCTCGATCTTTTTGAACTGTGCGTGATCCATGGTCGATTTCTCTACCTTCGTGGCAGCGGTCGTGCGTAGGTAATAGGTCGTCTTGAGGCCCATTTTCCACGCGTAGAAGTAGATGTCTGAGATGTCCTTACCAGAGGTACCACGGTAGAAGATGTTGAGAGACTGACTCTGGTCGATCCACCTGCCACGGAAGGCAGCGGCGTCGATGAGCCACTTCGGGTCTATGTCGAACACCTCCTGGTACTTCGCCTTGATCTCGTCGGGTATCTCGTCGATCTCCTGCACCGAACCATCGTACATCTTGAGCTTATCAAGCATCTCACGGCTCCAAAGATCTAGTTTCTTGAGGTCCTCGATGAGGAATGAATTAACGACAACGAAATCACCTGCCATGTTGGACTTCACGTACAGGTTCTTGTAGATAGGCTCGATCGTGGGGAAGCACCCGACAATGTTCGCTGTGGTAGCAGTCGGTGCGATCGCCATGGTGTTGGAGTTGCGCATGCCGTGCTGCTTGATCGATGCACGGACAGCACTCCAGTCAAGTCGCTCGTGACGCGGCACATCAAGGGGCATCCCGCGCTCACTCTCCAGCAGCTGAATGGTGTCCTGGGGGAGAATGTTGCGATCCCACTTACTACCCTTGAAGGTCTCGTACGGACCGCGCTCCTTGGCAAGAAGTGATGAGGCAAGGATGGTGTGGTAGGCGACGATCTCCATGGAGCTGTCAGCGAACTCGACCGCCTCCTTCGAATCAAAGTTGATGCCCAGCAAGTAGAGTGCATCCTGAACTCCACGAATACCAAGACCTACAGGACGGTGCTTCGAGTTGCTGGTCTTGGTGCGCTCAGTCGGGTAGAAGTTCACGTCGATGACGTTGTCGAGCATGCGCATTGCGGTCGGTATGACCTCGCCAACAAGCTTCTCATCGAACGTGCCGTTGGTGATGAAGCGGACGTAGTTGAGGGAGCCGAGGTTGCATACCGCGGTCTCTTCTTTGTTCGTCACCAGCGTTATCTCGGTGCAGAGGTTGCTGTTGTGGACGACGCCGTAGTGGTCTTGAGGCTGTCGGATGTTCGAGGGGTCTTTGAAGGTCATCCAGGGGTGGCCGGTCTCGTAGATCATGGTGATCATCTTGCGCCAAAGGTCTTTCGCCTTGATGCGCTTCCACACGTGCATCTCGCCGCGGCTCGCCTGTGCTTCGTACGCGATGTACGCTTCTTCGAACTTGCGGCCGTAGAGGTCGTGGAGATCTGGTGTTTCGCTAGGTGTGAAGAGGGTCCACTCCTCGTCCGCCTCAACACGCTTCATGAAGAGGTCGGGGATCCAGTTGACCGTGTTGAGGTCGTGGGTGCGGCGTCGCTCGTCGCCGGTCTGCTTGCGCAGGGTGATGAAGTCTTCGATGTCGTAGTGCCACGTCTCGAGGTAGACCGCCGAGGCACCGCGCCTGCGGCCACTTCGGTTGATGGAGACCGTGACGTCGTTGGCGATCTTGAGGAACGGAATGACACCCTGGCTCTCGACACCGGTCGTCGCAATGAGAGAGCCGGTCGCGCGCACGGGCGTCCAGTCGTTACCTACCCCACCCGCGTACTTCAGCAGTTGGGCGTCATCGCTGTAGCTGCGGAAGATGTCGTGCAGATCATCGGTCACCGTTGAGAGGAAACAGCTGGAGAGCTGTGGGCGAGTCCAGCCAGCGTGGTAGAGGGTCGGCGAGGATGGAGTGTAGTAGAAGTCGGACATGATCTCGTAGAATGAGATGGCCCACCGCATTCGCTCCTCTTTGGTCTTCTCGGTGAGTGCGGTACCCATCGCAACGCGCATCCAGAAGGCCTGAGGTGTTTCTTTGATGGTCTTGGTGCGTGGATCCTTCATGAAGTAGTTGCTCCAGAGCGTCTGTAGACCAAGGTAACGGAAGAGATCGTCGCGCTCAGGCTTGAGTGCGTTGGAGAGCTCTTTGAGGTCGTACTCGGCCATGCGTGGGTCGAGGTAGCCACTGGCGACCGCCTCCTCGATGTGCTCAACGAATGAGCCACGGTAGGAGGCATCAAGGTCGTCGTAGTTCACCTTGTAGCCAAAGGTGTCGGCATAGATCGAGTCAAGGAGGAGTCGTGAAGCCATGTGCGAGTAGGCGGGATCACGCTCGATGAACGAGCGGGTCACCATGATGGCTACATCTCCTACATCTTTCGTCTTGATCTCGTCGTACATCTCGTGCTCGGTCTGGGTGATGATAGCGTCGAGGTTGACCGCATCCTCGTACCCAGTTGCAGCGTAGGCAAGCCGCTTCTTCAACTTCTCTTTGCTGAACGGCTGCTTCTCTCCCGAGCGTTTTGTCACCATGAGCTTGCTCTCTTCGATCTGTGCTGAGAGCTGCTGCTGCTTCTCTTCACGGATCTGCTGGTGTTCGTAGCGGTAGATGATGTAGTCTTTGGCGACGTCGAAAAAGCCGCGCTCCATGAGCGCACGCTCAACGAGATCCTGTACCTTCTCGACGGTGGGGGTGGACCCAGCGGAACCCGCCACCAAATAGCGAACGACCTGGTCTTTTACCGAAACGGCTTCGGCGTGGTTCTTATCTCCGGTCGCTGCCTTGAATGCTTTCTCAACAGCAACCACGATCTTCTCCGGTTCGAAATCGACCACCTGGCCGTTTCGCTTCACGATCTTTTCAATTGTAGGCATGGCACGCGATTGGTTACGCACTAGTAAATAGCCCTACCCCCTTGTGTCTTGCCCGAATGCGGGGTTGTGTTTACGGCGACGGCGACTTTTTTGTGAGAGTCAGATATACACGGGCAGTCCCCTATCCCAATGACTGCCCTTGTGTGTCCGTCACTTCTTATAGTACGCAGGGTCGCCTTGCAGGTCTTGTGGAAAACATCTCTGTCGGACCTAAAAGTGTGAGTGCGTGACGGATATCGTCTATCGTCAAGCATCTTGCCGGTTAAGCCAATACCTACACCGCATTCTTGTGTCGGTAAATGAAAAACGTACTTAGCGCGAGAGGCGAACCGGTATGGTGTAGTTTGCCGCGGTCGCGTCGGCCTCTATACCAGGTGTGCGCACGAGAAGGTACCCGGCATCAGCGCGCGTTTCGCTAAAGCGCAGGGTCCCTGCAAACTCGCTAGTCGTACTGTCGTACGCCGCAAAGGTCTCACCAAGGAGCGTGCCATGCTCATCGAGCAGTTCGATCCAAACGTACCCTTCGAACGTGAGCGACGAGGGTGCGGTGCCACGAACGATAGCGGGTGACGTGATGCGTGCATTCTCGCGTGGCTGCGTGATCTGGGTCGCTGCATCGCTCGTCACGTCTGGCGCCTTGATACGCAACGTTGTGAGGATATGCTCGATGGGCAACCAGTCTTGCTCCTGAGTGCCTCCATCGCGCATGAGCAAATCGCCGAACAGAGGGTCACAGCGTTCATCGGGGATACGCTCTCCATCGCGTTCACACCAGGTGACCGAGCCATCGACCGGTACGGCGGCAAAGAGGAATGCTTGTGGTCCCCAGACACTGCCGGGAGCTTCAGTGTGAACTGCGCCCAAGCGTGCACGCAGGCCCCACACCGAGCCATCCACGAGCAAGAACTGCTCTACTTCGGGGAAGTCGGGGGCTTTGCTGAGGACTGCGCGGCGTGGTATCCCATAGGGGTAGACAGCCTCGGGGAGTCCACGCGGGTACAGCGAGACGTGGGTACGCTTCTCAAGGGGGTTCCCAACTGGAATGGCTTGTGCTGTAGCGGGCATGACACTGATGA